>CAYSJK010000001.1:0-33653 GCA_964431375.1 uncultured Pirellulales bacterium
AAAGGGATATGAAAATGAACATCGATTTTTGGCCCAAAAATCCCAAAGCCAATTTGCTTAGAAATCAGGTGTGCGCATGTTCTCTCATAATAAAGAGTTATGAAACTGACCTTGATTTTTGGCTCAAAAATCCCAAAGCCAATTTTACCGGATGCCTAAAATGAACGTAAGCTATTGTTTTACAATGAGCTATGAACAAAAAACTATGAACGATGGAAATGAAAACAAAGACAATTTATCCTGAGCTTGTCGAATGGAACAAACCCAAACAAACCCAATTTGTAGTGAGCTTGTCGAACCTAATTATTTACAGAAGATTCTCGCGGTACCAATCAATGGCTTTTTGCAGGCCTTGGCGAAAAGTCATTTTGGATTTGAAACCGATTATCTTTTGGGCCAGCGTGATATCGGCCAGAGAGTGTTTTACATCACCCGGGCGGGGAGGGTCATATTTCGGCTTGATATTTTTACCCAGCACCTCGTTGATATCGTCAATAACTTCATTAACGGTTACGGCTTCGCCGCAGGCGATATTTATAACCTCGCCGGCAGTCTGCTTGACCCGGGCAGCAAGTAAATTGGCCTCGACGACATTATCAACGTAGGTGAAATCCCGGCTCTGCAGGCCGTCACCAAAGATGGTCGGCGGCTGGTCTTTCAATATAGCAGTTACAAAAGCCGGTATGGCTGCGGCGTACTGGCTGGTCGGGTCCTGATTAGGCCCGAATACATTGAAATAACGCAGTGAAATCGTCTCCAGGCCGAAAACCTTATAAAATACAGAGCAATAATACTCCCCGACGAGTTTACCCACTGCGTAAGGCGAGAGGGGCTGAGGAGGCATTGTCTCGACCTTTGGCAGAGTCGGCGTATCGCCGTAAGCCGATGAGCTTGACGCATATACAAAGCGTTTTATACCGGCGTCGCGAGCAGCCAGAAGAAGCGTGAAAGTGGCATCAACGCAGTGCTTGTGAGTGGCTGCTGGGTCGTCAACGCTGCGAGGCACCGATGGCAAGGCCCCCTGGTGCAAAACAACATCGATATCCTTCATCGCTGAATGGGCAACCTGCTCATCACCCATATCGGCCTGGATAAACTCAAGTTTGTCAATAACAGCATTGAGGTTGCTTTTTTTGCCTGTGAGCAGGTTGTCAACAACCCGGACGAAGCAACCTTGTGAAATGAGTCTTTTGCAGATATTTGAACCGATGAATCCGGCTCCGCCGGTTACCAAAAATCTTTCCATAGAACCATCTCTTACAAAGAAATTTTATATATAGAAACGACCCCATTTGGCAACATATTGCAAAATGGGGTCAGTTCTTCGTATCCGTTGTTGCATGTTACTAAGCTGTGACGGCAGCAGGTTGTACTTTCTGATATTCTTGGTAAGACCTGAATTGCTCATCGAAGTAGCCGCCCTTCATAGCCCTCGCAGCAAGAAGCACGCAGCCAGCAATTCGGGCACCTACTTCTCTTAGTTGAGCAATGGTTCTTTGAGCAGCGCCTCTTCTTGTAGCAGTGGCGTTGAAGACCAGGACTGTTGTATCAGCAAGTTTTGCCAGCACCTTGCTATCACTTACCAGCAGCACAGGTGGGCTATCAATTATAATATAATCGTAATTTTTACGTTGTTCAGCAAGTAGTTCTTCCATCTGCGCACTGTCGAGCAAATCAACTGGATTGGAAGGCAACGGCCCTGAATCAATTATGTCCAATCTATCGATACCGCTGGGCCTTATGGCATCTTGGACTTTACACTGTCTCATTAACGCACTACTTAATCCAAAATCAAAACCCTCAGCTTCATAGCCAAGGCCCGCCTTTGGGAATAGCGTTTGTAAACTCGGACGTCTGAAGTTGGCATCTATTAGCAGTACCTTTTTGTTCTCGCCAACAAAGGTTACCGCAAGATTGACAGACACAGTTGTTTTTCCATCCCCTGCTGAACCGCTGCTAACAAGCAATACTTTAGACTCAGCAGGACTGGACAGCTTCAAACGAGTCCGAAGCTGCTTATAGGATTCACTTATAAGGGAATAAGGTGCCTTGTGAACGATATGACAGGGATCAATTCCACGAACCTGGTCATCTTCGCTTGTATCGGGAATCATGCTCAAAAGCGGAATACGCAGATATTTGCCTATATCCCTCGGCGTACGCAGAAGGTCATTGAGCACCTCGATGAGGAAGGAAAATCCGACGCCAAATAAAAAGCCCAATATTGTCCCAACCGGGAAATGTACCCACCACTTTCGAGAAGACACCATTTCCAACGGTACCGGAGCTAAGCCAACACGCTGGACCTTAGGTGTCCTTGGATCATCGTGTATTATTTTTAATTTCTCAATCTGCTCCTTGATTGAATCAAGCATCTCGATTCTTTCATCTCTTATTTTCATCCGCTGTCCAAATTGCACACGGGCTAAATCAAGGTCTCTTTTTTTCGCAGCTATCTCCGCTCGCATCTTTTCCATTGCTGCCAACCTTTCTTGCATCACAATCAAAGTGTCCTGTCCGTTTGCGAGATTCGCCCGCCGCGTCAGTTCTGCTATTTCTTGCTTCCTGAGTCGTCTTTTTTCTCTGATTTCGTCTATTAGCTCTTGCGTTTGGAGCACAACTCTGTGGTTTTCACCGAACTTTGTAAGTCTGCCGGCTAATTGAGCTTCTGCAAATGCAAGCTCCCGAGTTAGCGAAATCGTAACAGAGTCATTCTCCACTATACTTTCAATCTGCTCGGTAATAGGTCCTGTCGCTAATTCCTCAAGATTTGCAATACTAGCTTGAATTTGTTTTATTGTCAGAGCAAGCTCGTTTTCTTTAACGCTTAAATCATCCAGCATTAACTCAATTGTATGCCGGAAATAACGCCCTGCAGGCTGTTCGAGGTCGGTTATGCCCCATGCCGTACGAACTTCACCGAGTCCCCTTTCAGCTGCATCTAATTCCCTTTGAACCCGAGCTCTTTGGTCGTCCAGCTTTGTCATACTCTCAGCAATTTCTGCTCTCTTTGTACTTCCCTGCGAAGCAACAAACAAATCGACCATCTCATTAACTATAAGTGCGGCCTCCCCAGGCTTGCGACAGGACATCGATACTTCAATGTAACCAGCATCTCTATGGGCGAAAGCACCAAGATGGTTGTCCAAATCCTTAATGCGTTTTGCCTCATCAGCTTTTCGCGCGAACCACATGGTTTGCCTAACCTTATCTCTGCCAAGCAATTGTTGCAGGTTACTTTGCTGTTTTATGAGACTAGCCATTGACAAACGGTGACCGTATTGAAGATCCTTTTGCACCTGAACTGAAGTAATGGTCATAGGGTCTGTCTCTACAGGCGGCAGGACTTCAATGTAGGTTGATGCAGTATATTGTGGGAAATATTGCTTTAAGAGATACCAGGTTGAACCGCCAATTATAAATCCTAAGCCGGTCAGGACAACGATGAGTAAAACGTGCCGACGCAATATTCCAAAGACTTCTTTCGGCGTTAAGCCGGCAGCCACAGGTGGTCTCAGCACGGTTTGTCCTCCGTGGGGAGTCCCTGGGACTGCCATCCTATTTATTGCCACTGGTCTTTCTTCTGCCATTTTAATCTCCAATCAGAATTTACTGTTTACTAACTAATAGCAAACACTGTATTGCATATATATTTTTTCGCGTGATATATTATGCAACATATCACTGCGAGAGGCGTTCAATAGCTTCTTTTATCCTTTCTCTTACTCTTTCCGACAATTTATCAGCTCCTATTTCATAGGCTTGCTTATATGCGCTAAGGGCCTGCTCATTTGCTCCAAGTTTCTCTTTTATCAAACCTAAATGCTCATATACCTCCGCAGGTGCAAGGATTCCACTCTGCTCATACTGTTGTAAGGCAGAAGCCGTAAACTCGGCAGCTTGGGAAAATTCACCATTTTTATACAGCACATAAGCATAAGTATCCAAAAAGCTTGGATTATTTGGGCTTGCCTCGACTACCTTTTTAATATACCGAAGAGCATCAGAGAGCCTTTCGTTGTTTTCAGCAAGCATATACGCTAAATTATTTAGAACATTGATATTATTCGGCATTTTAGCTAATAAACTTTCGTAATCTGCGATACCCTGTTTAAGATAATTATTATCGGAAGTTTTTTCGAAGGCCAGCGTTAAAACCTCCACTTTTTTCACTGTATAATTGACCCCACGGACAGAATCTGACCCGGCTATTTCGATGCATCTGTTAATATAATTTACAGCCTCATCGTAGTCGGCCTTAATATTGGTAAGATTAAACATGGTCCAGTTAGCAGAAAGCGAATCAGGATTAGTTACAAGCTTTTCCGTGCAATACCTTGAAACCTCTTCAGGTCCAAGCAGTAAGAACATTTTCAGCAAAATATCAGAGGCTAACGTGTCATTTATCTCAGCTTTATCAACAGCTTTTCGGCAATATTCTATGGCGACTTTTTCGTCGCCGAGCTTTAGCTTTGCTTCAGCCATTCTATAAAAAGCTATAGGTGCGAGTGGACCATCAATATGTTTGCTGCTTTCTTCAAGAACCTTATCCAGCTTCCTTGGTTGCCAGTTACTTGTGTTTAAGGTCCCTGCATTTAAAACAAGCGCCTGCAGATATCCATCAAACGCTGTTACATATTCCATATCTAGTTCTTCACTTTCCATATCCTGTCCGGAATGTTCTTGTTGTTTGCGTAGATATGCCTCTTTGTATAATTGCTCACCTTTGTCGAAATAACTCTCAGCTATAGCAAATGCCCCTGCAAGATTATACCAGGACACATTATCAGGAAACTTCTCCAGGGTATCATCATATAATTTTACCAGTTCTTCTTTTCTGCCAAGTCTTATATAAAGCCGTTGAAGCAGCTCTCTGGCCTCTATAGTAACGCCAGGTAAGTCAACAATATTTTTAAGTTCGACTATAGCGTCATCTTCGCGACCAGTCTGCAGATAAGCTCTGGCTAAGCTTAGTCTGATGTCGGGCTCATCAGATAGTAATTTACTCTTTTTGAGGTCATTAATTGCCTCGTCGAAATTTGCCACCAGAAGATTGATTTGGCCTCTTAGCTGCCAAGCTATCGCATTGTTCTGGTCGCTCTGAAGAATTCGATTTATCAACTCCATTGCCTTTTCCAGTTGACCCTGTCTCATTAGCAACCACGCCTCAAGCAGCATCGCTCTGGGTTCGTCTGGATGATTTTCTTTGAAACCTTGTAATTTGTATTCAGCTTCCTTTATAAGCCCAACTTTAAGGTAAGTCTGAATTTGAACAAGGTGGTTTTCTACATTGTCTTGTAGTGATAAAAGTTCCTCAGAATATCTCTTTGCGGCCTCTACATCGCGAGTCCTTTCCGCAATGTATAAAAGGCCCTTAACTACACTTTCGTTTTGTGGATCACTTTTGTATAACTGCCCTAAAGCATCCTCAGCCTTTTCAAACTGCCCGCTCTTAATATAATGGTCCCACAGCAATACCTGTTCTTCTGATGCTTGCAATATCTTCTCTGCCTCTGCGTCCATCCCCCTGGCGCGATAGTATTCTGCATAGCTATGGAGCAATTCTACGTCATGTGGATTTATTTCCTTGGCTTGCTCAAAAGACGCAGCTGCAGCATTAAAGAACGATTCCCTCTGCCTCGCATCCGTTTCTTCAAAGGCCAATTTCGTTAATAGTCGTCCAAGATGTATAGCGTTCCGAACGCCAGGCTTGATTTTTTGTATATTTTGCCGAATTACTATCGCTCTCAACGGCTCTGTATCGCTTATATAATCAGCGTAAAAGTCAAGCAACTGTAGTTCGTTTGGATTTAATAGCATTGCTCTGTCCAAAGCAATCCTGGTCTCGGTTATTTGCTCGGGCGATATATTATCGCCAAGCTCTTGATTGTGACGATACAATGTAACCGCCAATACTTTTGCTATAGTTCCATCCAGAGGATTCAGAGATACGGCTTTTTGAATATCCTCAATAGATGCGTGCTCATTCCCAAGTTTATCATTGACATTGCCCCGTATCATATAAGCACGTGAAAATATGGGCCTTTGCTTTATACATTCATCGAGTTTTGCTAATGCGTCTTTATAATCCTCTTTAGCTATAGCAAGACGAGCTTCAAAAAGCTGGCCTTGACATCTATCTAAATTTTCACTTTGAGCTGTTTCTACGATTTGCTCTGCCAGTTCCCAATCTTTCAACCTAACTGCTATATCTAAAAGATAGTCTGCAGCAATTGAATGCATATTAGTTTCTTCCACTCGCTTAAAAACTGACCTGACAGTAGTGCTCTTCTGTGGATTTTTTATTTTAAGGGCCTTTTTGAATTCAGTAGCAGCTTTTTCCAGTTCGTTATTGCTTCGATAAAATAGTCCAAGGCTGACAGCCCGGAGAGCAGGGTCAGAGATATTCATTATAACATGCTCTTGTATTTCTTTACGCCTTTGCTGTGAAACCTCTCCAGGCTTTGGTTCCGAAAGTATTTGCTTGAAGACCTTAATTGCGATATTATCAGGATGATACTGCAGAAATCGGTCAACTAAAGCCTTAGCCTCGCTTATCTGACCATGCGTTATATAATATTCGCAAAGACCGTTAACTGTTGTCAGTTGAACATAATTTGGTTCAATTGGCAGCAATTTTAGCACTAATTCTGCCGTAAGGCGCCTATAGTCATCCAGCTCTTTCTCCATTAACTGCACTGATGCCTTCGGCTCACCTGTCTCCTCTTTTCCAGGCATGATTTCTCCGCCCAAAATAGTGCTTGCGCTTTCTTCCACTTGCTTTTGGCCTATGGCAATTCTGAGTTGGTTCATCCTCGCCTCTGCCATCGCCAGATTAAGTTCAATTGTATTCGGGTCATCTGGCCGGAGTTTGGCTAATTCTTCTTCAGCCTCGTCGAATTGTCTCGCGCCGATATAAGCCCTGACACGAAGAATTCGGCTTCTCTCATTAGGTCCAAAAACCTCCTCGAAAGTATTTATGTTATATATGGCCGCCGTCCACGCGTTGAACTTCAAAAGGGTATCAGTGTAATCTAAAGTTGCTTCGGGTTTGAACTGAGAAATATTTTCTTTGAGCGCACTTACCAGAAATTCCATGGCTGCACCAACTTCAGAGGTGTTCATAAAAATCCTTGAAAGAGTATAGGAAAGTTGTGCATCCGTTCTTGCAGATGCTTTAAGTTGCTCGTAGGCTGCATATAGCTTTCTGATGGCGAGGTCTCTATTTCCCTTTGCAAGCTCAAGCATTCCCCGCCATTTAACAACCTGTGGTTCTTCACCACTACCGAGAATCTGTTCAATTTCATGCACCGCCTGTTCGGCATCTCTTAAGCAAACTGCGGTCTCCGACTCTGTTCTCACCACATTATCCTCAAGTATCTGACCGATATAGCACTGTGCAAGAAAGGCATATAATGAAGCTCTATTTATTCTATTTGCCCAGTTACGTGGACCACCTTTCTGCTCTGCGTTTGGCAAAGTAAGCGCGTTCTCTGCTATTTCTATCGCTTTATCGATATCTGATTTTTGTCCGTAACAAGAAAACTTGCGATAGTACAAGTTGGCCACATTCATTGCGTAAACCACCTTGTTTTGGTCCAATTTATGTGCCTCTATAGCTGCCTCAGTAGCTTTATCAAGATACTTGTGGCTTAATTGTAGGACCGAATAGAACCGAGAAAGTGTTGAAAACGCCTCTGCACTCTGGGGGAATTTGTCCACAAGTGATAAAAATTCAGGCTCGAGCTCTTGAATTTGCTCCCTGCCAATTTTCTGTGCAAGTAAAAGTCTCAATGATAAGAGATTAATATGTGTTTTCGGGTCATTACCAACCTTCTTAACCGCTTGCTCTAAAAGCGCCTTGGCTTGTTCTATTGCTTTGTCTCTTCCCTCAAGGTCAGCTCTTGAAGCAAGAATCTCTCCCTTTGCAATAGCTGCCTGCGCCAAATACCAATAGGCATCAACGTTGTCTGGTTCAAATTCCTGGACCTTTTTCAAATCTTCTATTGCTTGAGTAAACAATTCATCAGGATCGGTCACCGCCCCCATACGTGCCAATTCAAAACAGGCTCGACCCTTAATTAAATACAAATATGTACCCAAACGCTGCTCGTCAGCCCATATTTTCGGCATTCCAAATACTTCCCATTTGCTAATATTTTCCATAAATAGGTCTGCATCCTTTGCTACCTCTATGAATTCTGATGCTTGGTCACGCACCTCCTGCCAAACTTGATTTATACCGCTATCAGCCATTACATAGAAGTAGTTCAATTGGCCAAATCGTGCTTTCGCATTCTGTGGGTCTATCCTGATTATCTGGTCCCAGCACCCCAGCACATAACGCCATTGGTCAGCTTCCGTATACATATTCATTTGGATATACGTATCCACAAGTTTGAAAAGGATATCTATTTTGAGTGAGTCAACATTCGCCCGGGTACGCGCCTTATGATAACTGCGCTCAGCCCTCTGGTACTCTTGTATTTTCATATCTTTGTCTGTTGCCTTATTAGCTGCTTTAATTGCTGCATCGCCTTCTCTTATGAACTTTTCCGGGTCCCGTGTCTGATACAGAACTGCCAAAATGAGAATCACTATCACGATGGCAAGAATCGCCGACCCAATAAGTGCTACTTTTTTATTTAATCTCTTCCTAGCCATAAATTTTTCCCTTCCCCGGTCCGCCGGGACAAAAAACCGCAATTATAAAGACCTTTTTTCCCCATATTTTTGCTCATGATTTATATATCCGGGCGTTATTTTGTAACGTATTGTAGGACCCAATTTTTCCGACGTTTTGCCCGGTGAGACCTGACAGAATAAGAAACATCCTAAATGCCCTATATTAGGCTCCCACAGGATAAGGGGGTATTTGGAGGTCATGTTATATGCTCTAAATCCGCCAAAATACATCAATTTATTCACCACCATCCTCTTTTTTCCAGTCAGGCCAATGCTCTGTTTCCAAAATGGGCAAAATCACGCCTAAAAGCTTTTGGCCTGCTGAAATGGCTTCTTCTTTGTCTGGCATAACAATGTTTTGATTAAAAGCCAATTCAACTTTACAGAAATACGAATATTTGCCGAAAAGGTTCTTATTTAAAGCCATTCTGGCTTCCTCTCTGCTGCCCACATATACCCCATTAACGTTAAAAAAGTAAAAAACAGGGAATTTCAACTCATTATGCCAGAGACCTGACTCAGCACTGCCAAAAACAATATATTTGCCCTGTATATTTCTTCTGAAACCAGCATTATTGTCTATTTTACATGTTATATTATCCGATGACAAACTTTGATAGCCGCCTCCTGTGTAGCATTCTTCCGGTGCATGTACCACCATACCTGGAAACTCATAATAAGTAATAAACAAAAGAAATTTCCGCACAACACTGTCAACCTTTACATCGGTATCCTCCAAAACCCACTGGATGTAATCCTCTGTACCAAGTTCTTTAATAATCTGTCTGTTTTCGATTCCAATTTTCGATATTACTTTATAATGACTTAAATCCTTTTCATCCAAAAGGTCTAAAGGTTTTTTCAACGGTAAGGGTTCCTTATCTGGAATGACCACGCCTAATATAGGTTTAATAATCTCACCTATGGCAAGTACTGCAATACAAATCAAAAAGGCTGGCTGAAGATAAACTCGCATATTGTATCTTTTACCCCTCATCACTCATTATGCTTACGAACCACAATATCATCTGTAACTATACGGCTCTCTTCAACAAATAAAGCCGACATAAACCACGCAAGAAAACCATATAAGCCAAACGCTAACGGCAACATCGCCAGTCCAAGCAAATCGTGATAAATGCCTTGTGTGTATTTTGGATGTAGCAGTACATAAATGAATCCCGTGGATGTCACTCGTATGATGTTGCATAATATCGCTATTGGTATTGTGCTTGCCAACAAGACAATACGCTGCCATATAGGCCTATAGTGCAGATACGCCATAGCTACACCCAAGGCTAAAAATGCCATCAGCAGTCGCATTCCGCTGCAGGCTTCGGCCACATTAAGTGCGGGCTCCATTTTTTGGCCTTTATAAAAAATGTCTATCACAACACCGCTGACCGTAGCTTCCATCTGAGGAACCAGGTTCAACAATGCAGTTGCTACTGTAGCCGCAAGCTTTCGCATCGGCATAGTCAGCGAAACATAAAATCTTTGCGGCAATGGTACAGCAAATACCAGAAAAGCAATCGGAAGCCACGTATATCGGACCAGATGCCAGCCACCCAGAAATAATACAACTGCTCCAAGTGATGCTATCACAAAAATATAGCGAAAGTATCCATACCCGGATGGACTAACCATGTTGAAAAAATAAAACAAAATCCCACAAATCAAAAAAAACAAACCCAGATAATTCGGCTTAAACTCGTTATTCTGAACGGAGTTAAGAAGCTCCTCTTTTCTCTGATTAATGAAGTATAAGCTAAAAAGCGGGATTAGAAAACCATGCGACCAGCTGCTGTCCGTAAGCCATCTGTGGACATTAGCCTCGACCTCATTGCGGAAAAGATAGTAAAATAGCCCCCCTATTATCAAAATCTTAATGTAATTATGCAGTCCAAGCTCACGCCACCTTTGCTTTTGCAAAGGCGCACTTATTTTGGTTCCTTCTGGTATGGGTGAAGAAGTATTGTCCACCATGCTAAGAACAAAAAGCTAAGAATTATGTGCCAAAAACCGTGGAGTTCCACAGTTTTACGTTTTCCGCTTTTACCTCTCTTAGAATCAGCGCAGAAGAAATAATCTTCTGGCCATAAGATGACCATAAGAATTACTGCTTGATTCCCATAAATGTCGTACCATAGTTATAGTCTGCATATGCAAAGTTACGGTCATAAATAAAGCCAAATCCATAGGTAGCCCTAAACGCATTTCGCAAAACAGCTCGCCACACCGACGTTGGGTGCGTTCCGACATTGATTAAATCATTGGGCTTGATAAAGAAGTCCGGCTGCTCACCACTGGCAATTTTATCCAGATCGACCATAACAATTTCTTCTTTATCTTCACCTATCCTCCTGACGACCTCACAGCGCTTTGGCCAAGCCAACGCGTCCAAGCCACCTGCTGCAGCTATAGCCATTTTCAACGTCATTGGTCGGCCTGTAATATTAATATATCCCTGCCGGTTGACATTACCCATTATACAAAATTCTCCGATGATGTCAACAGGAACATGAATGCTGTCACCAGGTTTTATTAAGATATTATATCGTGGGTCTCCAGCGAGGAGCTTATCAGCCGGAATCTTTATAACTCGTGTCGGAGATTGCTCAGCCCATTCGAAACCCGGTACCACCAATTCCCCGGGCACCTCAATTGCTCCTCTCGGTTCAATTTCAACTACCCGACGCGGTTCAGGCTGGACAGGCGGACCAACTTGAATTGGAATCCATTTGCCGTCTTGAAATATCCACTCAATACGCCCCTCTTCTCCTTGCTCCTCTATCCCTTCTGGAACAATTGGCTCGAAGCTTGGTTCCAGCATGTCCACCTTAACATCTATTGGTTCCTCGATTATCCCCGGCATCTCCGGAGCGGCTGGTTCACCAAATGACCTAAGTGCCTCTTCTATATCTATCGGTTCCTCGAAGGTCTCCGGAGTAATCGGCTCAGCATATGATTCCGGTGTTTCATCTACATCTATTTGCTCATCAATCCTTTCCTGGCGAGCCCGACTGGATAATGTTTTCAATATGTCCTGAATACTTACTGGCTTGTCTGTTCTCTCCGAATCAGTAAGCCCTAAGGACGGCTCTGTACTTTCCGTTTCTTTCCATTGGCTCTCGCGACTGCGTGATGGCTCAACAACATCTGGCCAAGCCATATCAGTGCGCTCCCTCTCCGTTGCCAGCTCTGCAGAAGCTATAACTACTTTACTTTCGGGCCATTCATGTTGGGCTAATGGTGTTATAACTTCCAGCAACTCTCTTTCCGGCTCAATCAGGTCCTCCATCCTTGGCTCAATAAATTCTGGCTCACTTAGCCGTGGCAAACGTATCTCTTCTATGCCGGTAATCTCCGGCTCAGTAAGCCTTGGCAGAGTAAACGTTGGTTCAGTCAGGTCTGGCGCAGTAAACCCTGGCTCGATAACTTCAAACTTCATCGGCTCGTCCATTAAGCTCGTCCCTCTGGCATGACGTGAAACATAAATATAGCTTACGTTAAATTGCCGGGGACCACGTGCTGTCGCAAGTGCATCGGTCAACCTGAAATCATATCGCGGAATGACATACCGACCAGGAATTTCCACACCGTCACCCAATATTGAAAAGGTTCGCTGTTGAGAGCCTATCAAAGCTACGGTCACTGATGGATTTCTCAATATGCTCGGTGAAAGGATTTGTCTTATCTCCTCTTCAAGTTGAATCTCTGTGGCTCCTGCTGCCTGAATTACACCTACATCCGCTATGGATATCTTTCCGGTTTCGGTAACGACATACTCGTTTATAACTGCGAATCCTTCTTGATAAAGCTCAAAAATTGATATCCTTATAACGTCACCGGGATTAAATACGTAATCAGTTTCAACTAACCTGGTATCTTCCGGTCTCGGCTCTTTCGCTCCTTCCCAGCCTGTCTGTTCTTCCTCTGCAACACCCAACGTATCCAGTATCACATTAACCGCAGGTGTAGGACGAAACCTGCCGATTTGCGTTGGGTCAAAGAACTTGTTGCTACAACCGGATGAAATAGCCAGAAGTAAAAGGAAGAATGTACTAAATATGATAAAAAATGCTTTGCCTTTTTTTGAAGTATGTATCCTTTTCATGGCATTCAAATCCCAAAAAATCATCGAGCATTCAGAGTAGCTCTAAATAGCTCTAATCTGTCAAAATCACGTGTTCACTCGATGAAATTTATCGGTTCAATATCCTTGCTGCTTAACTTTTTTTAACTGCGATAAAAGCAATATTACAAAGAAATTAAATTCCCCTTTTAATACACCACACAAACAGGTAGTTCCATATAGGACGTAGAAAATCAAACAAGTAATTTAAGGTGAAATTTTTAGATTAAACTCGCCGCAACTATTGATTTAAAAAGTAGTTATGCAAACACCCAGCTTTTACAATATATTTGTTGGGCCGCCTCTTATCACTTAACAAGGACCAATCAATTACTTTATGCTTTTTAGCTAAGGGATTTGCTCGCTTTTGCCGCTTACTTATGCCCGATAATTACCCTGATACCAATACAGGCAAAAAACCGGTTTAGAAGAAAATTTGTATGAAAAACAAATAAAAATTCCTTAATTTAAGACTTCTTCAGTGCCTTTTTTTTGCTCAGAATTGCGAATCCAAGAACTGCAAAAAGCACAACAGCCGCTATGTGTCCAACGATTGTGGTCCCCATTTGGTGCATATAGCTTTTAACGGATATGCCGAGCTCTGGAAACATTGTGTCAAGGAGTAATCCTGCTCCGAGAGCACATACCATCACCGTCAAAATATACACTATTGCCGTTCGCCTGCCTAAAACCTTCCAGATTGTTGTAAAGCCGGCGGCATTCGTAGCAGGCCCGGTTATAAGAAATACCAGTGCAGCGCCCGGAGTTAATCCTTTCAAAATTAACGCCGCCGCTACTGGAACCGAAGCTGTTGCGCAAACATATATTGGTATGCCCAGAAACATCATCACCACCATTGCAAAAATACCGGTGCCCAACAGCTCCTCTGCAAGAAAGTCATCCGGTACAACTGCTGAAATAATCGCAGCTATCACCAGCCCAACAAACATAGCTTTACCTATATCACGAGGAAGCGTAATGAAACCGAATTTTAATCCTCTAATAATTTTCCTCTTGGTGTCTGAATGCTCGCAACACTCATCCGTACATTTGGCCGATGGTCGGTTTTCATCTTTTGAGACTTCACTAAATATATTAACGACGCTTCCACCAACAAAGCCGGTTACCAGAGCAACCACAGGCCTGAAAATCGCAAAGACAGGCCCGAGAAGACTTAAGGTCACGAAGATACTGTCGACGCCGGTTTGAGGTGTAGACAGCAAAAATGATATTGTTGAACCTTTGCTTGCTCCATGCTTATATAATGACATTGACACCGGAATAACACCACACGAACACAAGGGAAGCGGAATACCGAAAAGCGACGCCTTTAACAAAGGCCATACCCCCCCGCCGCCAAGATGCCTTTCTACAAACTTCTGTGAAACCAACACTGAGAGAATCCCGGCTACCAAAAAGCCGAATAAAAGATAAGGGGACATCTCGGCTACCGTATCCCAGAAATCAAACACAGCCTGCTTCAAATATTCAAATATGATATTGTTCGGCATCATTTTTGAACCTGCTTTACGTTCCAGACCTTCAAAATCGTTTCATAAATTATCCAGGCCGTTTTAACAACGGTCTTCAATTGTTGATACGCCTGATGTGTTTGACAGGTTCTACTTGAAATTGATTTCAGCAAGATTCTGCTGAAAAGCTCCGCGTGCATCCGTTCTAAAGACTTCTATCTTGGCGGGAACCAAAACGCCACTTTTCTCAACCTCGGTATAGTCATAACCGCGAACTGCCAGGAATTTTTTCTTACCACCGTCGGCAAACCAAATTGTATCCACCAAAAAACTTTTCCTGTTCTGATAGAAAATAACCTCAGACCAATACGAATTGGCTGGCTCGTGGCTATCGGCAGTATCGATGGATTGGATAGTCCGATGAAACGGATAATACCACAATCCATTCATCTTGACCGGCATATTCACTTTTGTAAAGACAACCGAGTCATCTAAAAAACGCACCGGTGCTGTTGTTATCATAAGTATTGCTTCTGCAAAATCATGATAAAATCCTGCAATCGGTGAGGTGTCATTTCGCTTGTCTCCGGCCAGTATACTAAAGCGACCTTTTGATAATTGCCAGACGAGTTTGCTTAGTGGCTCCCCGGCTGAAATTACAATAGAATCCAACCACGGGTAAATCTCGTAATGATGTTCCGTAAGATAGAAGCCGCCCCCATGTCTTCTTGTCGAAGACAAGAGTGGGGGCTCGTACAATCTTACTACACAATCGAATTCCAGCCTTTTCGCTTTGGCCCAGCTCTGCAGGCCTCCAGCCGCTTCGATGGTCTCAGATGCAAAATCCGGAATAACAAAATTAGGGTCCTTCAACCGCTCGTAAACCGCTACCGGCACCTTCTTCCTATGTAGCGGCTCACAGCCAACAACAACAGCAGTCATAACAATCAACCAGATTATCCTTGAGACTCGATTGCTCATTTCAACTTTCATTGTATTCGGCTCCACACTTTCTTACCGCTCATCACCACACGTCAATTTTGAAAGTTGCTCCATTAAAGCATACCTCCCAGTCGCATCGGCCTTGGCAAGTTTGAGTAATGCAGCCGCCGCTTCCGGCTTTGATTGCTTTAGACTTCGATAACGATTTTCTCCGTAGGCATATTCTTCGAAATCAAATGTGGGTGGTTTCGAATCAAGCTGTAGCGGGTTTTTGCCCTGCTCTTTCAGTCGCGGGTCGAATCTGTACAAAGGCCAGTAGCCGCTGGCGACCGCTTGTTTCTGATGTTCGTAGCCGTTTACAAGGTTGTAACCATGCGCTATACAGTGGGCGTAAGCAATTATAATCGAAGGCCCGGGATATGCCTCTGCCTCGGCAAAGGCCTTGACAGTTTGATTTGTGTTTGCACCCATCGCCACCTTGGCAACATAGATATTGCCGTACGTTATAGCCAGCAGCCCCAGGTCCTTTTTAGGCGCAGGTTTACCTGCTGCTGCAAACTTTGCCACTGCTGCTCTCGGCGTGGCCTTCGACATCTGTCCGCCTGTATTGGAATACACTTCCGTATCTAAAACGAGCATATTGACATCTACTCCGCTGGCAAGCACATGGTCAAGCCCGCCATATCCGATATCGTAAGCCCATCCGTCACCACCGAGGGCCCAGACCGATTTTCGCACAAGATAATCTGCGATGTCCAGTAACTGCCTGCATTCCGGGCAGTTGCTTTTCCTGCACTGCTCCTTGAGTTTGCCAACCCTTACCCGCTGTTTTTCAATAGCGCTTTGCTGCGGCTCATTTGCCAACGTAGCAGTTCTGATTTCTTCTGCCAATTTAGTATCAACACAACCCTGCTCCGCTACCTTGGCCAACAGTTCAAGAGCACGCTCTTTAAATTTATTCACAGTCAGCCGCATACCCATCGCAAACTCGGCGCTATCCTCAAACAAGCTGTTACTCCAGGTCGGCCCCCTGCTATCTTCTCTTTTCGTATAAGGAGTCGTCGGTAAATTGCCGCCGTAAATAGACGAGCAGCCGGTCGCATTTCCAATATAGGCCCTGTCTCCGAACAGTTGTGTCAGCAGTTTTACATAAGGCGTTTCTCCGCAACCTGCACAAGCGCCGGAGTACTCGAATAACGGCTGAATTAACTGACTGCCCTTTACCGTATCGGGCCTGAAAAGTTTCGGGTCTGTATTTGGAATTGAAAGGAAATATTTATAATTCTCACGTTCCTTCTCTCGAAGCGGCTCCTGCAGTGCCATGTTGATTGCCTTTCGGCCTGTCGGCTTTTTGTTTTCGTCCTTCTCTTCTGCCGGGCATTTAGCAACGCAGGCCCCACAGCCGGTGCAGTCCTCCGGCGCCACCTGGACGGTAAATTTCATACCGGCATAATCCTTGCCTTTTGCATCTGCACTTTTGAACGTGTCCGGTGCATCTTTGAGATATTTTTCATCGTATGCTTTCATCCTTATAGCTGCGTGCGGGCAGACCAGAGAACAGGTGCCGCATTGAATACAAATATCCGGTTCCCAATGCGGTATATTCACAGCAATGTTGCGTTTTTCATATTGGGTTGTGCCGGTCGGAAACTTGCCATCGGCCGGTATCTTGCTTACCGGCAGTTTATCACCACGAAACACAATTAGCTCTGCCGTTACATCCTTTACAAAATCAGGAGCATCCTCCGGGACCGGCGGACGCATCTTTATCTTGCTGGTAACCTTGTCGGGAACTTTAACTTCATAAATCTTTTCCAGTGCTCCGTCAACGGCGGCGTTATTCATTGTTACGATTTTCTCTCCCTTTTTACCGTAGGTTTTTTTAACAGCATCCTTGACGGCCTTAATTGCGGTATCCTGAGAGATAACATTGCTTATCTTGAAGAAAGCGGTCTGCATAATCACGTTAATTCTTGGTCCCAGACCGATTTCCTGTGCAAGCGAGATTGCATCAATGATGTAGAACTTCAGCTTCTTTTCAATCATTTGTTTTTGTACTTCCTGCGGCAAAGTGTCCCAAATCTTATCCGGCCCATGACTGCTGGTTAGTAAAAACGTTCCGCCAGGACGCACCATCGAAAGCATATCATACTTTTCAAGAAAGCTGGGATTATGACAGGCAACGAAATCGGCCTTGCCTACCAGATACGGCCTGCGAATAAGCTCCGGGCCGAATCGCAGGTGCGATATAGTCATTGCACCGGCTTTTCTCGAATCATAGACAAAGTAGCCCTGGGCAAAATTATCCGTCTCTTCACCTATAATTTTTATGGAGTTTTTATTTGCACCTACGGTCCCGTCAGCACCGAGGCCGTAGAACATACCGGAGAAAAACCTGCCGCCCTCGATATCGAAGGATTCATCGACCTCCAGACTGGTGTTCGTCACGTCATCAATGATACCTACGGTAAAACCGTTCTTTGGTCTTGCTGCGTTTAGATTATCAAAAACAGCTTTTACCATAGCAGGCGTGAAATCTTTTGAGCCGAGACCATACCGCCCTCCGACTATTACGGGATATTTTTCGAAAGGACTTTCACCCAGTTCCATTGCTTCGCCGACTGCGGTGCGAACATCCAGGTATAACGGCTCGCCGAGAGAACCCGGTTCTTTCGTCCTGTCCAGAACTGCAATTTTCTTTACACTTTTCGGCAGAGCGGCAATAAAATACTCTCTACTGAAAGGCCTGTAAAGACGCACTTTTACTACGCCGACCTTTTCACCTTTAGACGCCAGATATTCTACTGTCTCGTGAGTGGTGTCCGCCGCAGAGCCCATCATAACGATGACCTTCTCCGCATCGTCGGCACCGACATAATCAAACAGATGATAACTGCGCCCCACGAGCTTTGCGAATTTGTCCATCGTTTCCTGAACAATCCGTGGCGTTGCTAAATAGTATTTATTTACCGTCTCTCTCCCCTGGAAATAAACGTCAGGATTCTGTGCGGTACCGCTTATCATAGGCCTGTCCGGTGTCAGTGCCCGGGCTTTATGCCGGGCCACATGCTCATCATCAATCATCGCACGCATATCATCGAACGTCAGCTCCTCGACTTTCTGGACCTCATGACTCGTTCTGAAACCGTCGAAGAAATGTAAAAACGGCACTTGCGAAGCCAGCGTAGCCTGCTGTGCGATTAGCGCAAAATCCATAACCTCCTGAATATTACAGGAGCAAAGCATTCCAAAGCCGGTCTCCCGACAGGTCATCACATCGGAATGGTCTCCGAATATCGACAGTGCCTGACACGCCAGCGAACGCGCCGATATATGAAAAACGGTCGGCAGCAGCTCCCCTGCAATCTTGTACATATTGGGAATCATCAGCAAAAGTCCCTGCGAAGCCGTAAAAGTAGTCGTCAAAGCGCCGGTCGCCAATGCTCCGTGCACAGCCGCCGCTGCACCGGCTTCCGACTGCATCTCTGTTACCGAAGGCAGCGTCCCCCAGATATTTGGCTCACCCTTGGCCGTCCTTTCGTCTGCAATCTCTCCCATAGATGAGCTGGGAGTAATCGGATATATGGCGATAACTTCATTCGTAGCATGGGCCACATACGCAGCAGCAGTATTACCATCGATTGTAACCATTTTGCGTCTCATAACTTAACAACCTTCCATTATTTAAATAAAATCAAATGTTTTTACAGACACCATCAAACTATTGTTGCTTCAGGGAGCTTAACACAATGCCCCCCACATTGCAAAAAAACCCTTATACCCCTTTTTGACGGATTAAGCAACATAAAATTTAGTCAGAATCGAGCACAAAAGAACTGTTGTAGGTACTTCTGTCCTTGACATATCAAGACCAAGGTTCTAAACACTATATACGATATTTTATATGACGATTGATTGGCTCCAATGGTGGAAAAAATTACAGAAATTCGTTGCTTCTTCCGAAATTAGGGTTATACTTTTAATGCGGAAACAGTGTTTTTGCAGGAATTTCCGGTCTCGAATAATCTTATAGGACGCCAAAAAATGAAAAACAAGAGCATATACAGTTATTGTTCGATTTTCTTAGTCATTTTGCTGATTATTTTGGCATTTACTACAAAAACGGTCGCAGAACAGAGGATATTCCATAAGGCGGTAAAAAAGCCGGTACAATGGTATAAACCTGATGAATTAATCATCAAATTCAGGGCAGATACCCCTGAAAAAACTGTAGAAAAAATCAATCTCAGACACGGCGTTAGCCACATATCCAAAAACCGACGTATTGGCTTTAGAAAGCTAAGGGTGGAAAAAGGAAAAAATATATTTGACCTGGCTGCAGCTTACGCAAAAGACCCAAATGTGGAGTATGCCAGGCCCAATTATATCTGCCGAGCATATTTTGTCCCAAACGACCAGTTCTACCCTTACCAGTGGAACTTTCAACTGATTAATATGGAGCGGGCCTGGGATATAGAAACCGCAGACCCCGGTGTTGTAGTGGCCGTCGTTGATACAGGAGTTGCATACGAAAATTACACTGAGAGAATTTTTCGCCGATGGAGAAAACATTATTACCAGGCTCCGGACCTGGCCCAGACCTCTTTTGTCCCCGGATATGATTTTATTAATGACGATGAGCACCCTAACGATGACGAAGGCCACGGAACTCATATCACCGGCACTATCGCCCAGAGCACACACAACCAAATCGGTGTCGCAGGGATAGCTTTTAACTGTTCCATAATGCCGGTAAAAGTTATGGACAGCAGCGGCTCAGGAACTGTAGATTCCTTGGCTAACGGGATTATCTTTGCAGCCGACAATGGCGCAAAGGTAATTAATATGAGCCTGGGATTCTCATCGGACATTACACCGGCGGACATTCCAGCGGTTACCGAAGCAGTCCAATACGCATATAACAAAGGCTGCGTTCTTGTGGCCTCTTCAGGAAACGAAGGAATCAATATTGTCAGTCTGCCGGCCGCTTATCCGGAGGTAATAGCTGTCGGGGCGGTTCACTCCGGCGATGCCAGAGCAGATTATTCACAATACGGCTCGGACCTTGAGTTAGTAGCTCCCGGAGGTGATACAGAAAACCGCAACGGCGATGGATATATGGATGGCGTATTGCAAGAGACCTTTGGCAGTGATACAGACGACTGGGGGTATTGGTTTTATACCGGCACCTCCTGCGCTGCTCCTCATGTGTGTGGAGTAGCGGCACTGCTATTGTCAAATAGCGTAGCAACCACCCCGGACGAAGTCCGCGAGGCCTTGCGTTCTACAGCCGTTGACAAAGGCCCTGCCGGTTGGGACCAGGAATACGGCTGGGGACGCGTGGATGCCTATGCTGCTCTTCAATGGACCGCCGGCCCGGTGGATAATCCCCCTACTGTCAGCATAACCTCACCGACAGATGGAGTCACCGTTTCCGGAACCATTACTATAACCGCTGCTGCATCTGACGATGCAGGTATAGACCGCGTAGATTTCTATTATGATTCTACTTTGATAGGAACAGATACGACCTCTGCCTACAGTGTTAATTGGGATACTACAGCTGTAGGTGATAGTGCATATACAATTACCGCTGCTGCCGTAGATACGGCTTCTCAAACCGTCACTGATTCAATCAGCGTAATAGTCGAAAATACTAACGACCCTCCGGTAGCTGACGCCGGACCCGACCAGGAGGCCTTAGCAGGTCAGGCAGTGAGCTTTGACGGTTCCGGTTCTTCCGACCCCGATGGGACTATCGTTAGCTACAGCTGGGACTTTAATGCCTCAGACGGTATTTCCGAAGATGCTGCCGGCGTAACAGCTTCTCATACTTACTCATCGTCCGGCACATATACGGTTACTCTAACAGTAACCGACAATGCAGGTGCTACAAATCAGGATACAGCTATCGTAACAGTCAGCGAAGAACCCGCTGAAGTAGAGGTATTCTTTGACAGTTTTGAAAGCGGTTTGGGTAACTGGACTCAGGATTCTCAAAATGACTGGTTCCGCTCAACCCAGCGAGCTATAGATGGTAGCTGGTCTGCCGAAGTTGATGGCCGGGCATCAGATGCAACATTAACATCCGAAGATATTGATTTGCAGGGAAAGAAAAATGCTGTTATCACCTTCTCCTGGTTTATTGAGAGAGGGCTTGACCGCGGAGAATACCTTGCCTTTGATGTATCTACAGACGGTGGAAGTAACTGGACGCAAAAGGCAGAATTGAAAGGAAACGAGGACCCGGAGAACACATGGCACAATGTTAGCGTTGACCTGAGTAATATAAGTAGTCTCAAGATTCGATTCAGAGCAAAGATATCCCGTTTTAATGAAGATGCAAACGTTGATATGGTCAAGGTCGTTGCCTTGTAGTGCTTAATATTTGACTTCACTGCTCAAGACCGAAGAATTCAAGCCATTGTTTAGTCTCGCTCTCGGTTAGTCCCCGCCGTTTTTCTGCCGGCTCTCTTGCAGGCCTTTTCCGGCTCAGTTGTTTTTCTAAACCCGCCCAGAAGGCATCGGATTTTACCGAAGTTGCTTTTCTCACCTGTGCTGCCTTTCGCAACCTGCGGTCACTGCTGACTATTGTCAATCTTTTTGGTGCTGTATTTGCCCTTATCTTGTCTTCGATTACCGTGTCTGCATCGCTGTCTCGGCCGGCAAACAGGACTTCAAGATTGCTTATATTGTCGAATCCGCTTTTATCCTTTGGCCCCGTTCCGTCAAAGACAATCTCGCCTTTTTCACCGGTTATCTTCAGGAACTTACCTGTAATCCTGCACAACTGTACATCGCTGATTGACTCGAAGTATTCGGATTTGCGAACTGAATGCAGCAGATTATAACCATCTATGATAATCATCTCTTAGGTTGTTTAGAGCAAATCATTAAACTCTGATACTGATAGGCGGGTTTGTTTTAAGATATGTGACAACGTGGAGCGTTTGATTGGACGATGTGCCGGAACAATAATTTTGAGCATCTCATTAGGAAGGCGTTTTTGTAATCTGATATGACTGCCTTTCTGACGAATTACTATCCATCCATCTCGCCTAAGGGCATTGACGACCTGCTGATAGTTCAAACTTGGAACCTTGCTCATAATGCTATCTCTAATTGCTCAGAATCCGGTGAAAAGCTGGTATCGTCCTCTACAGGTTCCAAGTAAAGCTCTATCGCTTCACGAATATTTTTCAAAGCTTCCTCGCGTGTGTTCCCTTCGCTTACGCAACCCGGAAGAGAAGGAACAATCGCGGTATAACCACCTTCTTCGCTTGGTTCCAAAACAACTCTAAATTTCATTTTACTATACCTCTAGTGAAATTATAGCAAATTCAGTATACTTTAGCAACCTATTTTGTATATTTGTGCCTGTAAATCAGAAATTCGCTATGTGTCATTACCGTGTCCGCGAAATATGCTATTAGGAGTCTCGAAACAAAAGCAGCCCAAATTTTGCCGCTATGCTTCGAATCTTATTTCACCGCCGACGATTGTCTTTTCGACCCTGCCTTTGACCTTCCAGCCGTGATAGGGACAGTTTCTGCTTTTTGAGCGGAATTGAGTTACATCGATTTCATATTCGGCATCAGGGTCGATGATGGTAACATCTGCCTGCTTACCTACGCCCAGCGTTCCCTTATCGACACCGATTATCTTAGCCGGCTTTACGGTCATCAGTTCGATAAGGCCGGGCCAGTTGAGAATCCCCGGCTCAATCAATGCCTTGATAAAAAGAGCCAATTCACATTCCAAAGAAGCTATCCCAAATGGAGCCGCTAAAAACTCCAGCTCCTTTTCACTCTGCAGATGCGGTGCATGGTCGCTTACCAGAGCGTCAATCAGCCCTTCGGCAATCGCCCGCTTTAATGCTTCAACGTCTCTGACCGTCCGCAGAGGCGGATTGACCTTATAGTTTGTGTCGTATTCGCTACAACTTTGCTCGGTTAGAAGCAGATGATGCGGTGTAACCTCGCAGGTAACCGGCAGTGAATCTTTTTTGGCGGCCCTTATCAGCTCAACCGATTCTGCTGTCGATATATGCTGGGCGTGATATCGAGTATTTATTTTCTTAACGAGCTGAATATCCCGCCAGAGCATTTCCTGCTCTGCGAGCGGGTCCGAACCCGGCAGCCCGAGTATCGCCGAATAATAACCGGAGTTCATCACTCCATCTCCTGCAATTCTGTCATCCTGACAATGCTGGGCTATAAACACGTCAAACATCGACGAATATTTTAGTGCTCTGAGCATAACCGCAGGGTCCTGAACCCCCCTGCCGTCATCGGTAAAACCGACAGCTCCCGCCTCTGCCATAAAGCCCATCTCCGCCAGCTCAACTCCCTCAAGGCCCTTTGTTATTGCCCCCATTGTATATACGTGGGTCTTTCTTGCCTGCCTTGCCTTTCGATGAATATATTCTACATCGGTTTCATTTTCGATAGGAGGATTTGTATTTGGCATACAGACCACTGAAGTAAATCCCCCTGCCACCGCAGCCGCTGAGCCGCTTGCTATCGTTTCTTCCTCTTCATCACCCGGCTCGCGAAAGTGAACATGGATATCAATTAATCCCGGCGTTACCAATTTGCCGGCAGCATCGATAACTCTTCTTTCCTCTTCTGTCTTCTGTCTTCCGTCTTCTGTCTTCTCACCGACTGCTGCGATTATGCCATCGACGATAAGCACATCGCACTTTTTATCGATGCCGTTCGCCGGGTCTATTACACGACCGTTTTTTATAAGAAGCTCGTTAGCCATATTTCTTTGTTTTGAATATCGAATGTTGAATAAGGAATATCCAATGTCGAATTAACTCGTTTTCCTTCGTCATTTATTATCCAAAGCTTCTCGTAGTAGCAGCACTCTCTCTATTTCTATTGTGGCCATAGCTTTTGACTCCTTTCGAGCTGCCTCAGAGCAGTTTCTTGAATTTCTCAACTGTCATCCCTGCGTCCTTGATGATTCCACCCATTGTGAACGCGTTGATTGGATTTGCACGAGGAATAACGATAATTCGCTCGCCCTCGGTCATTGAGATATGCTTACCTTTGCGAACTACCCAAAAGCCCGCTTTTTCGAAGGCCCTGACAGCACGGCGGTGGGACACACCTGGAAGTTTTGGCATGACTACACCGGCACCTCAACCAGACGAGTGACCTTATCTTTCAACAGTTCCTCGACCGTTGCCAGATATGTCTCTATAGCGTCCTTTATGCTTTCGAGTGCTTCTCCTTCGGTCGCACCCTGGGACCAGCATCCCGGCAACCCAGGACACCAGACAGCATAACCCTCGTCAGTTTTCTCAAGCTTAACTCTGTACTTCATTAGGTACTCCTGCACAGCCATTTGAATTACTCAGTTTGACTAAATTATTATACTATAAATATAATCAATAATCAATCCTTTTGTGCTGCCGCCTGGTTGACCAGAAACAGCACCGCCATTCTCACAGCCAGACCGTTGGTTACCTGGTCAAGGATAACGCTGTTTGTCCCGTCTGCCACTTCACTTTCCATCTCCAGTCCTCTGTTGATTGGCCCGGGGTGCATAACCAAAATATTGGGTTTTGCCCTTTTCATACGCTCCACCGTCAGCCCGAAGTAGTGGGAATACTCCCGTATCGAAGGAAAAGGATTGCCGCCTAACCGTTCGAACTGAATCCGAAGCATATTTATCACATCAACCTTTTCGATAACCTCGTCAAGCGAATAGCTTACACTGACCGGCAGCTGGTTTACCTGTGCCGGGATAAGCGTGGGCGGGCCGACAAATATGACCTCGGCACCGAGTTTTGTCATCGCCCACATATCGCTGCGGGCAACTCGCGAGTGCGCAATATCACCGACAATCGCTACCTTCAAACCTTCGAGAGTTCCCTTGATTTTGCGAATCGTATAGACATCCAGAAGCCCCTGCGTGGGGTGCTCACAGAATCCGTCACCGGCATTGACCACGCAGGCATTGATATTTCTGCTCAAAAGCTTCGCTGCACCGCCGGCATTATGGCGAATTACAATAATATCAATCCCCATCGCTTCCAGGTTCCTCGCTGTATCCAACAGCGTTTCGCCTTTGCTGACGGAGCTGGCTTTTTTCGTGAATTCTATGACATCCGCACTTAATCGGTTTGCCGCAAGTGCAAAGCTGTTGCGCGTGCGGGTACTGTCCTCGAAGAATAAGTTTACAACGACTTTGCCTCGCAAAGGCGGTGCTTTCTTTACAGACCGTGTGCTTATCTGTTCAAAGCCCTTGGCTGTGTCAAGAATATATGTAATCTCCTCGGCGCTTAACTCTCGAAGCCCGAGCAAATGTTTTCGATGCCACTTAAACTGTTTGTTTTTTCTTATTAACGCCATAGTGTCGAATCTCTCATCACGCTATTCGACGTTCAAAACCCGACATTTATTATTCGATAGTAACCTCTTCTTTACCATCAGACTCAGTGAGAAAAACCTGCACTAACTGCTCAGGTTTTGCGTCAGCTTTATAGCCGACGTAGTCGGCCTGTATCGGAAATTCTCTGCCGGCCCTGTCAACAAGGACCGCCAATTTTATAGCTTTGGGTCTGCCTAAATCTATAAGGGCGTCCATTGCTGCGCGTGCAGACCGACCGGTATGCAACACGTCATCAACTAAAATAATGATTTTACCATCTACATCGAAGCCGATTTCAGTAGTCCGTACCTGTGGCTGGGCGGCTCCCTGCGGCGAGTTCAAATCGTCACGATAAAGCGTAATATCCAGGGTCCCGCAGGGAACTTCTTTACCTAATTTCTTCGATAATCGGCCGGACAACCTCTGGGCGAGAACCTCTCCCCTGCTGCGGATACCGATTATGGCAATATCCAATCCGGATGGTATTTCTGATACAATACGACCTGCCAAATCGTCCAGAATCTCGTCGATTTGCTTAGATTTTAGGATTACTTTCATATTTGCAGCAAACCTCAAGTCAAATAAAACCGAAATATTGCTCAGAGTATAGCAGTTAAGACCTATAAACGCAAGATTTCTAAATTAGTTTTTCAGTGGCTGGCTTTCAGCAATAAAAAACGATATTTTTCTTGCGAAAAACAGCCGGATAATCTTCTTGATAATTGGGTGTTTTTTTGCTATTATATAAGTAAGAATTCGGGGCGATTTTGTTTTTTTGGCCTTTGCTCCGACCTCCGGAATTGGAGTTATCGGATGATACAACTTGCTAAAAAAATAACCGGTTTGTTGCTAACAGCTTCTCTGGTGGCTATGTTAGCTCTTAACAGCGCCATTGCCGCAAACGAAGGTCAACAACTGCAACCTCAAGGCCTTAATCACGCTGGAATTTACCCCTTAAAACAGATTAATCCTGCTTTGACTGGCTCAGGCGTCGGATTCGCTGTTATTTGCCGAAGCATTACTTATGTTGACGGTGAACCACAAAACGATTACCGACCGAACATCGGCCATCAATGCTTTGGTGCCGCGAGGTTTAGCTTCCACGACCGCGGTGAGCTGCCCGCAGGCGTTTCACCACATTCGACAGCTATCTGCTCCATATTGTTCGGT
This sequence comes from uncultured Pirellulales bacterium, assembly GCA_964431375.1. GTDB lineage: Bacteria > Planctomycetota > Phycisphaerae > Sedimentisphaerales > Anaerobacaceae > CAZBWE01. Next base: position 26,788 of record CAYSJK010000001.1, read on the forward strand.
GAAGACCCCACTGCTTTTAACTCGCAGCTGGGAAAATTCTACTATCAAGGTGTTGCACCAAACGCTCAGGTCGATGTTTACGAATTTTGGCATTTTTTGGTCAGTAATGTACTCACTTACTCCCCGCCTGATGCTGATATTGTTGTCGCCGGCATTGGCAGCCAGTCCCAGGACTGGTGGACAAGGGGCATTGAATCATTGGCAGAACACCACGGCCTTATTATCGTGGCCGGCATCGGTAACGGCTTAAATGCCAACGACCCGGTCCTTTATCCAGCCGCCGGAGCAAATGTTATTGGAGTCGGGGTGCTCGCTTCGGTAGATACTGAAAATCTTGCAACTAATCTGGCACATTTTGCTCTGGCCTATCCGGAGCATTCGAGTCTCGGCCCGACTGCAGATGGACGATGCAAGCCTGACATCGTTGCTCCCGGCAACCTGCTGGCCGCCGATGCAAACGACAAAAATCGATATGAACCGACTGGCGATTGGTCGAGCTTCTCAACGCCAACCGTAGCCGGAGCAATCGGGCTGCTTGTTCAAAAAGCCAAACAGGACCCAAATCTCAGTTCCGCTGTTTCGCCAGAGGGTGGAAACTGTGTTGTTAAATCTATTCTTCTCAATTCTGCAACGAAACTGCCCTTCTGGCATAAAGGTCAACTCCCCATCGACGACGACCATCTGGTACCGCTTGACTATATTCAGGGTGCAGGTATGTTAAATGCTGTCGGTGCATATGAAAATCTAATCGCCGGCCAAAACGCTCCTGGCGTTTGTCCGACAACCGGCTGGGATTTAAACCAGCTGGACGAAAGCGAGACCCTGCAAAACATCTACAAAATCTCACTCAAAGAACCAGCTAATAAAATCATCACTGTCACGGCTGCCTGGAACAAACACTACAGCAGCTCTTATCCTTTTGAGCCGTTACCGGATAAAGACATTGATGTTCGGCTTGAACTGTGGGCTGTTGACCTTGATGACCCAAACAACGATTATCTGCTCGATTACAGTGACAGCAGCGTTGACAATGTCGAGCATATTTATGCTGCCACGGATGCTAACTACTCCAACTACGAAATTGTCCTTTCTATCAATGACGTTAATCAACAGGAAGAATCGGCCGAATCCCAGCGATACGGATTAGCCTGGAACATCAGCCATAAACAGGACAACGACTCTATCTTTTGGTATGACTTAAACGCCGACGGCATTGTTAACGAATCAGACCTTATTACGCTATTCAACAACTTGCTGGCCAACACTAAATCAACTAAAAATTATATGTTCGGAGACATCAATACTAACGGCGAAATTGATATCAACGATATACAAATCCTTATGAACCACAGCAACCTCAAAGCCGAATGGCACACCGAATAGCACATTCATAAATGTCTTGTTGTTTGCAGTTTCGAAAATCTTCCGCTCAATTGCCATAGCCGTTAATTTAGGTAATTTATGAGATGTGTCCTATAATCCATATTGATTTATCCCATTTTTGGGCAATTTACGCCCTCTAATATAGGCACCCCGCACAATTTTTTAACGATTTTTTTCTTCTCGCATGCCTGGCAAAATCCGCGTTTTTCTTCCATTAATAAGGATTAATTAGAATTCAGCCGCCATTTAATCCCCTTTTTCTACATAATTTTTTATTTTTTTCTTGAAATTTCTCCATGAATCAAGTATAATTCAAAAAATTAAGGAGGAGTGGTGGTAAGGCTTTTGCTACGTCTTATATCAAGCTTTCCCCCTCAAAAAAAGGATTGCACTTCTAAGTTTAAGCACGGATGACAAATATACTAATGCGCGCGAAGGAAAGGATTTATCCTGAAATGTAGTTTATCGCGAGAGATAAGGTACCTATTAAGGAGATAAGCTATGCAACAGCATGAAGAGAATAACTCGTTAGTAAACCAGACGATATCAAAACTCCTTGATTTTGAAAGCGGGCCGGTGACCAAAGTAAAAGAAAACAAATCCCCGGAGCTGCTCGACGTCCTTCCTGCAGACTTTCCATGCTTTGCTGACACTCCTGAAAATACCGAAGGTCAAATCCAGGAGAATTGGCACCAGCACGAAAACGAAGCCTTGGGAAAACATATTCCCTCACGCAAAGGCCAGATATTTGTCGTTGCTGCGGGCGTATTTCTGCTCCTGGCTGTCTGTGTCTCGATCGGAAATAAGCTGCCGCTTCCTCTGGGTTTCGAAGCGGTAAAATCAACTTACGGCAACGTGTTTTACATATGCATGTTGGTGTTTGCCGGATTTGTCTTGAGTCTCACTACTTGGCTACACTGGACAAAAAAGCTCACCAGGACCGCAAATATAGTCGTTATTATCGCAGTTGTATTGTCAATATTATTACCAATCCTGACAGTAGGGCCGGGAAGTGAAAATAATGAGATAGGAGGAATAAGCAGAACTCTCTCGGGCTTTCCTCTCACTTCAAAGGCGCCTGTCTACGAACCGATAACTGGCATCATCTACAGCGAAGACAGACCAGCTGCCATAATCGGCTCCAGAATCGTTCACGAGGGAGATACCACTCACGGAATTAAAATCTTCAAAATCCACAAGGACAAGGTTGAATTTGAAGCAAACGGAAAAAGGTGGATACAAGGGCTATAAAAAACGCAAAAGCCCTGTTTAGAAACAAATATCACCTGCTGCTTACATAGTCTCAACAACACAATCACGTTATAAAAACCGCCAAATTATTCTTTCAATTCCACTGCTTTTCTGCTAAAAATATTACTCGAAACACGAATTCTGCAATACTATATACGATATTATTATGAAGCTGATTGTAAAAAAATCCCGGCTTACAGGTACGGTAGTGATTCCTGCTTCCAAGTCACATACCATTCGTGCCGTTGCGCTCGGCTCTTTAGCTGCCGGCCAAAGTCTCATCCGTAATCCGCTGTCCTCTTCAGACACCCAGGCGGCATTGGCCGCTTACCGGGCCCTCGGCGCTCGAATTGACACATCCGACTCCAAACTCTGGAAGGTAAACGGTACTGCCGGAAATATTTCTGCTCCATCTGAAATTATCGATGTGGGTAACTCCGGCACAACACTGCGTATCGCAATGGGTTCCGCCGCTCTGGCTTCCGTTGGCCAAACCATCGCATTTACCGGTGATGAGCAAATCCGGACCCGACCTGTCGGGCCTTTGATGAACTGCCTCGTTGATTTAGGAGCAAAATGCAAATCTCTTAACAACAATGGCAAAGCCCCCCTCAAAGTAACCGGCAAACTGACAGGCGGACATACTACCATTGCTGCATCTACCAGCCAGTATCTTTCCAGCCTGCTTCTGTGCACACCCCTGGCCAAAAAAGATACTGAGATAGATGTTACCCTGCTAAACGAGCCCGGTTACGTACAAATGACACTCGACTGGCTCGATAAACAAAAAATAAAATATGAGAACCAAAAGTTCCGAAAATTCAAAATAAAAGGCAATCAAAGCTACAATTGCTTTGATGATACAATTTGTGCCGATTTCTCCAGTGCGACCTTCTTTCTCTGCGCTGCTGCATTATGTGCAGATGAGGTAACCTTGCTCGGCCTGGATTTCTCAGATAGCCAGCCGGATAAAGCCGTAGTCGATTACTTAAAAGCGATGGGAGCCGATATAACCACCGAATCGAATTCGGTAACGGTCAAATCCGCCCCGCTCAAAGGCGTTGAGATAGATTTGAACCAAACTCCGGACGCCCTGCCGGCAATGGCTGTTACAGCAGCTTTTGCCGAAGGCACTACACGTCTTGTTAATGTTCCTCAGGCACGAAGCAAGGAGACCGACAGAATCAAATGTATGGCCGAGGAGCTTAAAAAAATGGCAGTAGCCGTTGAAGAGCTGCCCGATGGACTTATAGTACATGGCAGCTTACAAGTCACGAGTCACGAGCAACGAGCGACGAATTATCTGGACGGCAGAAGTGACCATCGAATTGTGATGGCTTTGTCGTTAGCCGGTTTGGCTATTGACGGCGGGTGTTGCATCGATACTGCTGAAGCGATTAGTGTAACATTCCCTGAGTACGTAAATTTGATGAGAACCATCGGCGCAAATATGAAATTAACCGCTTAATGTAGGGTGGGGCTTGCCCCACCAATTCCACTGCAGGGGGTTTCCTTTTGTATTTTGAAAATTCGAATTTCTTTGCCTGTCCCCGAATGTTTTGGTCGGGGATCTCGGATTTAGGATTTCGTGCTTCGGATTTATTCGATTTATCGAAATCCCCTTTGCATTTTCCGCCACATAAACTATAATTACTAACCGTACCAGCGGAGACCGACAACCGAGTCTAATTATTCGTAAATAAAATGTAGGGTGGGCTTGTAGCCCACCAAAATATAAATTTCTAACAAAAATTGTCGTATAGCTCTGCCCCTGGCCCCAAGGGCACAGGTATTATTATGTTATCCATGATAGCAAAATATCCATTATTTAATTTAGTTTCAGACATTACTTGTCCCTTTGAGGTTGGAGAAGGAATATATATCTCTACCAATGACATCGATGTTGAAGCTATTGAATCATACAACATGTCAACCGAGGACAAGGAACATTTATTAGAACCATCCTTCTGTTTGGTAATTGATAAAAACAAACACAAACCTGAAGTTGCTTCCATAACATTCATAATATCTGCTAGGCTGATTAAGAGGTCGAAAGTATTTATACGTTATAGAGTTGATAATTATAGCGAGTTAATAAAAATACGTGATGATTATCCCTTTGTCACATCTTCAGAAGCAACAGAAATGATTACTCCTTCAGAATTTCAGCGATTATGCAAATTATTTTCGGCATTGAATTTCTTTAAAAAGATCAATACCAGAACATCAAATTCAGTTTACTTCCTGAGCATGGCCTATAGATCGAGAAAATGGATGGAATCTTTGTTATTTCTTGTTTGTGCCCTTGAAACCTTAACTTCAGCATCTGAACGGGAAAGAAATGTCAAGAGTAAGTTTACCGATAGGATTCATCATTTTATTGGATACAACAAAGATGAGCTAGCATTGATTTATAATATCAGGTCTGAACTTGTTCATGGAAGATATCAATGGGAATCCGGAGAGAAAAATCTTCGATTGAATCGTATTGCTGAAGAGGCATGTAGAAAAGTATTTGGAAAAATTCTCCTTGAAACAAACTATAGTGAATTATTCAAAGATGATAATAAAAGACTCGATATGTTTGAAAATGGATAACATCCAGATAGAGAGGGACGGCCTGATGGCTGTCGGTTATCCGCGGCGTTAGGCACAATAATAGCTTATGGGAAATTCCATGTAAGATATACAATAGAACTGCTTTGAATAATCAGAAATGGAGATAAATGAAGCAATTTATAGCAATACTATTACTTATTCCTGTTATTCTTTTTGTTTTTTTTGCATTTAGAGAATCAAAAAAACAAAACAAGGAAGATAAAATTGTTATAGCAGAAGAAAAAAAAGAAACGGGGAATAGATTCTTTCAAGTGGGATTAATAATAGAAGCAGAAAATGAGACCCTAAAAGAACAAATCAAGGTTTCTTTTAGTAAAGATTTAGAGAAACTTACTGATGTCGATGTTGAAGTAAATGGAAATAAAGAAATCTTCGTAGGAAGAAATTTATTTATTATACGTTTTAGTATTGAAGAAATTAAACCAACTAATGAATTATTGTCAACTGTAATATTTACTAAAATGGGTAATGGTAGTGATTTAGATTTTTCTCTTTCCGATTACAGAGATTCGGAACAACTTGATACGTTACTATCTGAAAAGGAGTTCTATATTGATTATTGTGTTAGATATTTTGACATAAATACTATAGATGTTTTTACCAAGAACATATCTGAAGTCTTAAATGAAAGTATATTAGAACCCAAGAGAGAAGACTTTAGGAGAGCAATAGAAATACTCAGAAAAAGAATGAAATAAAGAAAAAGCGAATTATTAAATCAAAACCAAAAAAAATTCTCCCCAGCTTCGCATAACTCTAAGAGAATTAAGGGTCTCCGTGACCTTTTTGAGTTATAATGGTCAACGCAAGATTGTAATCCCTGCGGGAGCAGGGACAGAAATCGAATTCGGTTAGCCCCGTGTTTCACGCGGGGATTAAACGCTTTGTAAAAACAGAAATCAATCATTAAAGAGATACCCTTATGCAACGGTTTGTCCGTAAACCTCGATGTCTTTGTGCACGATTGTCTATAACCAATTCTCTAATCCTCCAATTTTACGAACTTTTAACTTTAGTCATTTTAGCTCACTTTTAACTCCTCCCTCTGTGGCTTATATTTTTGAATTTTGGACATTTGAATTTTGATATTGTTTCGAATTTCGAGCTTAGCATTTCGAGTTTATACGAGATACGCTTCACGCTTCATCCATCCACATTCTTGTTTTCAGAAAGAAACCGTGGGGACGAGGTACGAATAAAATCCGTGGTTAGAATACAGTCAGCTTAAAAAGTAAGTCAGCTTATCTGACTTTGCCTGCCCTGCGTAGTTGAACAACGAAGCGGGGTGGTCGAAGGCAACATTCTATGACAAAGCTGGCTTTGGGAGTAGAATTTGCCGAGAACACCAAGCTGACTGAATTCCTCTGTGTTCTCTGCTTGTCCCGCCAAAGCCTTGGCGACGGCGGATGAGCTCTCCATAAGGAGTCCCAAGGACTGTGGTTAAAATTCTTTGTGCTGGAGCCTGTCCCGCCATAGCTTTAGCGAAGGCGGATGCCTTCGTGGCTGAATATCTCTGTGTACTCTGTGTTCTCTGTGGCAAAAAAAAATGATAAAAAAGCCGATTTCTGCTTGAAAAACCAGCCATATCTGGTATAATACCGAATGTGTTCAGG
>CAYSJK010000002.1:0-4411 GCA_964431375.1 uncultured Pirellulales bacterium
CAATCGTCTGTGTATTGGTCCGCCCAGGCAATTTGCAGGGCTGTCTGTTTGTCTATCCCCGCCTTACGAGCAAGGGTATATGTTAAGTAGAAATGAATATCTTTTTGCATTTTTCTTTTCTCCTAAAATCAGCTGGCGGCTGCCTATTCGTGCCGCCAGCTGATTAATGTTTTTGGGTTATGCCTCCAATTACGCGACTTCTTACGCGACTTCTTCCGCTTTCTTAGCAATGATTTCAGAAAAGCCAGGAAGCTTTGAAACCTCGGCCAAGATTTTAAAGCTGAGAGGGGTAATATCAATTGCTTTCGCTGCTGTTTCTGTTGCGGCTTTTTCGTCTGGCTGCTGCTTAATCCATTCGATGATAAAAGGCAATAACATCAAAATTAACTCTAACCACTTCAACATTTCAGTCTCCTTAAAAAAACAGTTAATATTATTCTTTAATTTTGTTTATTTGTAAGCTGGCAATTTGAGTTTGCCGGCGTTTCTCAAATTCTGCCCTTGATAACGGCTTTGCCTGTGTTGTCATAATTTCAGAAATTGAATTTTTCCTGTTTTGTATATTTTGTAATTGTCTAGTACGAGATATAATTGGGTGACTTTGTGACACTACTTCTGGTGACTCTATGACACCAGCTGGTGTCTGGCTGACACCACTATTGGGCGACTGGTGACTCTCTGGCACCACTTTTTTACTACCAAAAAGCGGCATGTTGGTGAAGATTTTGTTGTTAAAAAATAAAATCCTCCTTTGTTTGGTCTCATATAGAACTGTTATCAGCTCTTTTTTTATTAAGCTTTTGACCGCCCTGATAACCGTTCTTCTATCGAGTTTTAATTTGATTGCAATAGTCATATAGCTTTCAAAACATCCGGCATTGCCCCACATTCTTATCCTTGATAAAACCAGTGCCTGCGGCAAATCCAGCTCCTGCCATTCTGCAAAAAACTCAAATAAGGGCGTAAATCTCTCAGCCATTTTATTAAGCGAATAGTAACTTTTCTTTTGTTTCGCGTTTTCTGCTTTTTCTTATGCGATGTTCCGCCAGGATTTGACCGGCCCTGCTTGCGTTTATATTGGCTGATATTTCAGAGGCCGCCTGCTGGCGGATTTCTTTATAATTATCACTTTGTTTTTTGATTTGCTCAGGACTTCGAGGCATATTGATTTTTATATCAGCCTTTGTCCAGCCGGAGGGCAATCTTTTATCACCTGCAACCCGCCATATATGATATACCTTTTTTTCTCTACGCCAAAAGCCTCTGTGTGGCCCTATGTCGATAACGATACTAAGCAATACAAGCTCATTACGCCTGGCGGTTACTTCGTTGATATGCCAGATTCGTCTCTTTCTTTTTGGTTTGGTTTTTTCTTTTTGATTAAGTGCTTCGAGGATTCGCAGGTCGTGGGTAGGCCCGATTTCTTCTAAAATATTTAAAACTGCTGCTTGATAGTTTTGCAGCTTGTTTTTGATTTCTTCGTAAGCTAATAAACTGCTATCTTGTACGGTCATTTTGCCCCGACAGAATCGTGCATTCTTTGCATTACTAAACTATACATCTGATTGCATCGAACCCTCTCCATCTGTCTGGCCGTCTCCGGGCCATAAATATTATCCTCAATAATCTCGGCACCATGCCGGTTAGCATGTGTTTGTAATTCGCGGACCATAGGCGATAAAATTTCAACAGGATATTTTTCTTCAATTTGTAAAATTGTTAATTTTTTAATTTCTGTTCTGTCCGACCGCTGTTCATATTTTGAACAATAAAAACCGAACACAAAACTTATAATGATAAGAAACAAAACCGACATGACTTTTAGTATGATTTTCATTTTTTAAAGATAGACCCGAGACATCCTTTTCCCGGGTCCATCCACAGCAAAAACAACAAAGAAAAAGTTACTGGCTATAACCCAAAGCCGGACCCATATATACTTTTCAAAAATGCTCGTCTCTCCGAGCCGTCACGTTTATTTTTAATCATTATAAAAAGTTATTATTGCAGCCCCCCAGTACGCCGGACTGCATACCAACAGGGGGCAGGTTAGTATTTCTTGGCCGTGCATATTCGCCTGTGCATCGTTCAGGCCACCAAGCGTCCATTGTAATAGCGGGGGCAGGATTCGAACCTGCGACCTCGTGGTTATGGGCCACGTGAGCTGCCTGCTGCTCTACCCCGCGATATTTTTAACTGGCTACTTGCAGGCCTTAATACCGGCCGTCACCGGGGTTGCCTATACAAGTGACCAGGGGATTTTAAAACGGCTGGAGCTCCTTTCCAGCCGTTCGCGTGGAGGGTGTTAAAATGAAAAAGTTAATATTGCAGCCAGCGAATTGTTTCGCTGGCCAGAGAAGCTCCATGAAGGTGGTCAAGTTCCCTCACAAAGACTTGCAATTTGCTGTGAAAATAGGTGACTTATTACGCGTTTTTTAAGACTGTCTGCTCGACACGCAGGAGGTCGTTGGTTCAAGTCCAATACCGCCCAGTCTTATAGCCGGAGAAAAATAAGTGCTTGCCCTTCGATAATCATTTATCTCAATCCTACAATGTTGGTATAAAGCCTGTCCGGGCATGATGGTTTTTGTAGAGTATAAAGCGTGTATTTTTGTGAATAGAGATAAAAGATGGTGTACCTCTATAGGAGATGTTGCTTTGCAATTAAGCTGCAAAATCGCAGTAGTTAGCTTACCATCTGCAGGCTTGCCAAGGCAGCAAACTTATCATCAACGGTGTGGAAAACCCCGTCAAGGCCTGTCACCGTAAAGATGCCTCTGGTTGCAGGGGTAACACTGCAAAAAATGAGCTGATGCCCGGAACTTACCAATAACTTGTGTAGCTTCAGTAACTTTGTGAGGGTTGAAGATGTTACAATATCAACGTTGGAAAAATCAGCTACAACATCGCAGTTTCCATCTTCCCTGATGATTTCGATGACATTTTTTAATTCTTCGCCTGTTTCTGGTTCGGGAGGCAATTCCGCAAGAAGAATGTCTTTTGACCAATTTTGTATCCCCATTTTGATGCTCCATTTTTAACCTAATGTCGTTTTCACAGCATTGAGTATTTTACTTTTTCCCATTTATGTCTGATTGAATCTTAGATATAGCCATTGAAGAATCTGCTCAGCTGCTGCTTTTTTGAAATCTCAACCAGAACGAGTCTTATCGCTCCCATAATTTTTGAAAGCGATGCCCGAAGCTCATATGAAGCAGGCACACTTTTAAGAGACTTTTCTTGTCAGTTTTTTCAATGTACCAATGCTATGGGCCGGGTTTATTTACTCGTTTTTGGATGGTTCGACAGCAGAAACATTTTCAAGCAGGTTAATGTTCTGCGTTACCCCCCATAAAGCACCCCTAAAATATTTGTTATCTACCCCTATAACTTTTGCTTTATGTTTCACTGTGTAATTATATCCTTTGGTCGTCAAGTTTTAAGGGTGGATTTAATTTAATTTGCTGAAAAATGGTTAACGTTTTTCAGTAAAATGTTATCGGACTGATTGCTGTTAAGCAAGACATCTCAACTAAATAGTATGCTTTTGTTTTTTCGAGGCGTGTGTTACAGCGGCAGCGCATGTTGAGAGTCGCTTTGGCAGCTTATCTCAACATGCGCTTGTGTTGGTTTAATTGTCCGCTTTCGTTACGGTTAGCTGGATGGGTTTTGCCTCGGCACGTACGTCAGGATTGTAATATTCGTACGTGACGGACTTGGGCGTCTTGGCCTTGAGCGGATATTTAGCTAACAGTTGATACTTGATAGCGATCGGCTTTTCCTGAGCTGCCTCTCTGAGATAAATAATAATCTGCCGGCCGGTTGTGGAATACTTCTCAATTACCTTGTCCTCAACCAAACGGTTCAGATTGTCGGGTATCAGTGTGAATCCCGGCGGCAGACCAAGGTCCACGATGACCATCTTGGCAGTAGCGCGTCGATTGTTTGTTACGGTGGCGGTAACATTAATGATATCGTCTTTGGCTAATTCCGTGCGGTCGTATTCGACATTGATAGTCATCGGTTCCTGGGGGCCGGGCAGAACCTTTTTCGGATACGGCATATAGTAACGGCCTACGATTTGATACAGCAGAGCCCCTTTGCCCTGAAATTTCAGTGTGATGTTATTGTCGCCTTTGCGTGTATGGTCTTTCAGGTCGATTAGCTGCAGGACGTCACTATTATTTTCGTCCACTGTAAGTTTTCTGATGTTCTCATCGTTAAATATCACATCAATTGTTGCATCCGACTTCGCAGTCGCTCCGTGCTCTGCCATCAGCATAGCCCGAAGGGCCTGAATCGTTGCCTGTGTTGATTGCCATGTTCCGTATGCATCTTTGTTTTTTACGAGGTATGTTATGGCCTTGCTCACTGTGCCCAGCTCCTGGCCGCATCGGATAAACGCCTGCAC
>CAYSJK010000002.1:4511-33358 GCA_964431375.1 uncultured Pirellulales bacterium
TCCTTCATAGCCGGTCGAGACAAGAGCCCAGGTAATATACGCAGTATTGCGGAGGACATCGTCGGTAAATTTGTTTATTGCACCTTCACGAATGCCGCCCTCGGAGGGTTTGTAGGAGCCATCTTTCTCCTGGCACTTTGCCAGCCATTGCTGAGTTCGGGTGATAATAGCGGGGTCAACCTCATAGACCTTGCTCATATCATAGAATTCCATCAGCCCGTATGCGGTCAGGATGCGATGCGCTGGCGCTTTGCCGAACCACTCGAATCCACCGCTGGGAACTTCAAACGAAACAAGGCGCTGATAGCCGGCGTTGATGAATCCTTCGGCTTTCATCTGCAGTTCCGGTGTGATTTTGCCGCTTGTCTTCATATAGTCCAGAACCAAAATGTTCGGGTATGTTACCGATGAGGTCTGCTCGAAGCAGCCGAATGGCATCCGTAACATTTTTTCAAGCCCCTCGACTACCTGGCTGAGCACACCCGGATAAATCTTAACGAATATCTTGCTGGCATCGTCAATGGCTGCATCGGGTATTGAGATTGTGTGGGTGATATCGCCTTGCAGCCGGCCGCTCTCGCTGACCAGATATTCCTTACCGTCAGGCACAATCTCTACAGTTCTCGCAACGGCGTCACTTTTCTTCGTACCACGTGCTATAACCGTAAACTTTTGAAAACCAATCTTGCGGGCGATTATTGGAAAATACACAGCCCTGACCTCCGAAGGGCCGAGCGTAACTGTCTTTTCTGCAAGTGTCTGCAGGTCGAACCAGTCCTCCTTTATTACCTTCAATTCAATCTTCTGGTTGGTCTTGAGGTAGTTGTATATCGCCACGGGTACGTGGATCTCATCGTTCTGCGTTAAAGAGACGGGAAAATCAATATCCACAAAGAAATCCTGGAACACGCGAATCCCTGCTGTTGTTGAGCCGAGCTGTCCTGCCGCCGACGAGGCCATGCAGGTCATTCGCCAGGTGGTTATCGAGTCTGCCAGCGGGATATTTAGAGAAGCTAATCCTCTTCCATCGGTTATCAATGCCGGATTGAAATATAGTGTCTCAGGAAAATACTGGCGGATGCGAATCGGCTCGGCGGCCCCATGGCCTCCCACGCCTAGTATTTTCCCTGATGATTCGGGTTCTTCCTTGGCTAACATTGCCATCGGCATAGCGGCATCCATCACCCTATTTCCGGCAAATTTCTCTCTTAATTCCCCGTCTAAAAAGAAGCCTCGACTTTTTCCATTAGCAAAGGTTGTAAACGGCACGGAAACATCATCGACAGTATCCCACCTGCCGTCTATCCCTGCTGATGTAAGCACGAAGCCGTGATAATTCTGGCAGCCTTCGCACCAGTTGCCATCAATTTTCATCTGCCCGCCCCAGGGGTCGAGTATATCCATTTTCTTTAGATATCCCTTTTCCACCAGGACATCGAGTCCAATTCCTTTTTTGAAGCGGTTTTTGGTATCCTTGCGGTATTTCTCGGAGAATTTGTTTAGGGCCTTTTGAATCTTCTGATACCGCGGCATTATCTGTTGAGCCATTTTTTGCTGGAAGGCCTGTGCCTTATTGTCCCGCTCGTAGGTATTGACATATAGAGGATAATCAACCACACCTTTAGCTGAAGCAAGAAGTACGCGGGCTGCGCTATCACGTCTCGTTTCGAGCGGTCTTACATCAGGAACAGGTATTGGCGGAAAAATGCATTGGTCAAGCTCGTAGCCGTGGATTTCATAGCGGGGCGTGGCAATTTCCTTCTCAAGATAAAAATAAACTTTCTCCAGGCCCGGCTGCATTTCCTGCAATGCAAAGACTGCTTCGTCAACCACTATCACTCCCAGCGCTGAGGCAACACCCTTGCCGCGGTTGTTGCTCACCTTAAATGTCAGCTTTGCATCGGTACCCGGCAGATATGTCTCATTATCACTTGTGATTTCGATTTTCAAGTCGTCCGCCGGGTCAATCAAAGCTAATCTTCGGTCTCGAACAATCACGCCGTTTTTACCGATGAGGTAGGCATTGATTTGGACGGTTCCGGCCAATGTTGCATCGAGTGTAATTTTGTCCGATGCCTTGCCGTTTTTAAGCTCCAGTGTTCTGGTCAGGTATGTCTGTCGGTCCTTGATTAAGTCCACATACACGGCGCCGGATTTGCGAGTGGAGAAAATGGACATCGTCAGTTGTTCACCCACGCGATAAAGACTTTTGTTTGTGCGCAGCAGGATTGAGTCATCGTCCATCTGCTGTTTGGTTTTCAGCTGCACATTAGTTCGTCCGGTATGGCCTTTCACGTCTTTAGCGAGCAGAGACAATGTGACCATACCTTGTTCAGCCGGTGTCAGTGAAATTTGGCCGAATCCGGCTTCGTCTGTTTCGATAATTACTTTTTGGCCGTCTGGAGGATTTTCCCAGGTAATATTGCATTTTGCCGGCGTCGAGTCCGCATAGGTGGTAACAATATAGACATTATTTTCCAGGCTGGCTATCAGCTCGCCGCTTTCCGGCACTGCTGCAACGATAATAGGAGCAGCGCTAACGGTAAGATTCTTTGTGATAGTTTGCTTGTGGTCTGCTGTGTCGATTATCGAAATCTCGAACTTGGCTGAGGCCTTGCCCGCCTCCAGCGGTTGTCCGAAGAAATGCTTTGGCAGAGTTACCTCGAAAGAGTAATATCCTTTTTCATCAGTTTTGCCTTCGATTGACTCAAAATCGTCATAAGCAACATCGAACTTCGAGCATTTAATCTGCACTTTGCCGCCTGCAACAGGTTTGCCGAAGAAGTAATCGGCCTGTATTTGACCTTTGACAGTTTCACCGGGTAGATAGAAATTGCGGTCGCTTGTGAAGCTAATTTTGAATTTCGGCAGTACGTAACGCTCGACGGTTACTGTTTTTTCTTCTTTTGCTCCGGCTGCAATAGCGCGAATTCGGTAGGTACCCATATTCAGCTCGTCAGCCAGCACAAAATCTGCGTGCGATATGCCATAGAGGTCGGTATTTTTGCGTACCTTAAAAACTTTATTTCCTTTAGAGTCCCCGACTTCGAATATTACCTCGGCATCCGTAAGGGGCTTCATTTGCGGTTGAGACAGTGTCAGTGCTCGGATATGGATAGTTTGGCCCGGCTGATAGAGCGGTTTATCTGTAGTGAGCAGTGTGCGTAGGGCGCTTCGAATTTGGATGGTCTCTTCTATAGTATCTTTTGCTGTTTGTGTCGTAACGTAGATCTTGAGTTTTGCATTTCGCAAGGCCGTATCCGGCATCTCAAGCTGGGCGGCTACCTCACCATTCCCATCGCTTTTTGCACTGAACTTTGAAATTACATTATCCTCATGAACCAGCTCAACCTCTACATTCGCTCCGCGAATTGCAGTACCACCAGCCCGGTCGCGTACCAGTATCCTTATCACCGGACGCGTCCCAGCAACGAACTCGCGTTGTCCCAGTACCGTGGTCTCGAGAATTTCGCCCACGAATAACAAACTTCGCTGACGAAACGCCTCGTTCGGATTGAATCGATAGCGCAGATAATAATTGGCTAAATCCTTTTTGTTTATCTGCGCATACAAGTCGATTTGGAGAGGTTTGCCTTGATGCCGGCGTGTAACCTTTGCTATAAGCCTGCCGTCAAGCTCATAGAGTTCCGCCTCGAGTGTTCCGCCTTTGCGAGCAGATGGTTTGAACTCTATCGTTATCTTTTCGGATGTGATTGATAAAATTGACAGATCTGCATTTGCCTGTTTATCGCGGTCTGGGCTCGAGTTTGCCGAGCTTATCTGAAGAAGCAAAAAAATGCAAAGCGTAGAGTAAATCACTAATCCAATCCAACCCATTCTTTTACACATTGTAATCACCTTTCTCATTAAACGTTTCATTTTGACTTTCTCCAGGACTATTTAAGAGCTTAAAACATTGTCTTTCTATATATTAAGACACAAAACAGGCCGATTGGTTGACAGTAATTGGGGGATTTTATCTACGCCTGTCGATATCATAGTCTAAGTATCTGCTCACAAGGGGCTTACAAAATGTAAAAGTTACGTAAAACTTAACGAAAATTGGGTCTCGCATGGGCTTTCATTTTTGCCATACATTTATTGGTGAAAAACTGTGTTGTTGTAACGAAGGTTTAGTGAACAGCAGTAGTGTTTTTCAGTGCGGCTTTTATTAGGTGAGGATAATAAAAAAGGGCTGTGAAATTATCCACAGCCCTTATAATCTTGTTGCTTGTAATCAAAGGCTCCTTATCCTTAGATTTTGGCTTATACCCTGCGTTTTCTCAACAGAGTCAATGCGCCTAAGCCAAGCAACGCAATTGTTGTCGGCTCAGGTATGCACTCGGTGTTAATTGACAACTCATCAACCATGATATCACCTTTAATGGCAAACCACTCTTCGATTGGATTTGGCCATATGGTTATATCAAATGAGGTCTGCATCCAGCCATCACCCAGATTTATATCTGCACGGGACGATGTTAAATCAACATATGGTGTAACAGCCACGAGTGGGTCTTCCGGCAAAATGGTGTCGATTGTGCTCGCCTTCCATATCAGTGTAAGTGTTATATTCTTATACGTATCCGGACCTGTCACCTGAGAGTTGGGCAGATACACATCTATCTGGCCTGATAGAGGGAATACACCTGTATGCCCATCAATCACGTCTATCCAGAAGCATGAATCTACCACCAGAATGGGGTCACCGTAGGGATTCGAGACATCATCAGGTGCCGGTGTAGTATCAGGTTCTGAGAAGGTCCATGATACCGTAGTGATACTTCCAAATGCCATTGACCCTGCTGCCAGGGTTATAGCCATACATAAAAAAACTAAATTCTTCATCATCCTTATACCTCCATTAAGGATATAGTTTTTTCATACACACACGCAGCATAGTATATGCGAACGTCTGTGTTACACAGAAGAAACACCCTCTTCTTCCGATGTTTAAGTACCAGATATTTAAACAGTACCCTCGATTTTTCCTTCTGTCAAGGATTTTTTCTAAAAAGTCCGAAAAAATCTGCATAATTCTTATTTTTTCGCAGGAATGGTCGTTTTTAGCTAAAAACGTGCTTTTAGCCGAAAAAATGCCTTGTCAACTATATCTTGCATGCGAATTATGCTTTGAAAAACGCGTTTTCGCGATGAAATTGATTATTTTTTGCCGTGTTCAGGGATGGGAAGACCGAGTTCAGCAAGGACTTTTTTCATATCCTCCCAGACTCTCTGGCGGTTCTCCTGCGAGTAATTCCGCAACAGATAAGCGGTATGGTATGTAGCCATAAGCTTTATGGGCGGCCTTCCGAGGCCGGAATAGTATTCATGGAATTGACCTCGCAATTGCCCTATCGATTTATTGGTGTTGAGCAGGGTCCTGGCTGCGTGAGCACCCAGAGCGACAATAATTTCGGGATTTATTATCTCAATCTGTCTTTGAAGATATGGCAGGCAGCTTATTATCTCCTCGGCGGCGGGGTCGCGATTTTCCGGCGGGCGGCACTTCAAGATATTACCGATAAAGACATTACTTCGTTTCAGCCCACATGCTGCGATTACCTTGTCCAATAGCTGGCCTGCTCTTCCGACGAAAGGTTGGCCCTGGGCATCTTCATCTGCCCCGGGAGCTTCCCCGACAAACATTATCCGGGCGTTTGGATTGCCCTCGCCCGGCACCGCATTTGTCCGTAACGAACCTAAAGGGCATTTGCGACACGCGCAAACCTCTTCGGCGATTTTTTCAAGTTCAGCCGCTTTCTCGGCAGCAGACGTATTATCTTCCTGTTCCAGCGGTTCGGAGATAGGAGTTTTACCTTTGACCGCAAAACCACCGCTAAAAAACTGCTCTATCTCGGAATGTTGGCTTATAACCTTTTTTATATCAGGATTATCTTTCATCGCCGGAAATTATAGACTAATCCTGCTAACCGCACAAGCTAAAACAGCAAATGATGATTCACTGTCCATATTCGACCTGTGATTTGTAGAGAACACGGGTGGCTCATACATCTCTAAGCAAAGAAGCAAACCAGACGCTGAGAGACCACATCACAGACAATTCTCAGCTCACCTGCACCAAAGATGTGTACAAACACAACATTCGCATACTTTTCGGCTTCGGGTATAAGCTCGGTCAAAACATTCGGCATCGAAAGGAGCTTGTCTCTGTTGAGAATAAAATTCGGTTTATCAGGGAAAATAGCTACGTAGAATATGTCGCTTTCAACCAAATCCTGGAAGAAATGGGTCCCAAAGGAGAGCTCCGGCATTAGATTACCACCTTCGTAGCCGATTTCTGCCAGCACAGTTACATTATTGATTTCATGGAAGCTCACGGGTATACCAAGACTGGGTGTTGATGTTCCCCATCGGCCGGGCCCAAAGAATATCGCCGGCTCGTTGCTTTTATCCTGTATCTGTCGGTTCAGCTTTCCTATGAGTCTGGCAATATCGTATTTTTGTGTAAGTGTCAGCTCTACATAGGCCTTCGGCTCGACATACACGAGCTTTCTTATATCCTGCGAGATGCTGCCACCCATAAAGTATCCTTCTGTGCTGAACAGCACCTTGTCGGGCTGGACATTCTCAGGCATTTTCACCTGTGGCTGCAGACCTTTGGTTTGCAGCGGCCGACACTGCAGCAGATTGATTATCAGGTTGTCGTTGGCAATAAAATTAGCCGTAAACTCAATGTCCACAGGATACTTATACGTTTCTTCCAGGGTCTTAAGGATTTTCTGCATACGTTCTATAAAAGGCGTCTGCGAAAAAAGCTTCTCGAACGTAAAAATCCAGTAGTCTCTTGCAGCTTTGCCTGCCTGCTTGGCCCTTCTGGCCAGTTGAGCATCCCTTGTAGCCATAAGGTCGAGCTTAACGTTCAATTCCGCACTGAGCAGTTGCTCAATGGGTAAGGTCTTAAGGGCGTTGTTTTGCATATCCAGCAAATCGACTCGATGTTGAGAGAACTTCCGGACGTCGTCCATCCCTGCGACAGGTCTGAGCATTGGCTCATCCAAAGCAACGATGCGAGGATAATCGTCTTCCACTCGATTAACAGCCCTTGTCCCAAGACCAAGCACCAACCTCACCATTCCTGCCTTCGGGTCGAGTTTCGGATTCCAGACAAAGGTGTTGTGTGAAATTCCCACACCTGCAAGGTCCGGGAAAAAATATCCGTTGCGATAAGAACCCGAGACACGTTGTACAAGCAAAGCCATCTGCTCATCTTCCTTGTCCAGGCCCCTTTGCAGACGGTAGGTTAGGGCATCTTCGCCCATCATACTGGCATAGACTCTTCGTACTGCCTCTTCAAAGTGGGCATACCGCTCTTCAGGACTTCCGAGGTTGACGCAGAAAAGACTTACATATTTGCCGGCAAAGGCATTACCAAAAGCATCCTCCAATAGACTGCTTGAACGTACAATAATAGGTGACTGTCCGAAGTACTCTATCATCTCCTGAAACTGCTCACGAATCTGGTCGGGAAACTTGCCGGTCAAGAGCTTTTCTTTCAGTTCCGAAGCAACGGCGAAATATCCTTCCGGAGTCTTCTGCTCCATCCGTAGTTTCCACCAGCCGTTTTCCACAAGATACGTATAGAAAACATCAGAGCCGACGTAAAATGAATCATGGAGCTCAAGATGGTCTCTTAAGCCAAGAGATTCATTGCTGGAGATAATCTTGTTGCCGAGCAGCATACCTACGGCCTTGCCGCCGATGAATCCTGTTCCTATCATCCGCTTTCGGACGTCAAGCAGGTCCTCAAGGGAGAAGTGCTGCTGTGCAAGGTCCAGCATGCGCTGTTCTCTGCCGATCATCATCCTGCACAGTTGCTCTACAGTCTGTTGCTTCTGCTGTTGTGATGCATCCTGATTTTTCGATAACTCCTCAGCCGCAAGGAAAATCCGGTCCCAATAATCCAGAACTCTTTGGGCTGGTTCCAGCCCTTTGAGCGAGATATATGAAATCACGCGTGCGGCATCGACGCTTGTCGTAATCGGAACGAAGCGTTTGTCCTTTTGGATGTGCGGCAGGTACATCGTGGGCGAATAACGCCTCCAAACCTTCAGCGGATGAGCGTAGAAACTGCCTTCGAAGTTGTAAAGGTCCAGAAGAATCTGCGTCGTCTCGCGAATGCGGGCTATTGTTCTGTACGAGTGATTGTTCCGCAACAGGGCAAAATATGCAATCGTGTCCAGCTCGAAAAGGTACGGACAGGTAATTCGAAAGAAGTTGCCTATCATCAAATCCGTCGCCCAGGCATTTAGCAGCTCCGAAAGAGAGTCAAACACATAATACGCCTCCTTACCTTCCTCTGTAATTATATTGTGCACATCAGAGGAGAAACTCTCAAAGCCGCTGCTTGCGTCTAAGTCATGGACAACAACATTTAGGTCAGAGTTCACAAGCGGTTTATGGTTGGCGAACCTCATGTAAACAACTTTTCGGCCTTGCTGTAGAGCCCTGTTGACATACGGCTCAACAAACCTTTGGAAATCCTCAATACAGTCCACTTGCCAAACTACATTGTCACCTTTTAACAATCCCGTCAGTATTTCGTCCAGTCCGTCAAGACCGGTGCTTGCCCACGTCACTGTACAGTCCCCCTTTCTAATTCAGCTCTATCTCATAAATCCAGTACCATTATACCCCTGCTGCCTAATTATATAAACAAACCAAAAAGGGCAATCCAGTCAAGAATTGCCCTTTCATATCGAATAGTTACACTAACTCCTATACGAGTCCCTGGTCGAGCATGGCGTCGGCAACTTTGACAAAGCCGGCGATGTTCGCGCCCATTACGAGATTTCCGGGCTGACCATATTCGTCGGCTGCCTCGAAGCACTGCTTATGGATGGCAGTCATAATATTATGCAGCTTCTCATCGACCTCTTCACGACTCCATGTTATACGCATTGCATTCTGAGACATTTCCAGGCCTGAGGTGGCTACTCCACCGGCGTTAGCCGCTTTGCCGGGACCGTATAATATCTTCTTTGCCAGGTACTGCTCAATCGCCTCCGGAGTGCTCGGCATATTGGACCCCTCTGCGACAACATGGCAGCCATTCTTTAGTAGTGTTTTAGCATCATCTTCATCTATCTCGTTCTGAGTGGCGCTGGGAAACGCACAATCACATTTTATGCTCCACGGCCGGGCGTCCGGTTTATACTCCACCTTGAACTTATCAGCGTACTCTTTGATGCGCCCGCGGCGAACGTTCTTTAGTTCGAGGACAAAGGCAAGTTTCTCATCATCAATTCCGTCAGGGTCGTATATGGTACCATTGGAATCAGATAGACTAACCGCTTTAGCGCCAAGCTGGTTAAGTTTTTCAACGGTGTATTGCGCAACGTTTCCTGAGCCGGAGACGGTACAAACCTTACCTTTAAGACTCTCGCCCCGCGTCTTTAGCATTTCTTCGGCGAAGTACACACACCCATATCCGGTTGCCTCAGGTCGAATCAGTGAGCCGCCCCAGCTCAATCCTTTACCGGTGAATACACCGGTAAATTCATTTCGTAGGCGCTTGTATTGGCCGAATAAAAAGCCGATTTCACGACCACCGACACCAATATCACCTGCAGGGACATCGGTATCAGGCCCAATATAGCGGAAAAGCTCGGTCATAAAGCTCTGGCAAAAACGCATTACTTCGTTGTCGCTTTTGCCCTTGGGGTCAAAGTCTGAACCGCCTTTACCACCGCCCATTGGCAAAGTAGTAAGAGCGTTTTTGAATACCTGCTCAAATCCGAGGAATTTCAGGATACTGGCATTGACAGTAGGATGAAATCTCAGCCCGCCTTTATACGGGCCAATAGCACTGTTGAACTCAAACCGAAATCCACGGTTGACTTGAACGTTACCCTTATCGTCCTGCCATGACACCCGGAAAATTATCTGCCTTTCCGGTTCGACAATCCTTTCAAAGATGTTTGCATCGACGTACTCCGGGTGTTTTTCAAGCACCGGTCCCAGAGAGAATATAACCTCTTTTACAGCCTGGTGAAACTCCGGCTCGCCGGCATTGCGTTTTTGGACCTGTTCGTAAACGGCCTGGATAATAGTGTTGGCTGCCACTTTATTAATCTCCACAAAAAATTAAATATTTCTGTTTATACGATTGCTATAATAAGTTAAACTAATAACGAAATTATGTATATTGTATAAAGACAGTAGTGTAGTAAAATACCATATTTTTGCGGCGAGGTATATGGGATTAAAATAATATAATCTATCAGGATAGCTTATAATGCATATAGAAACACTAAAGATATTTTGTGATTTGGCGGATTTAAGGAGTTTTTCTAAAACCGCTGACAAACATCTTTTAAGCCAATCGGCAATATCTCAGCAGCTTGCTCAGCTTGAGCTTGTCCATAAGTGCCAGCTAATCGACCGGAAGAGACGTCCAATTGAACTTACGACCGAAGGGCAGTTGCTATACCAGGCCGCAAAAGACATAATCGAAAGGTATGAACAATTAAAAAGTGAGCTTACTACTTTGAAATCCTCCGCAAGCACCCGAATAAATGTTGCTGCGATCTTCAGTATTGGAATGCACACCTTACCTGATTACGTAAAGAGATTTATGGTTAGCTATCCGGATGTAAATGTTCATATTGAATACTTCGGTGCAGATAAAATTTACGAGTTGGTTTTAGCCGGTGATATTGATATCGGCCTGGTGGCTGTTCCGAAAAGAGACAAGCGGCTGGATGTATATGACTTTGAGGCAGAGCCGCTTGTCCTGGCCTGCAGCTCGAAGCATCCGTTATCCAGCCGGTCACAGGTGGACATTCATCAATTACAGTTTGAAAGATTCATTGCTTTTGAGAAAAATGTCCCTACACGTCAGTGGATAGATGGGATTTTGGAGCGTTATAACGTAGTGGTCCGGCCGGTGATGGAGTTTGACAACATCGAAACTATCAAGCGTGCGGTGGAGATAAACTCGGGTCTAAGCATACTACCGGAGGCTGCGATACTTCAAGAGGTTGGTGGTGGGACGATAAAAGCGATTCCAATTTCAAATGAAAAATTTGTCAGACCGACCGGTATAATTGTTCGTAAGGGTAAGATTTTGAGCCAGGCCGGACGATACTTTATCGAATTACTCCGAAAAAAAGCAAAATAAATTCCCGCTTCCTCGACTTGGTTCGACCTTGCTCACCACAGGTCGCTCGGGACAGGTTGCGCTACAATGACATTAGAATTACACAATACGATGTACGAGTATTATGCCAATTAAAGCTGTAATATTTGATTTGGATGGCACGATAACCCAGCCCTACTTTGACTTTGATGCCATTCGCGAAGAGATGGGCCTGGACAGAAATTCCGGGCCTGTGCTGGAGTCGATGGAGAAGATGTTACCGCGGCAAAGAGAACAGGCCGAAAAGATTCTACACACTCATGAGCGGCGTGCGGTGATTGAATCAAAGCTTAATGCCGGCGCAAAAGAGACACTTGAATCGCTTCACAAAGAGGGTATTTACATTGGAATATTGACACGCAATAGACGCGATAATGCCTTTGCTATAGCCAATAAACACGGCTTGAAATTCGATGCTGTTGTGGGCAGAGAAGATGGCCCTGTCAAGCCGAATGCCTTTGGTGTGTTGAAAATTTGTCAGCAATTTAATGTTGAGCCGCAGAAAACGCTGCTTGTAGGTGATTATCTTTTTGATTTATTATGTGCAAAATCAGCCGGTGCTATTGCTGTGCTGCTGACTAATAAAAATCAGGCCCGGGATTTTGCTGAGCACGCAGATTTTTGCATAGAAAAAATCGACCATGTCATTCAAATTATCAAGGATAAAAATAACGAATAACCTAAGAGAAAACCGAAAAAATAATGGGTAAGAAGATAATGATTAAAACTTGTGTTATTATTTTGCTGATAATTGATGCTTGTTCGGCTGGTTGCTGCGCGAAAAGCTCAGAGCCTGCAAAAGCAGATTTGAATATTACTGATGCAATCCTTGAACAGCTAAATAAAAAGACGAAACAGATCAAATCATACGAGGCGCTCATCCAGTACAGGTTCAGCCAGCCGTTACTGGAATCGCAAAGCATCAGAAATGGTGTCTTGTATTATGCAAAGTATGGCAACAGGTCTTTCCTGCGGGCAAATTTTCAAACGCTCCAGCAGGACGATGAAAAACAGCAGAAGCACATCGAGCACTTTATCTTCGATGGCATCTGGCTTACACACATCGATTACCAGATTAAGACGGTAAAGCGTTATCAGTTGGCTGAGCCGAATGAACCTATGGACGCCTTTGATTTGGCCGGTAGGAGTTTGCCGATAATCGGCTTTACCAAAGTAGAAGACCTGAAAAAGCAATTTAATATACAATTGGTTCCGCAGAACAAGACCGAGCCGTCGGCATTTATTCAGTTGCATTTGAAAGTAAAACCCGATTCAGCTTATAAAAATGAGTATTCCTCTATTGATTTTTGGATTGATAAGAAGTTATATTTGCCGGCAAAAGTGGCTACCGTCTCGACCGAAGAGGACATTTACGAAATTGAATTCTTAAAGCCGAAGGTTAATAAAAAAATACATCCGAAGGTCTTCGAGTTCAAAATCCCCGGGGGCTTTAGCGTTGAAACAGAGCCGCTGAAGAAAGAGGAAAAGAATTAAGCGTAAAGATCTCAGAGACATTAGTTAGATTAGAATAAAAAAGGAAAAAACAAATTGGGCACGGAGGACACGGCGAAATAGAGAAAATATTAAAATGGTAAACAGGTTCACTGTGTCTTATTTTTATAAAAGGGTAACAGGTCTATGGTCTCAGGAAGAATCGCCGATAAGGATTTTAAAAAGCTAATCGCAAAACGTGCAAAGATATTAATAGGCCTTGCGGACTATTTGTCGCACTGTCGCTCGCGCAAGAAAATCCTGACACGTCCGTTCCTTGGAGAATTTTTTTCGCAGTCAATGCAGCTTGAGGAACTTCTTGATTCCTACGGTGCAGGAAACAACTGCCGGTGGTGTTCGTTCAGGTCGCTGATGGCGGCGATTAAGCTTTTTTCTGATGTGAGTTACGAGCTGCTTCACATCCACCACGTATTGACTGCGTACCGCCTTTTGCCGGTTGAAGGGGATTTTGTTAAGGCAACGGACGATGCCCTTGAGTTCACCGGCGGTGTGCTTCAGCAGGTGTCAAAACAAATACTCGTCCGGGCCGCTCAGCTTGATATTCCGGTCCCGACAGAAAAAATCAGTGATAAATTATACAGCGAAGAGATTCTTACCGGCCGATTGTCGCGTGAATGTGTCATACAAAAGGTCGAAGTAGTTTCGGAAACGGTAACCTTACTGGCTAATGCTTTTTTGAACCTGGCTGCAGAAAGCAAGGATGTATGCTCAGCCGGCCAGGCAGAACCTCGGGAGTACACCTGCTATGTATCGAATACGATTAGCGAGGAAAAGCTGCGTAGTCTCGAGCTTCGTTTCCATAACCTCCAGTCGTTGTACGATACTTACGTCTCAGGTACTGAAGCTGCGGACCTGGATAAGGACCTGCCGGTTCTCAGAGGGCACATAAGTGTTGTTTTTCATTTACTAAAAACAGCAACATCGTTTGCTCACTATTACGAGCGGCATGTCAGCAAGCGTCCCTGTGATTCGCCGGCTCGGCAGGAGCTTCTGGTAAAGCCGGAGAAGTTGTTGTCGGTTCTCATGAAATACTCTATCAATTACATCGGGCTTTATATCGGCTGTGCAGAGCGACTTTGCCAGAGGATGCTCAAACGCTATGCCGAGGTGGGGCAGGTGGAGGTGCCTGTTCCTTCATATCGAGGTTTTCATGTCAGGCCTTCAACGCTTATTTCCAAGCTTGTCCTGCATTACGGAAGCGAGGTTCAGATGCAGCTTGGCGGTGATACTTATAATGCCGGCCTGCCGCTGGACCTGTTTAGGGCCAACGAAAAGATTAATGCCCAGAAACGGAGGTGGTTGGCTGAGGAAATCGTCCGCCTTAAACTTGTGCCGGAAGGAACAAGCGATAAAGGTGTCAATGCCATGGTGCGAAATGTCGTACTTACGTTAGCTGAGCAAGGTAAAGTAATTTTGTATGAACAACCTTTGCAACTGCTTCAGGAGCCCGCCCATAAGGAAGGGACGCTGCTGGAGAAGGTTACAGATGAGATAGCCCGACTGTTGGCGCTGGGCAAGATTGATGTCGACACAGATATGACTGCAACGTTTATTGGTGATAAGCGGGTGCTGGCTGATATCAAGCTGCTGGCAGAGGCAGGTTACGGGGAGGATAACTTCGGAAACAATGTTCCTCTGTCGGAAAAGCTTGTGTACCTCCGCCGATAAGATGGAAAAGAATCTGCTAAAGGCAGGCAAAATAGAAAGGAGTTCGAATATGGCAAAGGCAATTGTTATTTATTATTCGAGAAGCGGTAATACTAAAGAAATGGCAGAAATCATTGCCAGGTCAATGAATGATTCCGGCTTACCGACAGACTGCAAGGCGGTCAATAAGGTAAAGGCGGAAGATTTGCTCGGCTATGATGCGATAGTTATGGGTTCGCCGACATACTATGGCCATATGGCAGGACCGATTAAAGAATTATTCGATGAGGCGATAGCTTTTCATGGCCAGCTCAATGGTAAGGTCGGAGCAGCATTTTCAAGTGCGGCAAATATCGGCGGTGGAAATGAAACCACGATTATGGGTATTATCGAAGCGATGCTCATCAGCGGTATGATAGTCCAGGGTGACCCGCAGGGCGACCATTATGGACCTGTATCCATCGGCAAGCCCGACCAAAGAGTAAAACAGCAGTGCGCACGCCGTGGCCAGAGAACCGCAGAATTAGCCAAAAAACTATGTTAGATTTCTGCCACGAACCTGCAAAAACACGAAGATATTGTGCATAAAGTTGTATAAGCCCTTTTATCATAAGAACTTAACAGCCTTGTGGCCTGTCGGCAACGAACGTTAAAAATATTGGTTTTTTTGCAAAAAAAAGCGATTTTCTTTGACAAACCAACATTAGATAGTTATGTTTTTAGCGTTTTTAAGCGAAAAATAGCAATTTTAACCCGTAAATATGGAGGTTTACTTTGATGCAAGAGTACGAAGATCTCAAAGCAATGGTCGCTGAAATTGAAGCTGACATCAACAAAGCAGGAGGCGGAAATAAAGCAGCAGGTACGAGAGTACGCAAACAAATGCAACAGGTAAAGCAAGCTGCTCAAAGTGTTCGTAATCGCATACTTGAAATCAGATCAGCCGAATAAGTTATCACAGGTATTCATAGATACTGTTTTGGCATTGTGTTGTACATAATGCTCCTGCCGCAGTAGGGGCAGGGTGTCTTTTTATTGCGTAAGCCCAAACGCAATGCAACCGCAGACAGGATTTGCGTATGAAAGTCGATTATGCCACCACCATTACTGTTTGATTTATCGCAAATAGACCTGACGGCTGAACCTATTTTTGATAAACAAGCCATCATTAATGTAAATCCCCAGCGATTTGAGATGCAACAGCTCGATGGTGTCATTTGGTACGATAAGGCAAAAAAACGAATTCTGGGCTATAAAGACGTAACAGAGCAGGAGTTCTGGGTTCGCGGACATATTCCGTCTCGGCCGTTGATGCCCGGCGTGATAATGGTCGAGTCGGCGGCACAACTTTTGTGCTTTTTTGTAAAACAGATTTATGAAGAGCCGGGCTTTATCGGCTTTACCAGTATAGAATCAGCAAAGTTTCGCGCGCCGATTGAGCCGGGCAAACGATTATATTTGCTCGGTCATATCACGAAATTCAAAAAGGGCAGAAGGTATAGCGTAAGCATCCAGGGGGTCGTTGACGGCAATTTAGTATTTGAGACGGCCATTTCAGGGATGACAGTTTAACCACAATAGCCCCAAGGGGATTCGAACCCCTGTTGCCGGGTTGAAAACCCGGTGTCCTAGACCTACCTAGACGATGGGGCCAGCAAAAAAAACGCAAATATTAAAAGTAAAAAAACGAAATTGTTGAGTCCTTAAGGGACGACTTCCTTGTTTTTGCATTTTCATATTTGATTTTTGATATTTTTTATTATTCCAGACTAATTGCCTCAGCAGGACAAGCGTCAACGCAAACCCCGCAATCAACGCAGCTATCGGCATTAACAACTGCTTTGTCATCGGCCATTGTGATTGCATCGCTCGGACATTCTTCAACGCAGGTCTCACAACCGGTGCATTTTCCTTTATCGACTTTTGCCGCCATTTGCGCAATCCTTTCAAAAAACTCTTATTGTGCAAAAAAAATGATACAAAATTATGCCGATATTACAACAGAAATTTTGGAACAATCGGACGGATACGAGGAGTTGTTATTACCTGTTTTGCCATTGTTTTTTAGTAGGGAATAGCATCCTGGATTTGTTTGATGCCGGCGGTTTGGTTGGTTGCGTCTGTGGCACGGCCATCCTGGCCGTGTTTTTCACGGGCTGGGAGCCAGTGCCACGGGCACCCAGGGCAATTGCCATATCTCGAACGAACCTGTTTGAATCATATTTAGCTGCCCAATCCAGAACTTTACTAAATTTGTTGCCGGGCGTTTTAGCCAGGAGATAAAGAGCCATCATACGAACCGGCCATTCAGGATTATTCAGGTTTTCCGACACTGCACGAGTCATCTCAGGGTCCAATGACAGTGGTAGGATATCAGCCATAGTATGAACTTTAACTGTCCACTCATCATCGGCGGGATTACGTAGTAATCCTGATTCATGTATCAGTGTGGACCTGAGCATTGTCGGCATCCAGTCAGCATACAGATATCTGTATAGGGGCTTCTTACGATTAGCCAGCTTTTGTTGTTCCATCAGAAGTCCGATAAAAAGCTGTGATGTTTGGATTTTTTGGCCGGTTTTGCCCTTTACGACTGAATCAAACCGGCTTCGCAGATATTTGCTTGTAAGCTCTATGCCTGGTCGTTGTACGAACAATTTAACCGGCTTTATCTGGGTGAGCCGATTGGTTATTTTGCCTTCTTTAGTAGTTACGGGGTCGATATAAAGTGTAAATTCAATATCCAGAGATGCCTGAGGATGGGCAAGCAGAATATCTCTTAGTTCGCCCGTAAGAAGCTGCAAGGTAGTAATAACGCTGCCGCCTGGCTCGACGACCAAAGCGGTACTTATCCTGGTGGATATCAAACTCGGTATCTTTTTCCTGATATCACCCCTCACATCGACATCAATCCTGATATTACCCCTGAGTAGTCCATCGTCACTAATTATGATGGGCTCAGAAGAATTATTTGTTATCGCGACAGTGCCGTCGATTTTGCTGCCGTAGGAAAAGGTACCGCCGCGAGTAACAAACTGAACTGATATTATTTTTTCGGGCTCAATAAATTCCGGGACGAGCGTTTCGCCAAAAGTACTTTTTAGCACAGACAGAATAGCATTAGGGTCAACCGGCGAGACATATTCTACGCCTTGCTCGGAAAGGAGCTCTTTAGCGTATTCTGCCGCCAGCGAACCGGGGTCTTTGGCGATTGCGGACTTAAGATTTTTAACTACTGAACTTTTTTGACCTTGTGTAAGCTGAATTTTAGCAAGCGTTAAATCCGCGATTTGGTTGGATTGATAATTGTCTAAAAGCGGCCTGGCCCATTCGATTTGCTGATTCATTACGAGTGAATAGGCCAGAAGAGCGGCTATAGCAGGTGAGTTGGATTCAGTTGCGTATGCTTTATTTGCCCAGGCGAGTGCTTTTTGCGCATCCGGCAGGACAAAACAATAAAACCATGCAAATTGAGTGGCATTGACATGCTGTATACTGCTGTTGTCTAAAATGGCCAGACCCTCTTTGTAGCGTTGTGGGCCCTGCTCGAGTAGCTGTTGTGCTTTAATCTCGGCTGCCTGGAATATGTTGTTTGCTTCTTTGGCATTGCCGATTCTTAAAGCTGCTTTTCCGGCTATGGCTTCGAGCAAAAGGTCAAATCGCCCTTCTTTTCGAAGCTCAGAAGCAATTTGCAGGCATTTCTGTTGACTGTGTTTGGTATTATAGAAGCTGATTACCCAGGGGATATAAATACGAGCCGGCAGAGGTTCGGACGGATAAAGGTAACGAAAGACACGAGCGCAGTATTCGTAGGCCTTCGCTGCTGTCTCATAAAGTTGTATCTGCTCAGCATATTGTGCAAAGGCAATAGCTGCGTTGATATCCGTTGGATTTTCGCGTAAATTTAATTTTAGACTTGCGAGGTATATTTCCGGCCCGATTTCATCAGGCATAAGTTCAATCAGTTTTTCAAAGGCCAGCTTGTTATATTCATTGCTGGTGTAGCTCTGTAGAAAGTAATATTTAGCGGTTTTGAAGTCGGCCTGCTCGGCCATCAATAGACCAAGCAGGCATTGCAAATCAGACCTTATAACAGAGTTCTTATTGCCGATGCCCTTTAGCAATCCTTTAAGAAGTATCTCTCGCTCTTCTCGGGTGTTTAACTGTTCGAGTAAATATCGGACTGCTGTTCTTACCGCCTCAAGGTCAGCAGATTCATTTACATAGTCCTCGAGTATATAAAATACCAGCTCTGCATAATCTGGTCTTGAATGTCGGCTGGCAAGCTTTAGCAGTAGGGGACGCAGGTGGCTGTCTTCGCTGCCTAAGTTCATTGCAGCGTTTAAGAATACGGTTGCCAGTTCGGCCCTGGCCGGGCTGATATTTTTAGAATTGGTCAGCTCATAAGCTATTTCGTAGAATCTTTGGCCGACAGATGGTGCAAATAGCTCCTCAGGCATAATAGTTACACTGCCGGAGACTGATGATTTAGTCAATAATTCAGGGTCTCGTACTGATTTCGAAGAATAAGACGAATCTCTTGAATTCCAGTCTGATGTCGGTTTTTCTGCAGCAACTCTCTGGGCCCATACCGATAAAGGACTAAATATAAATAGTGAAAGCACTAAAAAGAGCCTGCTTTTACACATCTTACTCTCCGGTAAAACTGCACAATATGCTGCCTTAACATATTATCGGGCGATTATTCCATGTTGCTTTAGATATAAAATGACGGATGAAGTTCCGTACTTTTGTCGTCAAACCACCTTTTTTAACGCTCAATCCTTATATCAATTTGGCGTTTAGCTGTCAAATATCGAATTATGTAAAAATTGGCTTTTATTATCAATTACTGCTTTTTGTGTCGTTGCTCCGTATACTGCCTGTTACCAGAGCTAATAGCTCAATGTGCAGAAGTTTTGCTGCCAGCAAATATACTATTGCTGCTGATGGAACGGTCAGAAGCAATTTGAAGATATCGCTCCAGTTTTTTGACAGCCAAAGCGCAAATACTACCGTAGCAGACATACATAATGTTGCTGCGATTGTTTTAACTAATGTTCTGCCCAGTCCCTCAAGTATGAGTGAGCTAAGTCCCTGCTTTCGAAGGGACCTGTGAAGAGCAGAAATCATAATCACAACCTGCAAATATGAACAAATCGCCGTCGAAAGCGCTAATCCGCCTGTCCCCAATGGCCAGATAAGAGTCAGATTCAGGACAATATTCAGACCAACCGCTATCAATGCGCTGCGCATGGGAGTTTTGGAATCCTGCATCGAGTAAAACGCGCGGGTAACAACCTGCTGGGTAAAATAGCCGCACAATCCCAAAGTATAAAAAAGTAAAGTCCAGGTAACCATCGAGGTATCGTCACGGAACTGACCGAATTGACCATGCTCAAAAGCCACCGAGATTAGCGGCCTGCCTATTGCTATCAATCCTATAGTGGCTGGTATCGCGACAAAAATAGCGCCACGTAATCCCTTTGAAACCGTTTTGTATAGGTCTGTAAAATTCTTTTTTGCTGCGAAAGAGCTCATTACTGGGAAAATAGCCGTAGCCAATGATATTCCAAATACACCCAACGGCAGTTGATACAGCCGTTGAGCGTAATAAAGATGTGATACAGAGCCACGTGCCAGAGGGTATGCTATTTCTCTGCCAAGAAAGGCAAAGAACATACCTTTTTCTGCTGAGCTGGAAAACCACCATGCAATAAGGTCATCGGCCAGCGTATTTATCTGCGTTACCGTCAGGCCCAATATCATCGGCCCCATCAGGATTATGATTTTTCTAAAGGCATCTGAAGAAACCTGCCATGACGGTCTTATAGAAACACCGGCAGTGCGAAGCGGCTTAACCTGTATCGCTATCTGCATAATCCCGGCAATAACCACGGCGACAGCCACGAAAAAAACCTGCTGTTCCGGCTTGATTTGAAATGCCCAGCCGGTCAGCAGTAAACTTACGATGATGAAAATATTGAGCACTATCGGCGCCGCAGCCGGTGCAGCGAAATGCCTGTGCACGTTGAGAATACCTGCAAGTATTGCTACCATACAGACCAGCAGCATATAAGGAAGCATAATGGAGGTTAAAGATAGTACGAGCCGGGTCTCATCGGTTCTGCTGAAGAATTTATAATAGGTCCAGACACCAGCTTGGCCAATCAAAACTATCGCTGCCAATAACACAAAGACAACAGTCACTACAGTGTTAATCAGCTGTTTCGCCTGTTCGGGTCTTTTTGTAAGTTCTTCGCTGTATATCGGAATCAACGAAGCCGAGGCCGCTCCTTCACCGAATAATCTCCTGGCAAGATTGGGAATCTTAAAGGCAATGGCCCACGCATCCAGAAGGGCACTGGCGCCAAAGAAATGACTGTATGCTATGTCACGCGCAAATCCGAATACTCTGCTGACTGCCGTAAGAGAAGCAATCTGTCTGAATCCTTTTATCATTATTTGTTCTTTATGATTTATGTATCTTGTTTTTATCTCTTTGGTGCCACGGTGAAAGGTCGGCTCCTGCCTACATTATTTAAAAATCCTAAAGAAACCATACTGACTAACAGGCTCGAGCCACCGTAGCTTACCAGCGGTAAAGTTAATCCGGTAATCGGCATAAGTCCTACTGTCATACTGATATTGACGATGACCTGGATTGCAAACATTGCTATTATCCCGACCGCAAGCAGTCTGCCGAATGGGTCTGTATTGTTGCCTGCGATTTCCAATCCACAGACGATTATAATCACAAATAGTGTCAATAGTCCCAGGCAGCCCCAGATGCCCCATTGATGAGCGATAATAGCGAATATGAAATCGTTATGCCTGTGTTCTAAAAAATCGTATTTGACAAAGGGGCCTTGCCGAAAACCATACCCGTTAGCACCGCCGGAGGCAACGGCATATTTTGAGCGAATCAAATGCCAGCCCCAGTTGCTCTTCCATTGTCTTTCGCTGAATGTCGTACCCACAAAGACTTTGCCAAGCCAGGGGTGTTTTTCGGCCTTTTCGCGAACCCAGGCGTTTTGCAAAAACACACTACTGATTCTGATTCGCTGATAGGGCCTCATTTTATACCATAAAAGCGGGCTTATGAGAATCGCCATAAGAACAATAATCAGAAGATGTTTGACCTTTGCCCCGGCCACGAAGAGCATTGTGAAAAAAATCGGCATCATCAAAAGCACTGTGCCCAGGTCCGGTTCGAGCAATATAAAAACCATTGGCAGCAGTGTCAGTATAAAAGGACCGATGAGAGCCCTGAAATTACGATAATTACTGCGGTAGCGAAGATACCAAGTAAGGGCCAGAATATATGCCAGCTTGCAAAACTCCGAGGGCTGTATTCTCGGCAGTGCCCATCCCCCGAATTCGAGTTTTATCCAGCGGTACGTACCTTTTGTATCCGGCGCAAAGGGCAGTTCAACAATATACTTGCTTACTAATAAGTAAGCTAACAGAATGAGCACCGAAGCATAAAGCCAGTAGCTTATCGCTCCGAACCGCCGATAGTTGACCAAATTAACCGCTATGAAGCCAAACACGCCAATCGCTGCGAACAGGAGCTGTTTTTGCCACAAGTTACTAAAATCTTCAGCTTGGCTGGCCAGGCTGGATTCTGCAGGGTGACCAACCGCATAAATAGTTGTTATTCCGATAGCAATCAGTGCTAAAGTGGCTGTAAGCAGGCATAATCGTACAAATAAGAGTCGGCCTTTCAAAAAGTTATACATAATCCCAGAAAATAACATACAGCTGTTAAAATTGCTATATGAACTGAAAAATGACGAAAATATATTTTTTCAGCAAAATGGGCAGAGATATAGTGTTGATTGATTGGAAACAAAAATTAAAAAGGTCTAAACAGAAGTAACTACCCAGATTTACATCCAGAATCTTGATTTTTTTAGCTCTTTTCGCTTATTTGCCTTGATTTACACTCAAATTAGTGGTATTTTACTGTTGTTTTCATTAGGAGTAATTTTAAGTACTTTTTTTGACTGTACTTATGCGAATAGACGCCAATGCAGGGCTAATTTAAGATTTTTTTGTTTTTTTTACAATTTTTCTTGATTTTCCCAGACATATCTGATATTATACAATTAATCTTCACCAACATAGAACTGTGCCTACACTAGTTTGTAGCACATATTTTCGCCGAAAGGCGGGAAAGGAGGACGACTAAGGGTACAGCAGTTGATTGTACTTACTCGGTTATGCCTGCTGACCGGGGCGCTGAGTTCAAAAATTAAAAAGTATTATTGTTTAAGTACCAGAAAAAGAACAGGCGTGCCGAAAGGCAAGTTGTTTTGTTAAGCAGGATGTGGAAACCAAGATAGTGTAGGGTGTGTGGCTCTGCCAAAGAAGGAAAGAAAGGAAGGTTTAACTATGAGAAAGATTAGTCTAATCCTGGCATTTGTTTTGTTGCTTACCGCTCCGGTATGGGCAGAAGTTGGCATCAAATGCAGTATTATTGTTGACAATGAAGTTACTGTCAGCTACCGTGTGACGGAGGATGAGCCAAATTTGGTTAGGGCATTTGCTCTGGATATTAAAGTCACGGGTGCTAATATCGTTGATGTAAACGACTTAGTTAGTGACTACTACACGATTTATCCGGGCTCTATTGATATCGACGGCGATGAAGTCATTGATTGGGGTACAGCGGTTGCTGACCCAAACGATCCCGGTTCAATAACTGGCCCAAATGCTGTGACCATCGAGATGGGAGCTTTGTATTCTCCCACTGACGATGCTTCTCCGAACGCTCCGCCAGACCAAAATGACAACAATTGGTATGAATTGTTGAAGTTCACCTGTGATGGTACTCCTGGAGCGGTCGCTATTTCGGAGAACGATACTCGCGGCGGTGTGGTTATGACAGACCCAACTTTAGATCCTGATGTCAATGCACTGGGCTGCACAGGGCCTGGTTGCTGGCTATATCTAACCCAGTGTCACGGCGATAGCGATAACAGCGGGGATGTTAAGGTACCAGACTTCAAGGCTTTGAAAGACTCCTGGTATAAGGTTTATCCTCACCTTGACTACGACCCCTGTGCGGACTTCGATCGTAATGGTGATGTTAAGGTGCCCGACTTCAAGACTTTGAAGGACAACTGGTATAAGTCGGTGCCTGCAGACTGTCCTACAGGTGGCACCTGGCCGCCAGAATAGAGTGTGCTACCCTGACGAAAGTCAGGAAAGGTTAGTTTTTGTGTAGGAATAGGGAATTTCGAATGTAATGACATTCGAGTGTATCTGAAAGGAGATTGTGATGAAGAAATTGTTAATTTTAATGTTGGTTCTCGGGTTGACCTCGATTGCAGTAGCAGTACCAACCAATTTAGGCAAGTATTTTCAGTTGAGTGTGAATGGCGAGATTGCTGCTGATGAGATATGGCTTTACCCATCAGACTATATCACGCTGGACATAATACTTCTTCAGGGCTATGCAACCGACGGTATAGAGTTGGACCTTGAGATTACTGGTCCTGGCAGTATTACGCTGCCTGATGACCCCCTTGACATCATTGTTGGTGGCTTTGAAGACTGGAGCAAGGTTGTAGATGGCGTGACCGACAAAGGTATTGGGATCATCGCGGGAGCGAGCATGGGTGAAGTATCGGGCAAGCTCGTCGATTTCATCGAGTTCCACTGCGATGGTACGGGTGAAGTCATAGTTAAAATCACCGATGCCGGGATGAACTGGGTTATCGACGTTGGTGACGTTGGTCCGGACCAGATGGGCTGGATCACCATTCACCAGATGATTCCTGAGCCGGCAACAATGCTGCTGCTTGGTCTTGGTGGATTGCTGTTGCGTCGTCGCAAATAAGACGATAGAATTGAACCAGCAAATGTTTAATAAAGAGGCAGGTCTTTTGACCTGTCTCTTTTTTTGTCTTGCTACCTTTCGTTGTTATGGTCTAATATATCACAGTTATTCGGGAGTAAGATTATGAAGCGATTAACGCTATTGGTAGGATGTGCCATTTTCCTGTTAACCCTTGAGAGCTGCTGTAATAATAAAAAGGATGTCGAAGTAATCACTGGGAAGGATAGGCCCTTTCCTGATTTCTTAGTTGGGACCTGGAAGGCGCAAGGCAATAAATGGGGGTTGATTTTTGATTCTGATGGTAGCATCTCGTTGATAAGGCACCCTTTTGTAACGGTTTCGATAGTCCCTGCAGAGGGTGGGGCTTATGAGCAGGGAAGAGACGGTGCATACTCAATTTATGTAATGGGGCCGTGTACGGCGCGTTATGAACAAAGCAACAATGAGTTGAACGTCGAAATCACCATAGATTATTTCGAGGTGGTGCTGCCTATCGGCACGGTGGAAGGTAAAATGAGCGATTACTTTAGAGGCCCGATTTCCAGGGACGGCACAACCTGGACTGCCGCGTGGGTGAGCTACGCTGAACTGGTTGGCGCTGAGAAGCCCGACCTAAACTCGATTAAGCCGGAAACTGTGGTTTTCACCAGGGTCCAAAGCCAATAACTACGCTATTCGTGCTAATCGCACACCTTCTTTGTCAGTGCCCGGCCGGTCAACCAGACTTGTTCTCTCCCATAAGGCCTTATTATTCAGCCGTATTATACCGCCTGTGGGTAAATAGATGGGCTGGATTGTCATCCAAGAGGTTCCTGAGCCGGCAACGATGCTGATGCTTGGTCTTGGAGGTCTGTTGTTGCGTCGTCGCAAATAAAAAGCTGGCTTTGCCTAAAAAATTAGCTATTAAAAAAGCAGGTCTTCTGACCTGCTTTTTTTTATGGACCTGCGTTATTAATTACTTGCGGTTAATTTAATAGTCGTAATAACGGATACCGGCGTTGTCTGTACCAGGCCAGTCGAGTTTGATTGTTTTTATTGCCGGCTGGTATATATAACCCAAATTGCCGGTTGCATTAGCCGGGATTTCTTCACTATTACCCACCATCTTTACACTTGATGCATTGTTAAAGGGATTCTCGGGGAAGCTGCGAATGTATGGACCCAGCCCAAAGCCCGCTGCGGGTTGTTGGGAGGTTTGGCCCGACTGGTTACTTGACCAGCATAGCTGCTGTATAAAGGTTTGGTCGGACGGCTGTGCTGTAACGTCCCCGTTGGGATATCCAGGAGGAATACCGTTGTGCTGGACCGTGTAGAGTTCAATTGCACTTCGCAGGGTACGCAGGTCGCTTTTGGCAGCAGATTCCTTGGCCTGTGTTGCATGCGATTGAAACTGCGGCACAACAATAGCTGCCAGAATTCCAAGAACGGCTACCACTATCATCAGCTCAACAAGTGAAAATGCTTTTTTCATTTTTATTGTTTTACCTGTTTCTCTAACGCCCATAAGCAGACTGTCAGCGCACTATACTTTTTCTTATCGGCTTACTCGGAACACTGCTTAATTTGGGGGAATTTTTTATAGGGCGATGATTTGCACAAAAGGCAGTGTGGAATGAAAAAGGGTCGGTGTGTTAAATTTCGTTGTGAGGCTTTTCAGTTGCAGTAGTTACCGATACCAGTCGCCTTTCCAGAGCCATTGCTCGGCTAAAATGGCATAATCGGCAAAGTCTATGAAGTCATCATTATAAAAATCTGTCTGTAATTCGCTGCTTTGGAGCCATTCACCTGTTAAAACAGCAAGCTCGCGATAATCGACAATTCCGTCGTTGTTCAAATCAATGGGATTCGTAACAACTTCATCGGCGCCCATATCAACGGTATCGTTGAATATTCGCTGTTCACCGTCTATGTCTGTAGTCGATACGCCTGGGACGAACGAATTATCGCCGGAGTTGACGCAGGGCGAGTTCGGTGGGATATGATAGTTGCCAAAAACGAAGAAATCATCCTCCTGATTGCCGGGCGTGTTTGAGTCATCCCAGTAGCCTGGGTCTGCGAAATTAGGGTCATCCGAGATATTACCTTCGCCGGCGTCACCGTCCTCGATACAGGAATATCTTACCTCACTACAGCCTGCTGACTGGTATATGTCATCGCCATCATTCCAGATTATACAGTTGGCGATAGTATCATCAAAAGATTCGATATACACTCCTGCCGCATTAGTGCTTCGGTTAAAAGCGATTGTATTGTTTGTAATAGTGGCATTGGAGTGAATCAGCATGATTCCACCACCGGCAAAAGCTTCGTTACCCACCACCAGATTATTTACTATTGTAGGCGCCTCGCAATCTATAATGCACATAGCTCCACCAAGGCTGTATTGTGTCCCCTTATTATGTCTAAAAATATTGTTCCGGACAAGTGATGAAGAATGATATAATGATACACCTGCGCCTTCCAAAGCGTAGTTACCTGTTATTATGTTGCATAAAATTGTTGGGCCGGAGTAATTGTGGCTTTTTATACCGCCACCGTAACCGCCTTGCGGGTCATTCAGGTCGCGGTAGCCACCTGTAATCGTAAATCCGGCCAGGACGCTATTTGCATCTTCACCTGAGACAAATGTAACCACAGTACCTTGGTTATTGACACTATTGTTGCCGTCGATAATTGTCTTCTCCACAACATCCCAATCGTTAGGGTCTGCATTTCTGAGCGTAATAGCCTTGCCTTTAAAGTCGATATTCTCGAGATACCTGCCTTCGGTTACGATTATCGTATCCAGGTCGTTTGCATCATTGATAGCCTGCTGTATGCTCTCGTATTGACCGCTGCTGGTAAGATTCCACACTGGCCAGGCCTCATCTGCACCGATATCAACAAATTGGCCCAGCTTTCTCGGCTCATTGTCATAATCAGTCAGACCTTCGTCGGCAAAATCTGGGTCGCCGGCATTGATACATTTGCTGTCGTAATTCAAATGATAGTCGTTATTAGCAGGGGCAAGAAAACTCGGCACAATGGAGATGTTGCCGTTAATGCCGGTTTGATCCGGTATGGCGGGTCCGCAGGTACCCGACCTATTGCCCCAGATATTATTGTATCGTATTACAGGAAAACTCTCGTTGTCGATGTATATACCCCAACCCTGCCCATTAGAGGTAATTATGTTATTTTCAATGGTGGCATTACTGCCAAATTCACAATCTATCCCACCGTAATAATTATGCGTTATAGTATTGTGGACAATTACTGGCGCCGAACCTATGACACGCACGCCTGTGTCAGCGATGTTGTTGTAAATCAGGTTATTGCGAATAGTTGGGGTGCTATCCCAAAACACCGCAATCCCAGCTGCGTTGCTCGATGTATTTTGAGTGATAGTATTCTGCTCAATCAACGGTCCGGAAAGGTAATACACGTATATACCTCCGCCCCCTAAG
Source organism: uncultured Pirellulales bacterium (assembly GCA_964431375.1). Taxonomy (GTDB): domain Bacteria; phylum Planctomycetota; class Phycisphaerae; order Sedimentisphaerales; family Anaerobacaceae; genus CAZBWE01. Next base: position 32,125 of record CAYSJK010000002.1, read on the forward strand.
CTGCTTGCTGTATTGGCCTGAATCAGGTTGTCTCTAATAGTTGGGCTTGATGTATATGTTATGTGAATACCTCCTCCGAGTCGGGCGGTATTGTTGATAATCTGATTGTTCTCGATAATGCCATAACTCCACTGCCGCAAATGTATCCCACCACCATAGTAGTCAGCGTGGTTATTCTCGATTAAGTTGCCGGTTATTATTGCATCGCAGCCCTGAAAGCCGACGATGGCACCGCCGTCTCCGTGGTCGTTGTTCGGATAATTCGTATCAGGAGCTGCAAAGCCGTGTTCTACAATGGCATCATTGTTGATAAAGCTGTTATCAATGATGACCGGACTGATGTGAACGGCAGGGTCGCTTGGGTCATCAGGATTGACAGGGTCGCCGTAGATATAAATGCCGCCGCCCTGACCGGCATAGTTATTTACAAAGACGTTCTTGAAGATAGTCGGCGCTGACATATTATAGCAGACCACGCCGCCTCCACAACGGTTCCATCGCAGCCCCTTAAACTCCCACGATACCAACAGCCACGTTCCCGTGCCGCCTGTTATTGTAAAGCCGCAAAGCACCGAGTTGGCATCTTCGCCGCTGTTGAAGGTTACTACTGAGCCGAAGTTGCTGTCAGCCGGTGCGTTGCCGTCAATAATCGTTGTCGCTACTATATTCGGGTCATCCGGATTCATCGACTGTACAATTATTTCTTTGCCCAGAAAATTGATATTTTCCTGATACGTTCCCGGAGCGACGATAACCGCATCGCCGTTGTTGGCATCATTGATTGCCGATTGGATACTGGAGTACCCCGCGGGGACGGATAGTACCCGTGCCCAAACCTGCGTTGCGCACAAGACAAAGATGGCAATCGGTAAAAACCTCCTCATTTTCAGCAACCTGCCTCCATAAGTTTAGACAAACCCAGTTTTATTTATTATAGCAAAAAGGGCTAAAAAAATCCACCTTTAGTTCTTTGTTTGGGCTATTTTTAATGGTAAAAATGCCAGTTAAAAAATCGCATTTAGGCGTTGGCAGGCGGATTTGTTATAAGACGTAATTTGCAGAGGTTTATACTGCAGCCGGCAGGAAATGCGGTTATATCTGATGTGTATTTCGCCCTATGGCAGTAATGGAAAAAGGATTTGACAAGCGTTTGGTGATTTCTGTAGAATCTTCGTATTAGGAAATGTTTTTGCGGGCGTAATTCAGTGGTAGAATGTCAGCTTCCCAAGCTGGA
>CAYSJK010000003.1:0-33164 GCA_964431375.1 uncultured Pirellulales bacterium
TGAATCAGCTCGAGCTTAGAATCCAAAGACCTCAAACCGGCGAGAATGTTACTTAACTCGACATTTCGCTGTACGGCTAAAATCAAGTTCGGCTTTAATATTTGCTGCACGGTCCACCATAAGGCAGTGGCAGCGGGGCCATAAACAAGGCCTGGAGTGTCGATTATGATAAGCTCGGCGAGTTTTGATAGCTGCCGGGCACATTGAGTGATTGCAGCAGTTAGCTGCAGCAAATGACCTACCGGCGTGACATCGCCAACGAAGCAGATGCCGCCGGCAGTGAGATTTGAGGAATCGACCTGCGACTTTTCAATAAGTACCCAGCCGACCGTTGTGGGCGGGCCGATGTGAGACTGGCCGATATCGGCGTCAATAATACCGACCGATTGATTCAAAACCAATTGCTTTGTAAGGGAGGATGTGAGTGTGGTTTTGCCGGTGTCGGAGGCGCCGAGAATCAGGCAAATGCCTTTTTTGAAGAGGTCTTCGCTTAAAAGCTGTTTGGCAGTATTGTCGGCCCAATCGAGTGACATTGAAATTTTTCCTGGAAGTTATCTGCTACAGTGGCCCACGGTGACCATATATACGGGTTCGAGGTTTTCCGGCAGAGTCAGGACTTCGCTGACAGAATTATCGTCAAAGGCGCCGACTGTGACGGAGCCGAGGCCTAAAGACTCGGCCTGCAGGTGGATGTTCTGCGCGGCGTGTCCGGCCTCCATATATACATAACGGACGCCACGTTTGCCGTAGTGATTTGTGGTTCTGGAAAATTCAGCGGCGAAGACAAGCGTTACAGGGGCAGCTTCAATAAAATCCTGTCCCCAGGCGGCGGTGGCAAGCTCTGTCCGAAGGTCCTGTGCGGAGATTTTTTCAAGGGCATGTCCGGCAGGAGAATAGTGAAAAAGTCCGTCTGCGGTTACGATTAAAAGCTCCAGAGGATAAGTAGCTCCGGCTGAGGGAGCGGTGCGGTATCGGGTGCCCGGTTGCTGGCCCTGGGCCGACCAGACCAACTGGCCGATTTGCTCAAGTGTTAGTGGCTGGGGTGAAAATTTGCGCCGGGAACGCCGAACGGCGATTGCCTTTTCCAGTGGCATTGAGCCATCCTGATTCGGCTTGGGAAGATTTATGAACTCACTCATTTTTAATACCTGAATCTGCTGGTTTGGTATCTTCCAGAATTTGTGAAATTTCGGTAATTATTATATCACGATTTTGAGTCGTGAGGTTAAATAGTTTAATGTCCGGATGATTTTTTATCTCGGAGATAAGGCCTTTGCCTTTTTTGGCTACGGTTGCTAAAAAGGGTTTGCCAGATGAAAAGAGCAGGCGGATTGCAGTTACGAATTTTTTGGAAAAACATTCCATTTTGCCAATTTCATCGATGATAAATAAATCTGCATCACTACGCTCAATGTCCAAAACTGGCACAACGGATTTTTCAAAGCCAATGACATCTATGCCGTATTTGCCGACTTTGAATGGGCCTTTGATATCGGTATGAGCGAGAATGCCGTCAGGGCCATCGAGTCGGGTCCAGCTAAAACCTTTACGTGTATTTCCTTCGCGGATTTCCTGCGTATAAAAACCAGCGATTCTATTTGGATTGGGATTGAGATTGGCAATTATTTTCATAACAGCGGTTGTTTTGCCGCAGCCCGGTGAACCAGTTAACAGGATTTTGGCGAATTTAGATTTCATAAAGGCAAACTATGGCCTTTTGGTTTTGACAAAGGTTTTTATTTTTGCCGGAGAGAAGGTATTTAGTATATCGTTTTTAGTTGCCCAGCCGCGAGCTGCGGTTGCAACGCCGTAGTCTATCAGGCCGAGGCCGCCGGTGCTGTGAGCATCAGTTCCTATGGCCAGCATAACCTGCGATTCGATGGCCATTTTACAGTGGATGTCCTTTAGGTCCAAACGCCAGGGATTTGCGTTTACCTCCAAGGCGGTTTTTGTCTGGGCGGCGTGTTTGATTACGGCGGCCATGTCGATGTCCATAGGCTCACGCTGGCCTATGAGGCGGCCTGTCGGATGAGCGATGCAATTGACATAAGGGTTGTCCATAGCTTTGAGTGTTCGGGTGGTTACCTTTTCACGAGGGCTGGCCAGGCCGGAATGTATCGCGGCTATTACGAAGTCCAGGTCAGCTAATAACTTGTTATCAAAATCCAAAGAGCCATCGGCAAGGATGTCGACCTCGGTTCCGGCGAAGAGTGTAATTCCTTTTAGCTTCTCGTTAAGCTTGCGGATTTGCCTGACTTGTTCAGCTAATTGTTTGGCCGATAGGCCGTTTGCAATTGCCGAAGATTTTGAGTGGTCTGTAATACAGATATATTTATAGCCCATATCTTTTGCGGCCTGTGCAAGTTCGGTTATTGTTGCGTTGCCGTCGGAGGCGTTTGTGTGGGTGTGGAAGTCGCCTTTGATATCATCAAATTCAATCAGTTCGGGCAGGGTGTGGGTCTTTGCCGCCTCGATTTCGCCGCGGTCTTCTCGCAATAATGGATTGATGAAATTCAGGCCGAGCTTTTGATATATTTCTTCCTCGATTTGGCCTGCGATTATTTTGTCTTTTTTGAATAGGCCATATTCGTTTAGCTTTAGCTTTGCCTTTATGGCGATTTCTCTTAGGCGGACGTTGTGCTGTTTCGAGCCGGTAAAGTATTGAGCGGCGGCGCCGAAGCTTTCTTTTGGGACGACTCGAACATCTACGTGGACAGGTACGGTCTCTGTCAGGATAACGGCAGAACCCTTTGTCGGCCCGGCGGCGAGGACCTCCTGGACGAAGCTGGCAGTTGTAAAGGCATCAATAATATTTTTGCCCTTTTTGGCGGCGACGAGGATGTCAACGTCACCGATAGTTTCGGCCCGGCGGCGTAGCGAGCCGGCAAGCTGGATTTTTTCAATTCCGGCAAGACGCTTAAGAAATGCAGTGACGATGTCCGCTGCCTGTGAGGCCTGGTCGAGTCGGATTCTGCCTGTTGATTTTTCGAGAAAAGCGATGCCTCTTGCGATGCCTTCAGCCTTTTTGTCGCCGAAGCCGGGCAGCTTCGCCAAGGAGCCGGAGAAAACAGCTTTTTTCAGCTCGGCAATGGTTTTAACATTCAGATTTTCATAGACTGCCTTTACACCTTTTGGGCCCATGCCGGGTATTGTGAGAAGCTCTAACAATGTTTGCGGGATTTTTTTTAGAAGCTCCTGGTGGGCTGTAATTTTGCCGGATTTTACGAACTCTTCAATCTTGGCGATACTTGATTTTCCAATGCCGGGTATTTTTGCCAACTCGCCGGCTGCCAAGAGGTTTTCAACATCAGTTGGCATATCGCCAATGGTTCTTCCAACTTTGCGGTAGGTATTGATGCGGAATCGGTCCTCGCCGAGGATTTCCATAATGTCGGCCATCCGGTCAAAAAGCTCGCTTATAACCGCGTTTTTCATAGACCCGATTATAAACCGGTAGTAATAAAATCAAAGCAAATATTTTTGTATGTATATAGATTGGCTTTACGATTATACAGATTGTGAAAATTTGTTATAATTATCTAAAATTGAATTCGCATAGATAGTATTAAGTGGTGATTAAATTGACGGTTCAGTGTGAATTATGTCCGAAGATGTGTTTGATAGAGCCGGGGCAGAGCGGTGAGTGCCGAGTAAGAATCAATATCGACGGAGTTCTGCGAACAGTCGTTTATGGGTATCCTTGCTCCATGCACGATGACCCGATAGAAAAAAAGCCGCTCTTTCACTTTCTGCCGGGGAGCCGAATCCTTTCCATAGCCACGGCTGGCTGTAACCTGCACTGCCTTAACTGTCAGAACTGGGAAATATCACAGGCCAATCCCGAAGATACGCCTGCGTATCCCTGCCCGCCTGAGAGACTTGTCCAAATTGCGAAAGAAAAAAACTATTCCTCAATTGCATACACGTATACCGACCCCATTGTTTATTACGAATATACCTATGACACCGCCAAGTTAGCCAGAGAAGCGAATATACGCAATGTCCTTGTGACGGCAGGTTATATAAATCCTGAGCCGTGGAGAAAATTACTTGAGGTAGTCGATGCAGCTAATATCGATTTGAAGGGGATAACGGAGGAGTTCTACAGGAAGGTTTGCTCGGCGACGTTAAAGCCGGTGCAGGAAGCGCTGGTTTTGGCCAGGGCGAGCGGGATATTAGTTGAAGTTACAAATCTGATTATTCCGACGTTGAACGATAAAGCGGAGCAGATACGTGAGCTTTGTCGGTGGGTGAAAGTCAATCTTGGCGGTGAGACGCCGTTGCATTTTTCGCGGTTTTTCCCTCAATATAAGATGCGGCATCTTCCACCAACTTCGCTGAAGACACTGGATATTGCTTGTGAGATTGCAATGGAAGAGGGGCTCAGCTTTGTTTATATCGGGAATATCCAAAGCGAAGAGGGTGAAAATACGTATTGTCCGGATTGCAAGAAATTACTTATTGAACGCGTTCGCTATGTCATCAGGCAAAATCATATCAAAGATGGCTGCTGCCCGGATTGCGGAAAAGAAATTTATGGAGTGTGGAGATGACACGCAGAAAATTTATTCAAAAAATAACAGTTGCAGGTTTGGCGATTATTGCCGGTCTATGGTGGTTAGTAAGGAAAGCTGCGCCGCGCAGGTTTGTTCGGGCGTTTGGAATGAAAAAATATCCGGGTTCAGTGAAAACTTTACCGAATACATACGACCAAAGTAAATGGAGCGGTTAATATGACAAAGCAATATATACAAAAACATAGAATAAAATGTCAGTTAGGATTAGGTATTATCTTTTTAATTACTTTTGCCGTAATTTTCTTTAGAGCACCCGGAGCACCAGCTTCTGTAAAGCCGGAGAAGATAGTTCTGCGTTCAGAACTTGCTGACAGGGGATGGTACCCGTCTGATACCAAGGCACTTAGAAATCAGATTGAGAATTTTTACAAAAAAGCAGAAGTAGAGCCGGTTGAAGATGTGATAGGGTTGATTTTGCCGCATGCGGGATATGTGTATTCCGGCGAGACAGCGGTTTTTGCCCTGAAGGCGAGCGATAAAAGTTATAAGCGGGTTGTTGTAATCGGGCCAAGCCATCAGGTTAATATGGAAGAGATGCTGAGTGTGCCGAGAGTTACGCATTATGAAACGCCGTTAGGGCAGATACCGTTAGATGTGGAATTTATAAATAAACTTTTCAAATTTCCGATGTTTCAAAACGTTCCGCATGCCCATAAATATGAACATAGTGTTCAGATAGAGCTGCCGCTTTTGCAATATCGGCAGTCCGTTCTCCGTAGTAGCTCTACTACGAAGGATGAGAAGGATTTCAAGCTTGTTCCGATAGTGGCCGGCAGCTGCTCGTTAGATACAATCAGAAAGGTAAGTGACATCCTGAAAGGCCTGATTGACCGGGAGACTCTTGTAATAGCAAGCTCTGATTTTACACATTATGGTCCGAACTATGGATATGTGCCTTTTAGCGAAGATATACCTAAGAAATTAAAAAAGCTCGATATGGGGGCGTATGAGTATATAGCCAAGCTGGATAGTAAGGGCTTTTTGGAATATAAGCAAAGGACCGGTGCAACGATATGCGGTTATGTTCCAGTTGCAATATTGATTTCGATGCTGGATAAGACAGCCAAGGCGGAGCTGATTAAATACACGACAAGTGGTGAGCTGACGGGTGATTTTACAAATTCTGTCAGCTATCTTTCTGCTGCTTTTTCCGGTAAGTGGAGTAACTACGCCGAAGTCGAGCAGAAGGCAAACACCTCTGAGCTGAGCGATGAAGATAAGAAGCGACTTTTGGCATTGGCCCGCAAGACGATAGTTTACGCTTTGAAAAACCGGAAAGTTCCGGAGATTGGCGAATTGAATATAAGTGTCAGCGAGGCGATGGAACAGCCACGTGCGGCGTTTGTGACTCTTAAAAAGAACCATCAGCTTAGGGGTTGCATAGGTGACATTTTTCCGCAACGGCCTTTGTATCAGTCGATAATAATTAACGCTGTAAACGCCGGTTTTCGCGACAGGCGGTTTGCTCCTTTGAGCGATACGGAAATCAACGATATTACGATTGAAATTTCGGCGCTAACAGCGCCAGAACCGATTGATGGTTATGAGAAGATTAGAATCGGTATAGACGGCGTTGTTTTGAATAAAGATGGGCAATCAGCGGTGTATTTACCTCAGGTTGCGCCGGAGCAGGGCTGGGATTTGGAACAGACGCTCACGCATTTGTCTCTTAAGGCGGGACTGCCGGCCGGTGGCTGGAAGGAGGGTGCGAGCTTTTTGGTTTTTCAGGCAGATGTATTTGGTGAAGAGGAATGAAATATTCACGAAGCTTTCTGATATTCAGCTACGGCCTGTTTACTATTGCGGCGCAGGCCCTTCTTTTTCGTGAGTTTATCACCACCTTCGAAGGCAATGATATAAGTGTAGGGATTTTTTTCGGCTGCTGGTTTTTGTGGGTCGGGGTGGGCGCAATAGTCGTGTATCAAGCCAAGAGCTTTGCGGAGAAGCTGGTTAATAATATAGAGTTTTTATTTTTGTGTTATATTCCGGCCTTTATTTTGCAGCTGATATTGATAATCCAGGGGCGTGAACTTGCCGGCATCGAGTATTATCAGCTTTTACCCGTATGGGCTATTATCCTGTTATCAATTCTGCTAAATGCGCCGGTCAGTATTATCACGGGGATGCTTTTTCCCACTGCCTGCCGGTGGTTTCAGGAACAGCAGCAACAGCCGATATCGCGAGTATATATTCTTGAAGCGGCGGGGAGCTTTGTCGGCGGGCTGGGTGTTACCATACTTCTTGGATTTGGTGTAAGGTCAGCGACGATTTTCTTTATACTCGCATTTATTGTTTCATTTTCTTTTCTTTGTGTGCAGCTTGCCAGAGCAAAGAGGTGGGCGTGGGTTTTTGTGCCGGTATGTATTTTGATTTGTTTAGTTACCGGTGTTGATGAGTACCTCTCGCAAGAGCTGCAAATTATCAAGTGGGGAAAGCTGCTTGCCAGAGATGCGCTGAAAGGTTCTTTCCAGACAGCTCAGGCTGAATATCTTTATGGCGTATATCAGGACCAGTGGATTGCTGTTTGCCAGGGCAGTACCTGCGAGACACTGCCGGACCGTGAGTCGGCGGGGATGATTGCTGCTGTCGGGCTGTGTCAAAATCCTGGTGCCGAAAGAGTTTTGGTAATCGGCTCGGGATTGGGATTGTGTTATGAGTTTCTGCGTTTGCAACAAATCAAAGAGGTAACGTGGGCGCATAGCGACAGCGAATACGTGCAGAGCATTGAAAAATTTATACCGGTGAAATTTAGAACCGATGATGAGCGATTACACAAGCTTGGTGGTGACGTTCGCTTATCACTTGCAGAAAAGAAACAGTATTATGACATAGTGATTCTCAATTTGCCGGATGCAACCAGCTCGGTTCTAAACCGTTTTTTTACACTTGAATTCTACCGCCAGGTTAAAAAATCTCTAAGACCCGGAGGTGTGTTGCAGGTTCGTATAGCAGGGGGGACAAATATTATGGGCACCGAGCTGATTAATCTCGGTGCTTCGACAAAACTGACACTTGAAAAGGTTCCGTTCTCACAGCTTGTTCTGACGCCCGGCGAGGATACGTGGTTCATTGTATCTGATAGTGGAAAGCTTAGCGAAGACCCTGCAGTTTGCCGTGACCGTTTTACGTCGATAGAAGGTGCAAGCAGTATATATCCGCCGGATGGGCTGTTTTCAGTTTATTTACCTAATCGCGCCGCTACTGCTTTAGAGGGCTATTCACGTGCGGATTTACCAAAGAGGTTGCTTATAAATCGCGATACCAGACCTTTGACACATCTGTTTAGTTTGTTGCTTACAGCCAAACAGTCCGGGGCACCGGTTACGATACTTGTTAAACACCTGGTGCTGGCAGGTACATTAGTGTTTGTTATTCCCATTTTTGTTTTGATAGCTTTGCGAGTTATCTATGTTTTGAAAAGCACCGGGCAGGGCAGTTATTCGAGCTTTGACAGTGTGTTTTTGGTTTTTTCAGCCGGCTGGATTGGGATTGGCGTTATAATTGTGCTGATGTATCTATATCAGACGCGGTATGGCTCGCTCTATCTGTACATCGGGATTATCTCATCGCTGTTTATGGTTGGTTTGACCGTCGGTGCGGTTTTGATTTCAGCGCTGATAAATCGAGCGTTAAAATCTGAGACATTATTGTTCACAGTAGTACTCATACACGCGTTAATTCTTGCTGTGATTATTTTTTGGCCGGGTGAGCAGTGGACGCATCTGATTTTCGCCATTACATTTATTGTGTGTGGTTTATGTACCGGCTGTTATTTTCCATTAGCGGCCAGGCAGCTCACAGATAACGGCTTTGAGGCAGGACAAGCCGGCAGCAAGCTCGAAACTTCCGACCATCTCGGAGCGGCGGCGGGGGGGATGGTGACATCTCTTGCACTTCTTCCTGTGCTCGGGGCAAAGGTAACGCTATTTATATTTATTCTGCTTATTCTTGCAAATATGCCATTTGTGGCATTGAGGGTATGCTGGCCGGTTAGAGGCCGCTTATTACCTGCTACCGCTTTTAGATTGCGCAGAGTCGGCTATATTTTATTTGGTATTGGGATAACTATTATTCTCTGCTCGAATGTGCTTGTTGAGTCTGCTGCACGCCTAAGGCCTTGCCTGCCTGAATATGCAGCTGGAGCGCTCGCGGGTGAATTGCAAATTCAAAAAGAATCGGGAGTTCTCTTTGATGGTTCTCAGAAAATCAATTATTTTAAGGTCAGCGACGCCGACGATAAACTAACCGGCTATATCTTCAGCACAAAAGAGCTGGCGCCGGAGGTTCGTGGCTATGGCGGAGAAATGAATATCGCTGTTTATGTGGATACCGCCGGTAATCTTATTAACTTCCATATAATAAGCTCGAATGAAACACCTTCCTATCTTGAACTTCTCAGGCAGTGGCGGGAAGGGCTTAATGGAAGACGACTATTTGCGTCTGAACCGTTTGCTGATATTGATGCTGTAAGCGGTGCTACCGTTAGCTGCGAAGCTATTGTTTCGGCACTGCAAATATCCGGCAACAGATTTGCTACGGAGATTCTCGGCGAATCTGTTGAAGGAAAATCGGCGCAGAAGATTGGGTATTCGAAGTACCTGCCGGATATAACCGGGGCGTATTTGATTGGAGCTTTCGTAGTTACGCTGATTGTAATTTACTATGGAGGTTTCTGGAGCAGGTTGTTTGTGCTTGTACTTAATCTTGTAATTGGAGGTGTTTGGTTAAACGCCCAGTACTCAAGCGAACAAATAGCTACATTATTGTCTCTGCAAAGTCCTGCTTTAAGATTGTCCGGAGCGTTTTTGCTGGCTGCTGGGGTTCCGGTTTTGGTGATAATCTTCGGTAACATATATTGCGGTTATATCTGTCCATTCGGAATTGTGCAGGAATTGCTCGGCTATATTTTCCCGGATAGATTCAGACAGCCGGTATCGATAGAGAAGATGCAAAAAGCGAGGTTTATCAAGTATGTTATACTTTTTGTTCTGGTAATTGTATTCTTCGCTTCGAGGGACAGGACAACACTGGCGGCAGAGCCGCTTATCTCGATTTTCAATTTTCAATCGGCGAGCGCTGGTTGGCAGTTGTCAATGATATTGATAGCGGCGGCGGCCTTGACAGGTTCTGTTTTTTATACTCGCTTTTGGTGTCGATATTTATGTCCTGTCGGGGCATATCTATCGCTATTTAATAATATAATAATCCTCAAACGTTACCTTCCGGCCAAGAGATTCGGCAGGTGCGAGTTTGGCCTTACGGCAAAAGACCATCTGGATTGCATATATTGTGACAGGTGTCGTTTTCAGACTAAAGAGCAAAGACCGAAGACCAAAGAGGAAAGTTCTGAGTCTCTCTTATCTCGTTATCTTTTGGTGTTTGTTATTTTAACTGGGATATTTGTATCAGCGGTTTCTGTGAACAGGTTTTTGGAGGTTACCGGTGCCGTGATAGGCCAACCGACTATTTCTGCGGCGGCGGGTGGTCAGCCGAGAGATGTGGATTTACAGCGGATTCGCAGAATGATTGAGCAGAAACGACTTTCCGACCGAGAAGCTGAATACTATGAGAAGGTTGAGTAAAGAGGATTATATCTTTGGTCTGGTGGATAAATAGAGAAGCCATCAATGAAAGAACATTGATGGCTTCAGCATAGTTTGAAGTCCTTAGGTGCTTACTTTTTTTTCTTCGCAGTTTTCTTTTTTGCAGCTTTCTTTTTGGCTTTCTTTTTTGCCATTTCAAGGCCTCCCTGAACTTAAAAAGGGTAACATTAATAAACAGATTTTCTAATCTGCTTTTACACGGTCGTTTTCTTTTTAATACATTTAAAAGTTAAATCTGTTTCGACAGTTTGTAAAGAAGATTTACAGTTATTAATTAAGATTTCTGCTAATCGGTTTCTGTTTGGTTCGGCGCTATTGAATACAGGGATGCTGGTAAATTCGGAAAGTTCTCTTATATGCAGGGGAGAGCTTGAGCATATTCCGGATAAAGCATCAGGTATTAAATTAAAATTTTCCTTTAGAGTTCTTAAACCTCCGATAGCACCAAAAGCATCGTTTGCGCAAAAAATGAGTTTGTAAATCCTTGATACTACTTCTGGGGAACTTAACAGCATTGCAGTTTCACGTTGCATGACACCATCAGCAAGTTCAACCACCCAGAAATTCTTTGGGTTGTTAGCGTACTTTAAATCGAGCTGGTTAAAAATTCCCAGCAGTTGTTCCTTTTCCATCAGATATGTTGACGGGTAACCAAGATATGTGAAATCTGCATAAGGATTGGCGCCAGCATCATTCATATGTAAAATGTCTTTGAGGGATGCGGTCCCGGTGATTTTTGATGCTCTGACCTTATAGCCCATAGACGTTAAGGCCCAGCAGCAGGCAGCGGCAGCCATGCTTTTGCCGGAGTTCATTGATGTACCACAGACTAAAATCATTTTTGACCTTGGCTGTTTTTTAATTTTATTTCTGGGTTTTATCAGCGTGAAATCCTGCGTGTTTAAAATACTACCGGATTCATCACAAACATATCCTAACACTTTTACTTTAGTTGGGTCTTTTATCAGCGAATTTTTCGTTTTAACGATACCGATTACTCCCGAACGGGCGATGAGGTCAACTTCATCGGTCATCTCATCAGGCACCAATCCCTCGTAATAATCCGGGGCATACCTGTTTCCGAAGACAAATATTGCTTTTGTACCGTCGTGTATCATATGTATTCGTCCCGATACGTTTTCCAAGGAGGGGTGCTGTCCGATACGGCTGATTGCTCCATAAACGAGGTCTCCGTGCAGGGGCGGCTTATCAAAAAAACAGTAATATTTGACCTGGCCCGGTTTGATTGTAAATGCAGCACTTGGGAATATGAAGCCTTTGCGTATTTTTTTAATTGTTATTTTGTTCTTCGTCGGTATTGTTAAAATTGCCATTTTGCTCCTCTAAGCCTTGTTCATAATCCGATTTGTCGAATTGTTCCTGTCTTGTAAAAGCTCCTTTTTCCGCAAGACTTGCGCAATTTAGGCAGTATCGTGTCCATGGGATGGCTTCCAATCTGGCTTTTGGGATTTGCTCATTTTTCCCTTCGCAAACACCGTACGTTCCCTGTTCAATGCGTTCGAGCGCATCTTCGATTTCCAAAAGAAGCTTTCTTTCGCTATCTATCAGACACAATGTGTTGTCTATTTCGAAGTTGTCGCTTCCGGCATCGGCCATATGAAACGGCATATTTGACAAATCGGTCCTTGCTCTATGAAGAGTTTCGTCTTCCATAGTGAGCACGTTGATAAGGATTTCATTTCGTTTTTCCAGTAACGATTCCCTGAAGCTTTTTATTTCTGCAGGAGTAAGACCTCCTTTGTTTGTATTTTTCTTTATCACGAACAATCCGAAATTAATAATTTTTTAACTTGTTTAATAATTATTGCCCAAGGAAGGTGCTCAAACTCTTTACAAAGGAACGTCTTAAGGATTTCATGCTTTTTTCAATTTCGTTTTCGGCCATACCAATCATTGCAAACGAGAAGAATCCAAAGACGAATCCTGCCACCGCACATGCCAGTCGGCGAATTTTCAACGGATTTACTCTCGGAGAGACATAACCCGAGACCTGGTTCTCAATCTCCTGCAGGTAACGCAAGTATGGCTCTTCGAGTTCATCAGTGGTGTCTGATTGCAGCTTTACAATTGTCCGTCCCTGGAAGAGCAGGATGAATTCTTCGCCGGAATTGGTGAAAAACTCATAGTGAGCATTGAGTAGATGCTCGAGCATATCTTTCAGGTTTTTCGGCTGTTTATCGTAGTCACGTATTTTTTCGATTAGATGGTCGACGGCCTCATCCACCAATGTAACGACAATTTGCTCTTTGTCGTCAAAATGCTGGTATAGAGTTCCTTTGCCGACATCGGCCCTTTCGGTGATTTCTTCTACGGTTACAGCGTCAATGCTTTTTTCACTAAAGATATCCAAAGCAGCTCTTTTGAGTTTCTTTCTCGTTCTTTTAGCCCTTTTTTGTGTTCGAGTCTTTTTAGTTTTTAATACTTTTGTATTCATATAACTGACTAATTAGTCAGTTTCGACCATTCAGTCAATAAAAAATTATATTTTTGGAAGAATTTTTATATTTATTTGAGATGTGAGCAGGATTTGCCTGAGTAAATATTAACTATTTGAAGCTCGATTGAGTTTTTTATGGTTATTTGTTTAGTGACTTTAATTATGCAAGAGGGCTGGTGAATCCGGTGTCGAGTTTTTGTTGGGGGAGGCATACACTTACCGGCGAAGGTAATTTATGAGCCACAGGATAAGTGTCAGAATAATAGAGATGATTAAGCAGCTTGCAACAGGGATATAAATTCTCCAGTTTTTAGAGCCGAACTGCAAATCTCCGGGTAATTTGAAAAGTCCGGCTTGGCCAAGCAGGTTGAAAAGTACGCCGAGCACTACGATAAAAATCCCTGTAAAAATCAGCCATTTGCCGATTTGTTGCGGTCCGAAATCCATCGTTAATCCGGCAGTTTATATTTTTAACTATAAATAATTATAAAGTTTTTCAGGATTGTTAAAAGTGTTAAAATATTTTCAATGAGCAAGCGTAGGTGTGAAATTCGGATAGGTACTTCCGGCTGGCATTACGCTGACTGGGAAGGCAGGTTCTATCCTGAGAAACTTCCCAGGAGCAAATGGCTTGAGCACTATGCGAAAGACTTCGATACAGTCGAAATTAATAATACCTTCTACCAGCAGCCGAAAGAGCAAACCTACCAAAATTGGCACAAACAGGCACCAAAGGATTTTCTTTATACGGTAAAGGCCAATCGCTATATTACTCACATCAAGCGGATGAGGGAGCCCAAAGAGCCACTCGAGAGATTTTTCAAAGGGGTATTATTGCTGAAGGAGCATCTCGGACCTATTCTTTACCAACTGCCGCCGGGTTTGCATAAGGACCCTGGCCGGTTAGAGAGTTTTTTGAAAGTGTTGCCTACAAAGTTAACAGCGGTTTTTGAGTTCAGGCATAAAAGCTGGTTCTCGGAAGAAACTTACAAGCTGTTGAAGGAATTTAATGCCGGATTTTGTATTCACGATATGCCGGGTATGAAAGTGCCTCGCGTGATTACATCCGATGTCATTTACGTTCGCTTTCACGGGCCAACGGGGCGGTACCAGGGAAATTATTCTAAACCAGCATTGCGGGAGTGGGCGAAGTGGATAGGGGAAAATACCAAAGGTAAAAAGGCGGTGTTTTGCTACTTCAATAATGACTACAACGCCTATGCTGTCTATAATGCAAAAACATTAAAGGAGCAATTGGGAGATATTTAATATTATAGTGATTTGTTTGCGGTACGTGGCGTAAGGTAAAAGGAACAATTAAAGGAGATGCTCGAATTTATTTTTCCGGGCGAATTTTACGGGAGGTCTTTTTCGTTTTTGGTCATTATATGTTTTGCTGCCTGTGCAGAAATGGCAAAATAATCAATAAAAAAGATTTGACTTTTCGAGCAAATTGCTCTATTGCATTGCGCAAAAGCAGTTCTTCGGTTGAGTAAATAAAATAAGGGGGCACATTTTGTAATTTAGAGATAGGAGTTTAAGATGGACGGTCTTGTTCCGAGTAAGGTGTTTCTAACCAAAGGGGTGGGCCAACATCCGTACCGGCTGAAATCTTTCGAAGAGGCGCTTCGTAAGGCAGGTATCGCTCAGCAGAACCTGGTCCAAGTTTCTTCAATTCTGCCGCCGAAGTGTAAGGTTATCAGCTGCGAAAATGGATTGAAAAGACTGATTCCGGGACAGATATGTTATAGTGTGATGGCCCGGGCTGATACCAATGAGCATGGACGGTTGATTGCTTCGTCGGTTGGTATTGCTATTCCTACAGACAAGAATGACTGGGGTTATCTGAGTGAAGTGCACGGCTATGGGATGAATCATCAGGAAGCTGCGGATATGGCAGAAGACCTTGCAGCGGAGATGCTTGGTACGACGCTGGGTTTGGAAGTTGACCCCAACCAGGCGTGGTCTGAGAAGGAGCAGGAATATAGAGCCAGCGGCTTAATCATCAGAACTTCCAATGTGACCCAAACCGGCAGAGGACAAAAAGGCCTCTGGACAACTACGGTGGCTTTAGCGGTGTTTTTGTTTGATTGAAGAAATTATAGGGGCCGTTGAAGATGAAAGAGGTATTTAATTTTGGACAGCTGCCGGGCGAATACTCTAATCTCGAAACCGCCCGAATAGTGATACTGCCTGTTGCATATGACGGCACAAGTACGTGGAAAAAGGGTGCTGACAAGGGTCCGGAGGCGATAATCGAGGCCTCAGTGAATATGGAGCTATATGATATAGAGACCGATTCGGAGGTTTATAAAAAAGGTATATTCACAGACAGTATTATAGAAGCAGATGTCTCTGCCGGCGAAATGGTTGAAGCAATTAACCAGGAAGTTCGCAATTACATCGAACAAGGCAAATTTATTGTGGTTGTAGGAGGGGAGCACTCGGTTAGTATAGGCGCTATTAAGGCGCATAGTCAGGCATATGAGGGTCTTAGTGTTTTACAGCTTGACGCACATTCTGATTTGAGAGAGCAGTACAACGGCTCGAAATATAATCATGCCTGCGTTATGGCCAGAGTCAAAGAGATGTGCCCGGTTGTGCAGGTTGGTATCAGGAGTATGGACTTTGTGGAAAAGTCGTTTTTGGAGCGGGATAACATTTTTTTTGCGAAGGATATCTACAATAATACAGACTGGTTTTCCAAGTCAGTCTCAAAATTGTCCGATAAGGTTTATATAACCATTGATGTTGATGTTTTTGACCCTTCTATAATGGCTTCGACGGGGACGCCGGAGCCGGGCGGACTATTGTGGTATGAAGTGCTGGGATTTTTGAAACTTGTTTTTGAACAGAGAGACGTTGTGGGTTTTGATGTAGTTGAGCTGTGCCCCGATGAAAGAAATAAGGCGCCGGATTTTATGGCTGCAAAGCTTATCTACAAATTGTTGAGCTACAAATTCAAAGATTGAAATGGACAAAAAAGATTATTTAAAAGAACCCGTAGAGCATATCGATATCAAGTCTATCGACTCGAGGGCGATAATCGAGGCGATGAAAGATATGTCCTTTACGGCAAAAGAGACGGCCAGGGCTGCTGAGATTTTTGATATGATGGTCAATGACAATGAGTGCACAATTATGCTTTGTTTAGCAGGCAGTACAAGTGCAGCAGGATGTATGCAGGTCTATGCGGATATGGTCAGGTATAATATGGTCGATGTTGTCGTTGCAACAGGAGCAGCGATAGTCGATATGGATTTTTTCGAGGCGCTGGGCTTTAAGCATTATAAAGGCAGTACCTCTGTTGATGACAAGAAGCTGAGAGCGCTTTACATCGACAGGATATACGATACCTTTATCGATGAAGAGCAGCTGCAGATATGCGATAACACAATCACCGAAATTGCGGATTCACTGGCACCGGGCTGCTATTCTTCGAGGCAGTTCATCAGGGAAATGGGAAAATATCTTGTTGGAAATTCAAAGAAACCGGAATCGCTGGTGCAGGTGGCGTATGAAAATGATGTGCCTATATTTTGCCCGGCATTTATAGATTCCAGTGCCGGCTTTGGTTTAGTGAAGCATCAGGCGGAAAGGCAGGATGGGTATGTCAGCATCGACTCAGTAAAAGATTTCAGGGAGCTGACCGAAATAAAAATGGGGGCTTCGGTTTCGGGATTATTTATTATTGGCGGTGGAGTGCCGAAGAATTTTGCTCAGGATACGGTCATTTGTGCCGAGATACTAGGCAAGGCCGTCCAAATGCATAAATACGGTGTGCAAATTACTGTTGCGGATGTCAGGGACGGCGGCTGTTCAGGTTCTACATTCAGGGAAGCCAGCTCCTGGGGCAAGGTGGACAATGTATATGAGCAGATGGTTTTTGCAGAGGCGACCAGCGTGTTGCCATTGATAGTCAGCTATGTTTATCATAAGCGAAGCTGGGAGGGCAGGTCGCAGAGAAAGTGGAATAAGATTTTCGAATAACGAAATTTTCAGATAACGAAAGGGATTAATAATGGAAAAATGTAAAATAATCTCCGTACTGGTGGTGTTATCTGTTTGCCTGGTAATGTTAACAGGTTGTGGCGATGCGGCGAATGAAAGAGACGAAGCGCGTATCGAGCTGGAAAAGGCAAAGGCTCAACTGGCAAAGACAACAGCGCTGCTGGAGCAGGCTCGAAGTGAAAGAGACGAATTGCAGGAACGTATGCCCGAAGTTTTAGAAGAGTTGGAAGATGTAAGGTCTGAGCTTGCTGAAGGTCTCCCATCCCAAGAACTATTGCAAGGCCGGATTAGTGAGCTTACAGAGCAGTTAAATGCCGCGGTTGAGCGGGCAAACAAAGCGCAAGCAATGGTTAATAGGCTGAAAACCCAATTGAATCAGAAGGAAGAGATTATCCAGGAGCTTGAGCAGGAAAACAGTGAGTTACAGGCGGCTATCCAGGAGCTTGAAAAGCAGGCAGAAGAGCAATATGTGGAGGAAGAGATAGAGGAGCAGCCGGGTGAAGAGATGCCTGTAGAGCCAAACGAAGGGACGGAAGAAGAGAGCGGTGAGGAGTATTAACTTTAGCTGATGTTTTTGGTTGATTTTTTGGTTTTGTAAAAATTAGCGGCAGAGCCTGCGTAAGTGGCGGGGCTGAGTATGGAGATTAGTGCTTTTTCTTTGTAGTGGTATACGAGCGGGTGGTTACGGAAGTACATTCAGGCCTTTTTTCAGGGCGTATTGTCGGGCGGAGGTGAATTCTTCGGAGGTGGGTCGGCGGTTTATTTTAGGGTGAGAGCCGGCTTTGTAGCAGGGGCGGTACTGGTTCATTATATTGATTGTCGTTTTGGGGCTAATTTCCTGCACTAAAAAATCAATTATCTCAAAGCTTCCAGCCAGGTTCTCCGGTAAAACCAGATGCCTTACTAAAAGCCCGCGCGTGGCCAGCCCTTTATCCAGTTGTAAATCGCCGACCTGCCGGTGCATTTCCTTCACAGCAGCAAGATTTATCTGCGGGTAATCCGGCGCTGAGCTAAGCTGATTTGCAACTTTGGAATCCGAATACTTCATATCCGGCATATAAATATCAATGTAGCCGTCAAGTAATTTTAGTGTTTCGACCGAGTCATATCCGCCGGTATTGTAAACGGTCGGCAGTGTCAGGCCTTTTCTCCTGGCTAATTCGAGGGCCGCAATAATAGCGTGGATAACGTGCGTGGGAGTAACGAAATTGATATTGCTGCAGCCGTAATTTTGCAAGTCGAGCATAGATTGAGCTAATTGCTCAATAGTTACCTGACGTCCGTTACGATGATGACTGATATCGAAATTCTGGCAGAAGATACAGCCGAGGTTACAGCCGGTAAAAAATATTGTGCCCGACCCGCCACTGCCGACAAGGACGCTTTCCTCGCCGAAATGTGGACCGACAGAACTGACAACCGGCAGAGCAGTAATGCCGCAGAATCCGATTTGCCCTTTGTTGCGATTGACTTTGCACTTTCGCGGACAGAGTATGCAGGGATTGGTCATCTCCCACAGCTTTTGCACGGGCTCACTAAAAGAAGCAATGTTAGCTGGCAAAGATATCATAGTCGGATTTTATATCAGGAAAGAAGCTCCGGTATTATCATCCATTCGAGCTGCCATAGATTTTCCTCGTTGCAGTTCAGGCAGACGATGCCGGAATTTTTGAAAGCCACGGTATCGGCTGATTCTGAGCCGGCTAAAAGCAGCGAGGCCAGCTTGCTCAGGAAAGGCAGGTGTCCGACAATCATAATGTCCTGCCGGCTTGTGTTAATTTCGTCCCTTATTGCTGTAACATCATCATTCGGACCAAGGCCGTCACGGGCAGTTTGCATTTGGTTTATCCTGACAGCTTCAGCCAGGACCTCGGCGGTCTGCTCAGCACGTTTCTTTCCACTGTGCCACAGATGAACGACAGACAGGTTCAATGGCTTTATGAATGAGGCGACCTTCTGTATATCGCGTTGTCCCTGTTCGGTCAACGGCCTTTCCGGGTCAACTTCTTTTGAAGCTGCTTTCGCGTGTTGAACAAGATATAATTTCATTTTCAGTCTCCCTTTAGCGGAAATTATATGTGATTATTATAGCATAACCGCCGAAGTTGACAATTCAATAGGGATTAGCAGGTTTGTCAGGCGGCGTTTGGTGTTGTAAAAAAAAGGGATTTCAACTATACTGTTTTTTGGCTGAGCCGGGTGAAAATAATGGAAAAAAAGGCAAATTTTACGGAACAGGGCTTTGAACTTGCGCATCTTATAAATGTGCAGCAAAATCCTGACAGGAACCAAGAGTATCAAAGGCAGAAGCGGGATTCACTTGCTGCTCGGTTAAGGTCGGGCGACCGTACGGCAGCGACTGAGCTTGTTGATTTATACTACGAGCAGATATATTTGTATATGAGGCGGCTCGGCCATAATCACCAGGAAAGTGAAGACCTGACACAGGAAAGCTTTCTGAATGCCTGGCGTCATATAGGCCAATTGCAAGATGGGAAGGCATTAAACGGTTGGCTGTATCGGATTGCAGGAAATGTTTCAAGGTATCACTGGCGAAGGCAGAAAGGCAGAAAGACGGTAAGTATAGAAGAATTTGATGTGGCAGACAGTAACGCGGATGATACTAACAAGGCCGTGTATAATGAGCAGTTAGAGCGGTTAGAGAATGCAATTGCAAAGTTGCCTATGAAATTGAGGCAGACGGTTGTTTTACATTATTTGCAGAACTTGGCACTTACCGAGGCCGCACAAGCAGCAGGCGTAAGGCAAGGCACTTTCAAGAGCAGACTAAGCAGGGCGTTAAAAGTATTGAGAAAGAACATTGATTGAAGGTTACACAAGATAAGTAAAGCAGAGGACTGCGATGGAAGAAGAAAGGCTGAAACAGTTATTGAATAAATTGCCGGAGCGAATGTCAGAGCCGGTCCGCCCCGGTTTCACTGAGGATATAAAGGCGCAAATTCCGCAGCAGCTTCGCCTGCATAAAATGGGGATGGATACTATCAATATTATAATTGATTTGCGAATAAGCAGGTTGGCTGCGGCAGCTGCGATAATTGTAACGATAATTTTGTGCGCTCATTTCTTTGGTCTTCGGGAATCAACAGGCGGTGAAATAATTCAGGCGATAGAATATTTTCTGGCAGGTGAGCAGGCCGGCAGGAGTGGGATGCTCGCGGACATGAAAGTAGTATGCGAGGAGATGGTTAAGGAGGGAAAGGAAGTTGTATATTACGGCGCCAGCGCTGACTTGGCGAACAGATTTGAGGTGCTGATGTATTGGAAACTTCCAGATGGTAAGTACAGGGTAATTTTCAGCGATTTGAGTATAGCGACGGTCAGCTCAGATATGTTAATATTACTGCAGTCACACATGCTTCAGGAGCGGAAACAAAAATGAACGTTGCAGCGGGATGAAAGCCACTATTTTGTCGGCTTGGGGCCTAATAAATAATCGCGGTTGCCTGCTCTATTTTTTTGATGATTTCATTGTGGTCGGAGGGGTTGGATATAAAGTCGTCAAATCCTTTTTGGCGCAATGCGGTTGACTCAGAATCACTTAACTGTTTGGCGACAGCTAACACTTTTATAGTCTGCAAATCCTCATCAAAATGCAAACTTCTGCAAATCTCCGTCGCATCTATATCTTTGGCAAAAAGATTAATTAGCAGGACATGGGGGGCGAATTTTTGAGCGATTGTTCCGGTCTCAAAGTTACTGTTTGCTGTTTTCACATTGTAGTCGGCCTTATTCCGCAAAGCGTCAGCCAGAGCCGAGGAGGCACTGTCGTTACTGTCCACGACAAGAACCCGGATTTTGCCGGATGGGAATGTTGTCGTAGGCATATTATGAACTTTCATGAATCGAATAAGCTCGCTGACGGGTATTCGTCGGTCTTTGCTGCCGGGTATGCGATAGCCCTTTAGTTGGCCGCTATCAAACCATTTCGAGACTGTTCTGGGAGCAACATGGCAAATTTTAGCCACATCGCCAGTCGTCAGTACGTCTTTTCCTTTTGCCATCTTTTGGTTCCTACTAAGTGTGTATTTACACCGCAGTTATATTCGGCTTCAAATCAGGGTTGTTTAACATAGAAATTTCAAATTTCGACTGAGCGGCAAATAGAGAGCTATCCCGTAAATCCTGCGTCCCATAAATGGTTTGGTTATCTTAAGTCTTCTGCATCATCGCCAGGCGAGTATGAGGAAAGTCTTGACTTATCGGCTATAAACAGTATAATTTTCTTTGGCTGTTTTGTTCGCCTATGCTTATATGGGCTTTGCTCACTTTTGAATCAGGAGAAATTTTATGCAGGTATATTTATCCCGGCCGGATATCACTGAAGAAGAAATCGAAGCGGTCTGTGCAGTATTGCGAGGTCCTAATCTTTCGCTTGGGCCCAAACTCGAAGAATTTGAGAAGGCTTTCTCTGAATACATCGGCACAAAACGGGCGGTTGCCGTCAATAGCGGGACGAGCGGCTTGTTTTTGTGTATGAAGGCGCTTGGCCTTGGGCAGGGTGATGAGGTTATTACGACGCCGTTCACTTTCATATCTTCTGTAACAACTATTATAATGGCAGGGACCACGCCGATATTTGTTGATATCGACCGTGAAAGTTTGAATATAGACACTGCAAAAATAGAATCCAAAATCACAGAAAAGACAAAGGCCATTTTGCCGGTTGAGGTTTTCGGCAATCCTTTGGGTATGGATAAAGTCTGCGAAGTCGCTGAAAAACACGAACTTGTTGTAATCGAAGACAGCTGTGAAGCCCTTGGCTCAGAATTAAATGGCAAGAAGGTTGGGACATTTGGCAAGATAAGTGTGTTTGCCTTTTATCCCAATAAGCAGATAACCACCGGCGAAGGTGGAATAATTATGACCGACGATGATGCTTTGGCAGATTTGTTTGTTTCACTTCGTAATCAGGGAAGAGGTAAAGGGGATGGCTGGTTAAGTCATGAACGTCTGGGTTATAACTTTCGGCTAAGCGATATCAATTGTGCGCTTGGAATCGTTCAGCTTTCAAGGATAGAACAAATCAAGGCCAAACGCAAGCAGGTTGCGAAATGGTATCAGGAGATGTTGGCTGAAGATGCCCGACTGATAGTGCCCACGGAACCGGATGGTTGTGATATGAGCTGGTTTGTCTTTGTAGTTCGACTTGCTGGGGAGTTTGACGTCCGGCAGCGAGATAAGATTTTACAGGAGATGAAAGATAAAGGGATTCAGGTCGGCAATTACTTTCCGCCGGTGCACCTGCAGCCGTTTATTGCAGAGCAGTATGGCTTTCAAAAGGGCGATTTTCCGATAGCTGAATCCATCTGCGAGAGGACTATAGCTTTACCGTTTTATAATAATCTAACTAAAGACGAGGTTGCGATTGTCAGTAAGACGCTGAAAGAAGTTCTGGATAAAAATCGGCCATAATCCTGCACGGATTACTACTTTTCCGCAAGAGGGGGTATAGAGTCATTTTTTATTGTCTGTTTTTGTGTTTTCTATTTGGCAACGGTGTTTTTTTATCTTAGGTTTTAATAGTAACACACCAGGTAGTGGCAGTTCAATACAAAGGGCGGTTAGTTTAGGGACGGCCGATAAATCCGCCTCTGGCGGGTAAATTCGCCTGCGGCGAATAAAATTTTTACACTCGGAAGGGAGGAGTTCTTAATGAGGGGCTGGAGAATCAAACTCATATTTCTGCTGATGGTTTATTTTGCCGGCTTTGCGACTGCAATCTATTGCATTGCACCGGTGCCTGAGAACCGAACCTCAGAAACTCGCGAAAGAAGCTTTGCATTTTCGGCGGTAAAATCTGATGAATTTGCCAAATCTTTTAATTCAGGGATGCACAAGTGTATTGATTTTGGCAAAGATGCCGCCATGCGTGTAGGCAAGATTCTCAAAGAAAAAATCGAAGAAAGACAGCTTCAAAGCGAAGGGTAGCCAGCAGCGAGGCATGTTTGCCGGACTGTTGTTAATTGCTGACATATACATTTTTAAAATTCAATTTGGGGGGGTGTATATGTTGCAACCGTGGGCCGTGGGTTGCCCCCGCCGTTTTGCTTCGTTATAGGAGAATTAGCGGGGCCCCACGGCCTTTGTTATGCTATACAAAAAAACGCCGCCGAATAAATCACCCTCGCAGGCGTTCGTTAAATGCGACGAAATATGGTTTTTTTCAACGACCCTATTGACTTGCCCGACATGTCATGCTATTATCCTTGCTGTAAGAAATGGAGAATTTGATGTTGGGTGTGTCTAAGACTCACGATGTAATGAGAGCATTCGCGACGACCCAATTTGGTACGTCTCTGGTTATGAGTGAGATGGTTCTGCTTTTGCAGGCTTTTAGCCTCTAATGAGAGAATATATGCGAGACATAAAAGAATCATACGGACGGATCGGCGATAACGAAAGCAGCTTCGACATCGAATTTTGGCAATGGCAAGGTGACCAGGCCATTTTCAACGCAGCACTCGACATCATATTAGATTACTTGATGATCAGGCACGGACATGTTGACAAGCCCAGACTGCAGAGAACTGTTGAGTCTTTTGGAAAAGCATAAGGTACGCTATCTTGTGGTCGGCGGATATGCAGTCATGAAGTACACCGAGCCACGTTTCACGAAAGACTTGGATTTATGGATCTCCACCGATAAGGAGAACTCAAATGCGGTTTATACGGCGCTGAAGGAGTTTGGTGCACCCCTCAAGGGTCTGGCTCCGTCCGATTTTATTTCTACCAGATGGGCAGTCCACCATTCCGCCTGGACATTATGATGTCAATACATGGAGTGCCTTTCGAAACCGCATGGGAAAACCGGGAAAAGGTTCAGGTGGAGGGATTGGTTATTCCGTTCATATCGAAAGTGGACTTGATAAAAGCAAAAGAAGCCAGCGGCAGGCCTCAAGATTTGATAGATGCCAAAGAGCTTAGAAAAGCAGGCAATTCGTTCGACCCGGATGCCCACGGCGGATGAACCCGGCCCGCCGCGGCAATTATCGACAAGAAACCTTCTTTATAGTGGCTGACTATTAGGAATACGTGGATTTAACGGCGAGGTCGAGCACGGTTGTAGCGGGGAGTCTCTGCGTGATTATTTCCGTTGCGAGGTTGACCCATTTTTTACAGCCATCGAGCACAACACTGTCGCTGCTTGCAATAATTTTATCTGTTCTTACCAGTTCATAATCGGGGCTTAGCAGAAGTTCGATATCCCAGTTCCAGTTATTTTTTTTAGCCAGCTCACCGATGAGCGTTTTTAATCTTCCGCTGTTTGAGACCGGACTGTCCAGAAGCCACAGGGCCTTGACTACGCCGTTCTCTTTGAGAAACTCGCCTATAAGCTGTACGGCTGGTATTGTTTCAGTAACTTTGCGATATGTGCCGTGTACACTTGCCAGGTCGCGGAAACAGCCATCACGGCCCTTAAAGATGACACCGTCGCTCATTGCTGCTTCAATCGTTATCAAAACGTTGTAGCCATCGATGACTATATATTGTCCAGTGACATCGTTAATGTTAACTTCGCGCTGTTTTCGAGACTGTAGCTTCTGGTCGGGGCAGGCGCTTCGCATAACAGCCAGCCGTTGTCTTTCCGTAAGTGAGAACCTGTCGCCGACTAATTTCAGTGCGCTTTTGTCGGCATAACCCTTCGTCAATAGAAGCGAGAAATCGGCAAGTGCATAACGTAAATCCTCTATTTTGTCGGCGGCAAACAACTTTGCATCGGCCGGATGCGGTCCTCTGTGTGTTCGTTTGTCAGGCATTAGAATAATTAGCCTTAATTAGTATTCTGCTGGTTTTCTGGTTTGGAGGAATTGCCGGATTTTTTGCGCATCTGCTGAGTAATTTGGCCACCACTATTTATTACATCCTTAAGGAAGCCGACCGTAGCTTCTTTGATGTCTTTTATTGGTTCTTTTTTTATGAGTTTACTCGGTGGGTCAGACCAGTTTCCCTGGATTTTCAGGCGTGTCAGCTTGTCTTTCAAATTGTCGAAAATATTGACAATCGGGATGCGTTTGATGATAGCATCAATTTGCTTTAGTAGTACCGCTTTAACATATATGTTTATCTGCTTTGTTTGCAGATTAATTGTCCCGCCCGGTTCTGCTCTAATGGCAGCGAAACGATTGGTTATGTGAGCAGTTTTGATAGTTACGACAGGGCCGGCATTGGTAAAAGAGCACTGGGCATCGGACATCTTCAGCGGGTCAAGCTGCGATAAGCCTACAGTATTAAATATGTATGGGACTATCGGAATGACGCTTATATCGGCATCATCAAGAAAAATTTGCCCTTCGCCGATGAGGTTTTGCAGGTCTTTTCCTTTTCCGGAAAAATTGTAGTTAAATATAACCGTGCCTTTTGTTGCCTTCTTGCCCGGACCACCGAGAATGGATGTCATCTCTACAAAGCTCATATTTTGTGCTGAAAGGCGACCACTAAATTCTATTGGCTGGTTTTGTTTGCTTTCGACGTAGAATGAGCCGGTTATACTGCCGTTACAGACGTTTGCGGTGATGTTCTCGAAATCGAATTGTCTGTCTTTTACATTGGCTTTGGCGGTTAGATTGCCGGCGATGATTTTTTCATCCATAGCCACGGTCCATTCGTCAAGGCTGATAATACCTTGCGGTTTTAGTTCTGCCGGTTGTTTAAGACTGCCGGTTATTGTTAAATCCGCCTTAAGGTTACCCTCTGCTGAGAGATTCGGGATATTCAGTGCTGTAAATACTGAGGTCATCTCCGGTTTTGGAACTGCGTGTTTTATGTGTAGCGATATTTGTGTTTCGAATGTTTTTGAATCAATTCTGCCTTTTGCCAGCAGCGATTCCGAAGGCACTGAATTAATCCGTTTCAACAGACAATCGTAGAAACCACCTTTTTTGGCAGTTAGAAATTGCAGATTGCTATAGAGAGTTTCTTTTCCCTGAGCATCGGCTATGGAGATTTCAAGAGCATTTATGGCAAGATTCCGGATATCCACAGTTTTTTTTGAACCTGCTTTCTGTTCGGGAGGATGCACAATAGGTATAATAAGTTTTTTATCTTCAGATAGTATCTGTAGATTTAGTCTGCCAATTTCTATACCGGTCACGACAGGATGCAGACCTGGCCAGTTGGTGAGGGTGATTTTTACCATCTCGGCATAACAGCATTGTCTGCCGGACCTGTCTAAAAAAAAGATTTTTCCGATAGATACCGGGCCGAAATAGTTTATCTCGATATCTTCCGGCCTAACCTGTCCGTCCCAGAATTTTAGTAGTCCTTTTTCTACTTTCCGATGTACTTTGGCGGGAATGAGCCAGAAATGCCCGATTATCGTGATAAGAAGTATCGAGAGAATAAGGACACCAAAAATCCAGACAAGATATTTTGGCCGGTGTTTTTTATCTCGAGATTTTCTGTCGTTGTTTTGTTTTTTAGACATTTCACGCACACAATCACGGTATTATATAAAAGTTTGTATAATAGTTCTTTGATGCTTTAATATTAGTGTACACATGTACGCTGTAATGTCAAAAACGAATTGACATAATCGCTCATTCTTTCTACCATTAGGTTTTCATAATGTTTTTAATCAGGATGAGCTTATGGCAAGCCATAATTTGGCACAAATTAAGATAGACGATTTGGAAATCATCGGCTATTCGGTGGCGGGGGAAGAGACCGTGGTCGCGATGCCTCAGCTGGATGTTTGCTTCGATGTCGGCAAGGCCCCGGATCAGATTATCTCCATAAATCACATCTTGCTCACACACGGACATATGGACCACGCAGCAGGTATTGCGTATTATCTTTCTCAGCGGAACTTTTGCGGCCAGTCAGCCGGTACAATATTGGCGCCTAAAAACCTTTTAGGCTCGATACGTGATGTTATCGATGCCTGGACTCGGCTGGACGGTAACCAGATACCTGCTAATCTTGTCGGTGTGAAAGCCGGTGACGAATATCAGATTAAGCCCAATTTATTCGCAAGGGTATTTCCGACAAAGCATACAAAAGGTTCTGTCGGATATACCGTGGTTGAAAGGCGGAAAAAGCTCAAACCCGAATATACAAAACTTGGCGGGCCGCAAATCGTGGAATTAAAAAAACAGGGCGTTGAAATCGATTATCCACTGGAGATTCCGATTGTTACCTATCTTGGTGACACCCAGTATGTTGATTTTTCACAATTGGAATATATCGTCAATAGCAAAATTTTAATAGCCGAGTGCACATTCTACGAGGGTGAGCATACCACAAGAGCAGAAGCCGGCAAACATATGCACATAGATGAATTCGCGGGATTATTAGATAAGCTGAACAATGAGCACACTATCATCACGCACACGACGCAGCGAACACCGATGCGGGAAATTCGCAAGATATTAAAAGAGTCCTTGCCAAAGGATATGTACGATAAAGTCGTCCTCTTTATGGACAACCGATACCGCCGGTAATAATTAGCCACAGAGAATTTTAGCCACAAAGACACGAAGTCGCAAAGATATAAATATAGCATAATTTTGGTGTCTTGGTGCATTCGTGGCGAGAAGCCAAGCAATATCCTAATCGCAATTGGGGTCGGTGCATTCCAGCCAAGTGTTCGCCACGACAGCAATATCGAAGAAATTCACCCGGCAGTCTTTGTTAACATCGCCTTGCGGATATGGATGACATTCATCACCACACTTCCGGACATCTACAAACACAGCCGTAACGGTCTTGTCGGTGTCCATAAGCACTGTTGTACTTGCCGAATTCGGGTCGTTTACATCTCCTTCCCAGTAGTCAAAGACATAAACATCCGGACAATCAACAAACCGATCGGCACTGATATCAACTATGGTGCCAGACAGATAGTAATGCTCTCCAATCTCCGGCGTCACAGTATTGACATCCGGTGGATTCACTTCCATCGTTAACACAAAGTCATAATGACTGTATTTAATTGTGGCGTAATCCCAACCTTCGGATGGGCTACAGGAACCGCTGCCTTTGCTTTGACCTGTAACGTAGATATTACTTGAGCCATCTACTGCTATGTCGTGTGCCTCATCACTGCTATTTCCCGGCCCATTGTACCTGCAGACCCAGATTTTATTGCCATTCGTATCGTACTTGATTGTGGCATAATCGTTGCCTGTGCCGGAACCGACGCTATCACCTGTTACATAGACATTACCGGAGCTATCTACTGCTATGGCGTATGCCACATCATAGCTATTTCCCGGCCCATTGTACCTGCGAACCCAGAGTTCATTACCGTCCGGGTCGTATTTGATTGTGGCGTAATCGGTGGATGTGCCGGAACCGGAGCTGTAGCCTGTCACGTAGATATTGCTGGAGCCATCTACTGCGATGGCGTATGCCACATCATAGCTATTTCCCGGCCCATTGTACCTGCGAACCCAGAGTTCATTACCGTCCGGGTCGTATTTGATTGTGGCGTAATCGGTGGATGTGCCGGAACCGGAGCTGTAGCCTGTCACGTAGATATTGCTGGAGCCATCTACTGCGATGGCGTATGCCCCATCACTGCTATTTCCCGGCCCATTGTACCTACGAACCCAGAGTTCATTACCGTCCGAATCGTATTTGATTGTGGCGTAATCGTTGCCTGTCCCGGAATCGGAGCTTTGGCCTGTTACGTAGATATTGCCGGAGCCATCTACTGCGATGGCGTATGCCATATCACCGCCATTTCCCGGCCCATTGTATCTGGCAACCCAAAGTTGGTTGCCGTTTGTATCGTATTTGATTGTGGCGTAATCGTTGCCTGTCCCGGAATCGACGCTGTAGCCAGTTACATAGATACTGCCAAAGCCATCTAATGCAATGGCGGTTGCGATATCCCAATAATAGTCGCCAGTTCCTGGCCCATCATACCTGCGGACCCAGATTTCATTGCCGGCTGAATCGTACTTGATTGTGGCGTAATCTTCGTGTGCGTCGTGATCGCAACTTTCGCCTGTAACGTAGATATTGCCGGAGCCATCTACTGCTATAGCACGCGCCCAATCATAGCCACCTCCATTGTACATGCGAACCCACTGTTCTCCGCCGTTTGAATCATATTTGATTGTGGCATAATCGTAACTGTAGGAACCAACGCTTTTACCTGTCACATAGATATTGCCGGAGCCATCTACTGCGATGGCGTATGCCATATCCATATAACACACATGGCTGTACTCATTGTATCGCCTGACCCATTCTTCAATAACACCGCCTGCTTGGATTGAGCCGGCAGCAAAAACCAACACCCCCAGGATTATTAGATAAACTCGTGTTTTCTTTATTAACCGCATCGCTTGACCTCCATTAAATCTTTTATTAAAATTAGTTTAAGGGATAAATCCATGAAAGTCAAGGAGATTATAGGACCTTTTGTGTTTTTCGCAGTACGCAATACAGGTGACGCATCGCGTTTTTTTACTTTGCCGGTCTCGAATCGGTGAGGCAGAGCTCGACGAGTTCGTCGATGACTGCAGTGCCGGCGCACATTACTTTATCAGCCCCGCCCCAATAGAGTTTCAAGGTTCCATCGTCTTCAGGTACTGCACCACAAGTGAAGACCACATTGTGGACATAGCCGACAACTTCCCACGGGTCCTCCGGCTGTAAAATCCATCGGTCGGATACACCAAGAACCACAGCAGGGTCATCGAGTTTGTGCAATGCAACTCCCAGCCGATAAACGTGGCCATCCATTGTCGGGAAAACGCCATGATATATATTCAACCAGCCCTTATCAGTTTTGATTGGCGGAGCGCCCGGGCCGATTTTCATCTCGTCCCAGTGATATTTCACCGGCTTGATTATCAATTTTGAATCGCCCCAGTGACGTAAATCCGGCGAATAGCTTATCCAGATTGACCAGGGACTAATCTCGCAGTGGGGTCTATCTAACCGAACGTATCTGCCGTTGATTTTCTCAGGGAAAAGAACGGTATTACGATAATCGGATTCTGTTATAAAGGCGATTCTTTCGACCGATTCGAAATCGGATGTTTTAGCTAAGCCGATACGGACACCGTGTGCTGAATATGCACTGTATGTTATGTAGTATGTACCTTCTATATTAGTAATGCGCGGGTCTTCGATGCTATATTCTTCGTATTCGCAAAAAGGCGGCTCTTTGCCTGGAACCATAAACGGCTCGGGACGGGACTTGAAATTGAATCCATCTTCGCTTTCAGCTATGCCGATTATCGACCTTCCGGTGTCGAGGTGTGAACGAAACAGCATTATATATCGGCCGTCAAATTTCGTAACACCGGCGTTATGAACCGTCTGAACCGGATAAGGAATATCGTCCTTTGTCAGTATGGGATTACCTTCATAGCGTGTGATAAGCGTCTTCTTCATTTATTGTGTCTCTACAGAATTTATTTTTTGTTCTTTTCTGCTTCCATTTGGAAGAGTCGCTCGTACACTTTTTCGTAGCCGCGAACCATACAATCGATAGTAAAGTTTTCCTCGACGTGCCGGCGGCACTTCCTGCGGTCTATCTTATCGATTTTGGCGACGGCCTCAACGGCTTCTTGCACATTATTGACCAGATATCCGGTTTTGCCGTCTGCGATGACCTCGCGACACGAGCCCAGGTCCATTGCAATGACCGGAACGCCCGCAGCCATAGATTCTGCCAGCACCAAACCGAATCGTTCCGGAATGGTATTGAGGTGAAGAACTGCGTAGGCCTCTTTCAAAAGGGCGTCTCGGGCTGTCGGATTGACAGGACCGATATACTGGATTGATGAATTATTAAGGTGCGGCTTAATGAAATTGTCGAAGTATTGCTGGTCCTGGATTATGCCTGCTATGAGCAGGTCCATATCACATTTTTTTGCAACCTCAATGGCTAAGTGTGTTCCCTTGTCAAGATGTATGCGCCCATAATGGACGAGCTTGTCACCCGGATTCGGTCTGAAGGTAAGATTGGAAAGGTCAATCCCGTTGTAAACAGTTGCAAGATAAGGCAAATCTTTGTTTCTGTCGGAGTCACTGATGGAGACGTAGTAAGTGTCTTTGTGGTCGTGATAGACCCGTAGGATATCCGGGTCGGAAAAGCCGTGGATTGTTGTCAGCATTGGTGTTTTGATAAACGAAAGGTAGGTCAACGGCAGATAATCAAAGTTATTATGAATCAGGTCAAATTCATGCGTTCTTTCCATAACCTTGGAAATGTGCAGACAGGTGGAGACCAGCGGGATTTGCGATTTGTCTTCTTCGTAACCCCTTTCAATCCAGCCGACGAGTTTTGCTTTTGTTACGGATTCTTTTGTGGCAAAGAGCGTTATATTTTTCCATCCGCGCGCCACCAAACCCTCTGTAATATTACTTGCCACGGTTTCCCACGCGCCATAAGCCCGAGGAGGTGTCCGCCATGCCACCGGTGACAGAATTGCTATTCGTTTGCTCTTGATATCCATATCATCTGTTTTTCGTTTCTTCTTTTATTCGCTGAATATGTCCTCTGCCCAGAGCTTTTACTTCACAGCCGAGCTCGAAGTATCGGCGAATTTTTTCGTCATCCAAAATCCCAAAGCAATCAATTACCGCCAGAGGAGCCCCTGCCCATTCGACTATTTTATCCGGCTCGAGCTTAAGATAAGGTTCGTGTGGTACAGCAAGTATTATTGCCTGTGCTCCTGCCAGTGCTGCAGCAAGGTCTTGCTGGACGCGAATATTGACCAGCTCTTGTTGGTTACGGAAAAATCTTTCCAGAGAATGTCCGGGTGCCGGATAGGTGTCCTGATTTTCCAGCTCGTACCAGTGCTTAACATAGGGGTCATGTACCTGCATTTCGGCTCCCATCTCGGTCAGCTTTCGAACAACTATCTCCGAGCCGCTGTATCGTGTATCGCCGACATCCTGGCGATAGCTGGCACCGCACAGAAGGACCTTTGCACCGGCTGTTTGACGGCCTATATTGCGAAGTGCGTCTCTTGTCAGTTCCGCTGCATGAAGCCCGCGTGTGTCGTTGATGTTGATTGCTGTTGGTGTAATCTTGAATATATCGTCATCGAAGCCGAGAATGTGCTTGTATGCCCAGTATCCCAGCCCGCCGTCTTTTGGCAGGCAGTAACCGCCGATACCCGGGCCGGGGAATATGATGTTGCTATGTGTAGGCCGAATCTTTATTGCCTTGATAACTTTAATCAGGTCCACGCCATTACGCTCGGCGAACAAACTCCACTCATTGAGAAACGCAAGTATTGTAGCACGATAAGAATTCTCGACAATTTTTGTTGTCTCCGATTCGATTGGCCGGTCCATAACGGTCAAGGGATATTCTTCGGTATTAAGCACTTCCCGCAGGAACTTTTCGACACGCTGCCTTGCCTGTTTATTACAGCCCGAGCATACGCGCCAGAAATCCCGTATTGATGAAACGTATTTTCTGCCGGGCATAACCCGCTCGAAACTGTGTGCCAATAGTGGCTCTGTATCTATACCGCGTGCTGCAAAGGTCTTTTTCATAATCGGCCAGGCCACGAACTCCGTCGTCCCGGGCGCAACGGTTGTCTCTATCAAGGTCAGGCAATCAGGCGGTATCTTTTCACCGATGGTTTTTATGGTTGCTTCCAGTGCAGCCATTTCCGCTTTGCCGGTTCGCATCTTGCCGAGGTCATTTTTTGTATAATCACACTGGACGTCCACAACAACACAGTCAGCTAACTTGAGGCAGTCACTATTGTAGGTTGCTACGAGAGTTTTTTTCTCAAGGACACAGCGGGCAATCATCGGCTCGACCTCGGGGTCTTCGGCCTTTACCGGCGACTGGCCTCGATTGAGAAGCGGAATCTTCCAGTAACTTCGTGTGCTGGGACGTTGACAGCCGATGACGAATTTTCCGGGTTTGCCGGTTTTCTTATCGACGGTATCGGCGATGATGGCCGCCATAACCGCACCTACGAAACCGACGCCCATCACTACAACGATTTCTTTACCCTCAGCCCGTGCCGCTTCTGCCAGCGACTCGATTCGCTTGAATTCTGCAGCGTATTCACTCTCCTGGGGGATTGCGAACTTTTCGCCTTCCGGACTCGCTGAATAATCAGTCATTGTTTTTTCCTCTAAAAATATTTACATATATGGTTCAATTCTATACTGCTTGCTCGTTTTTTGTGCTATATAAATCGCGCTCAAAAAGCAATCACTGAAGTTTACTAAAAATCTCTCTTTATTTCAAGTATTTTTCCCACGCGATTATATGGACAAAAACAGTATAAAATGTTATAATGCGTGTATCGAGGAGCAGGGCCAAGCCAATATGCGATAAGGCAGGAGTGGTTCGGATAATTCTCTGCGAAGCATCTTAGTGACGTAGAACGAGAAATTAATGCTTAATTTGAGGAGGAAATGATGAAAACGAAAGTAAAAAGGACAATTTATGGCTTAGCCATTCTGGCAGCAGTAATTTTGCTCAAGGCGAGTGTGTTGCAGGCAGAAGCGGTATACTTTGATACCGTGGACCCGATTGTGATGCCCGGAGAAACAATTTAT
>CAYSJK010000004.1:0-31085 GCA_964431375.1 uncultured Pirellulales bacterium
GGCAATGCAGTAAAAACGATTCAATGGTCGCTTGTAACTGCATCGCTCTGTCTTTACTGAAGATAAGGCCAATCGTATCATATTTTTTGCCGTTCTGCAGTTTGATATGTTGTTTAGCTCTGTATACAGGTTCGGCTACGGTGACGGTTTTAACACCTCGATGCTTCAAAATAGCTGCACGATGAACGCCATCGAGAATTTGATATTTATTGTCACCGAGCGCCTTGGCAAGAATTAAGCTTCTCCTGCCATTCTTGGTTGCATAGTCATACTTAAAGTTCGAGAGCATTAGGTCGTAAGCTTCAGTAAAGTGGTCCTCCGTTAATTGTTTTCCAAAATATTTTTTGTGATAATTCAGATAAACTTCCCTATCTCCAGTTAAATACTTATAGTGTGGCGTCTGCGTTATTTGTACCACCCCAGCTCCCAATATATTGGCATATAGACTATCTGTATTAACTTCCTTAACGAGATAATTGTCAAAAGGTTCTATATGAAAAGGTACATCCAAATCCGTGTTTGGTTGTCTGGTATAATACGCCCGAGGCGGTAAGCCCAAAACTTTTAGAACGTGCTCTACCTGACTTTCATAATCAGAGGCGTGTACTACATGGTCTTCAGTTCTTTTGCCATTAATTCTCGGATTAAATTTATTTCTTATTCCCTCCTTTGTCTCTACTATGAGTTGACTTTGGACATGCCTGAACTCACCTTCACCGAAGAATCTTTCCTGTGGATTGTTATTTCTTATCAAGATTAAGATTATTTCAGGTTTGGTATTTAAAAGATAGCGTGTTTTAGCGATTAAATGATGTAATGGAACTGAATCACAGGAATAAATACCATCAACGAACTTGCTGATATCAGCTACATACTTTTTTTCTATGGCGATAATTTCAAAATCATTTTGTCTCCTTAAAATATCCAAAATTTGGTCGGTATACTGGAGGCCATGTCCCCAGATTAGAAAATAGTCAATACGCTGCTTATTTTCCGAGCCATCGGTGATTAATTCATTTTTGGAAACATTCAGATTGTTTTTCTCATTTACCTGCTCGATTGAAATGTTCAGATTTGTATATCTTTTGAGGACATTAATAAAATCAAGGTTGTTAAACTTTTGAACGTATTTCCAGTGCTTGATTTTGTCTGGCTGTTTATCCTTGTATTCGACGTACTCGAGAAATCTGATTGCGAGGTCATGCTCCAGAGACGGTACCAGAATATCTACACCGTCCCGACTAATCTTCTGTCTGCTATCTAAAACAACATCGGAATAATGTCGGCCTACGACGATATTTTCGTATATGGAAAGTGTATCCAGCAGGTCAAATTTAAGATTTAATCTTTGAGCTTTTGGGGGATAGAAATCAACCTGCAGATTTTTATCTTCCATATGGACTTCTATTTTAAAACCCTGTTTTTCGTATGCTTTGCCCACCTTCAGGATATGTGTCGAAAAATCATCTCTATTTCTACAGAGTATATCAACATCGCTATAATCAAAATAATTAGGAAAACTATCAGATAGTTTTAATATCACATAGTCATCAATGTTTTTGAAAAATTCTCTAAGGTCGATAAGATTCGAATGTTCTTTCTCACTCAGATTATTTGAGGAGTTGCTCATTTCAACAATCCGTTTAAGATTAACGCATTATATTTATCCATTTTACACTTGTCTGATCTGCCGATAGCATCTCCCCGGAGATCACATCCGGTTTGCTATCAGTCTCTATTCTGATAACAACAGTTCCCGAAACGAAAATACCACTCTACTGTGATATCTAATATTATTATTTTCCATGCAGACCACCCCAGCTACAGCTATATGCCTCTATGGTAAACGTGAAGTGTCCTTCTGCCTTTGCAAACGCGGTTTAGCTTTTCGGCGGTTTCGGTTTTTTGAGCGGTGATGGCCAGGGATAGACTATCGTATAATTTTGCTAAATGCTCACGTTGATTCTTAAATTCAGCCAGTTCAAGAATCCCGGTCTGTGCAATTTTTTCCACGAGAGAATTGGCCTGCTCAGATAAAGATTCAACGGCAGTGATGTTACCTTGTTGGGTCAGCTCTACCTGCTTTTTCAAAAGATTCTGTAGCTCATCTAAAAGGTGTGTTTGTTGAGCCGAAACAGCATCAGCACTATTAAAGTTCATTCGACTTGTGCTCCTGCTTGTCTTGCTTTTGCCAAATTGTGTTCGACCTCCTCCAGCAGATTTGCTGCGTCAGCATTGTCAGGGTCCAAAACCAAAAGGTCTACAAGGAGCTTTTTGGACTGCTCATACCTGCCGTCTTTCATATATAATGCCGCCAGTGGAAACATAACGGAAGTGTCGCCCGGGTGCATATTCAGATACACTTCCAGATAGTAGGTGACCTTTGCGAAAGTGCCCATTTGGCAGGACGTCTGAAACAGGCCAAGAAGAGCTATCAGGTTATTACTATCCAGCTCCAGAGATTTAAGATACATTTTAAAGGCCTTCTCGTAATCGGCTCTCTGCTGAGCGACCATAGCCAGACCTGCATAGGCCTTGGCACAATTGCAGTCCAATCTACAAGCAACTCTGAAAGCTATTTCAGCATCATCCAAAAGATTCTTCTGCAGGGCCACTACTCCAAGACCAACATAGGGGCCAGATTCATCAGGTGCTAATGTAGATGCTTTTTCGTAGCTTTGTTGTGCTTGTATATAGTTGCCAACGGAGTTGTAGCAATCACCGAGTTCCTGCAGGGCTTCATAATGCTGTGTTGTGTCATCTTGCTGAGAGTTCTCATTTTGCGACTTATTGTAAAATGGGTTTCCCTGGCTGAGGTTGTTTTTTGTTATATCCATAACAGTTCTTTTCCTTCGAGTATTTGTTCTGCTTGTTCAAGCAATTCAATCGCAGGCTCAAACTCCTTTTTTGTCCTCTTGATTTTGGCTTCTAATAGAAGTGTGTCCACTATAGGTCGTTGCTGATTGATTTCATAGCATAGCTGCTCTGCTCTATTGAAGTTGCCAGCGTAAAAAAAAGCCCTTGTTGCGAGGGTTTTCATCCACAGTTGGTTTTGATAATTCTCTGCGATATATTCAAACATCCGGGCTGCCTTCATCCATCTGCCGTTTTTTTCTGCTGACATGGTCTGTTCGAGTAATTGGTCAAACTGGAAAGGAATTTCCTCGGCAACCACACGTCTAATTAAAATGCCAGCCGCTTTTAAAGATTCATGAATTGCCAAAGGCGAAAAATTTTTGCGTGCGTTCACAAACTCATCTTTTTTTATTACAATTGACCAGAGCTTTTCTGTTGAACCTTCCAGCTCAAGCCCTTCTCGCTTAAATGAGCCATTAATCAGGGCATAAAGAGAATCTTCCAACCAAAAATTTCTTATCGGAAATCCGCTCGGTACTATTGCAACATATTCGCCGTCACATCGGTTGAGAGCTATATCTACCTGCTGGGCCTGAGTTGCAGATGAATCTATTGGTACGTTGATTATGTTCGGCATATCTATGTTTAGACGCTCAAAATCATTCTGTGGCATAGATAGATAAATCTCATGCGGATAGAAGGTATAATGCCGGATAAAATTAAGAGTTTGCTTTGCCTGCTCGTCCAGTTGGTCAGTAACAAAAATGATAGATAAATCTTTGATTTTCGACCAGGGTTTGGTGGGCCTTGTAGCTCGTATTGTCAGGACATTTCTTAGATATTCGTTTTTATCCTTCCGCTGCTGAATCGATATCCTGTCGCATTCACCGATAGGATGGCAATACTCACCTGTGATTTCGTATATGTGTTGGAAGTCTGAGAAAAAGGCCAATCTTCGGATTATGTCCCAATCAATTAGAACGTTAAGCTTTTCGTTATATGGGCCGGTTTTTTCGATTAATGCCCTGTGATGCATGAGGGACACGTGCAGAACATGATTAAAATACAAAATTAAAAAGCGGTCGAAGTCTCTGCTTACTTCGATAACTTTGCTGAGAATTTGCCGATTGCCGTCCGGCATAACATTGCAACACACTTTGTACAAGTCACTATATGCAACTTGACAATCGGTTTGGTTTTCAAGGACATCGACCAACGTTTCGATATGATGGGCATAATATAAATCATCATCGTCAAGATAGGCGATATATTTACCTTCAGCCCTGTTTAGGGCCTGGTTGAGACAAAAGGCCTTTCCAAGGTTTTCCTTTCCATTAATGTAATTTAGCCGGGAGTCGTTAAAGGAATCAATTATATCTCTTACGTCCTTGCCGCCATCGTTGACTACAATAACCTGCAAATTTGTGTAGCTTTGCTGTAAGACACTGGTGATGGCCTCAGCTAAGAATCGGGGCCTGTTAAAAGTTGGGATAAGAACGCTCACAACCGGCCCAACCTTTATGTCATCTTTCTCTGCCATTGCAAGATTATCCAAGTCAGCTTTCAATCAACATTTTATTCGAATCTACTTCAGCTTCGAATTGAATGAAAAGGTCGTTAATTTTTCTCAACTGATTTTCCAGCGGGTAGTTTTCCTCGACAAATCTGCGATACCTCTGTGGTTCGTATGTTTCGGAAAGAATTTGTCGACAGAAATTCTCAGATATGTTGAACAAAAATTCAGATGGGAATACCTGGTCAGCTCCAGGGAAATTATGAATGACTGGTTTTAGGCCACAGGCCATCCCTTCCAATATTCCCATACCCTGGCTTTCTCCGATGCTGCAGGAGACAATATAGTGTTTGTCTTGCAGCCAGGAATTTAAATCTTGCTGCCAGCCATCAAAAAACACTACATCTGTAAGCTCAAGTACCTGCACCATATGTCTTATATACTGCTCAAGCATTGTGTCCTGAAAAGCCCCTGCAAAGAACAGCTTGTATTCCGGGTCAATATAGTGTAGCTTTTGCATGCATTGCAAAAGGAACATAGGGTTTTTTCTCATATTCAGGTAACCTACATATGCGAGATTTTTGCCGTGCTGCCTGCCAACAAACTTGAACTTATCAAGATTGACACCGTTTGGAATCGTAATAAGTCGTGTCCGATTTTCGATGTCCGGCACCTGTCTAAGAAGAGCATCTCTGACAAACGAGTTGCCGACTGTGATGAGTATATCGATATTTTCCCACTGGATCTGGCTTGGCCAGTTATTATAAGCTTCGAAACGATGAAGTCTGACAATATTTTTGCAGACCTTTGGCAGCCTTGAAGCGGCTACCGCAAGATTAGTGCACCACTCAAACCAGGAAATGTCGCTACATTTCATCAATTCATAAATCTGTTCGATACTTTGGTCTTCACATAATTGTGTTTGGTACCGACGTTTGGTGAATTCGTAAATATCTGTCAGGAACTTTAAATCACCGGTTAAGCCGCTGAAGAAGGCTATCTTTGGCCTTTTGTTGCGAATCACATCTATCATCGGTTTCAGGACTTCCTGCTCGGGGGAGATTCGAAGCGAGCGAAGCAGTGTTTCGATTGCATCGGATTTATTGCCTTGTTCTAAAAATACATTAGCGGTTCTATTAAGTATATCAGCATTTAATATGCCCAAGCGCTGCATCTCGTCAAAAAGCTGCATAGCTTCACTTGTTCTACCG
Organism: uncultured Pirellulales bacterium; assembly: GCA_964431375.1. Lineage (GTDB taxonomy): Bacteria > Planctomycetota > Phycisphaerae > Sedimentisphaerales > Anaerobacaceae > CAZBWE01. The sequence continues at coordinate 5,581 of CAYSJK010000004.1, forward strand.
ACCGAGAGATACGCTTCCACTAAATTCCAAATCATTTCGGCAGAACCGCCTTGAAGGTTCTTTGCTTTAACAAAAAACTCGATTGCCTCATCTGAGCGTCCAAGGCAGTAGAGAATCGCTCCTGCATCGTTTAGCGCCTGTGCATCGTCCGGTGCGGTGCGGAGATGTTCTTGGATATAGCTGAGGGCCTGTTGATACTGACCAGCTTCAGCTAATTTCAGAGCCTTCTGATAATCGTTAAAATCCATTTTCATTATTACCCTTTAACTTACTTGTAATTCTTAAACCGGCGACCTGAGAGGCAAAGAATAAGATAAATGCAAATTTCGTGCCGTTTGCTCATAACAATATATATTCGCGATTTTGCAGCTTTGCCCCAAAAGCCCGTATAAAAATCAAACATTTGTGTCGTTCAAAAAACCAATTTTTCCCAATTTTAGACCTATACACCCAGCAATTAATCAATGAAATCCAGCAGCGACATGGACATAAGTCTTGCAGCCATTGATAAAGACATTTGGTATAGGACCTCATGTTGAGATATATCTATAGCAACCTGAGTGATATCTACTTCCTGTAGGCGAGTCGCTTCATCCTCAGCGTTATATTTTAGGTTCATAAGAGTTTCTTTGAGATTATCCAGAAAGCCAACTTTTGCTCCAAGGCTGGTTTGGTCCTGGACCAGGAGATTTATTATTTCGTCCAATGAGTCTAATGATTTAGTCTGCAGTTCATTCAATTGGGTATCCGAAAGCTCTCTCTCGTTTTTTAATATATCCCGGCTTGTTATAAGCGTGTTGAAAATATCGTAAGTTCCTGGTACACGGACGAGTTCTACGCCGGTATTGCTCAATTCAGTGGTGTCAATATATAAAACTTGTCCGGTTCTTGAATCTGTTACAGCCTGGTTTGTATCCCCGCCGGGCGGGACGGTTACATAGCTTGCCCCGTCATCAATAGACAATTTATAATTGGAACCATCGTGGATTACTGTCAGCCACGCGTCGCCCTTGACGCTCGAAGTTCCGGTGCCTGCTTTGGCGCCGGTGTCGCCCAGAAAAATCGGGGCACTTCGGCTATCAGAACAAAACATATCTTCACCTACGTAAGAAGCACTGACTTGAATATGAGGTGCTACTTCTATTTTTCTATCCTCAGCGCCTCCTTGATAGGTTACTTTGGTGATTTCTCCATTAGTGCGTTCTACAACATAAGGAGCCGATGATGTGTTACTTCCTCCAAATAGATATTGGTCCATATTCTTGGTGTTGGCCAATAAAACTATTTGTTCAAGTGCATCGTTGATTACCTCTGCCATTCGTTGTTGTCCCTCCTGGTCGTAGATTCCACTGGCAATTTGAGTTAGACGCATTTTGGTTTCTGTTAAGATTGGTAGCATATCTCCAACAATCGCAGAGGAAAGCTCGAAAGTTGTGATGACGTTCGATAAATTATCCACGTAATTTTCTAAAGTTCTTTTTTGAGAGTTAAGCCCTAAGATTTGATATGCAGTGGTGGGTTCATCAGAGCATCGATTTATATAAGAACCGGTGGATACCTGCTCTTGAAGGCGAGTTAGAGCCTCGGTTTGCAAATGCAATGCAAAGCTGATATTATTGTAGATGTTATTCAATGTCCCGCTCATTATAATCCCAGAAATAAATTTTAAAGGTTTGGCTGTTACACAATTTCCATAATAGTTAAAATCGCAGATTGGATGGTATTCAAATATTTAGCCATAGCCTGAAACATCTGCTCGAAAACCAGCATCTGTGCGGCTTCATCATTTATATTGACACCACTTATTTCACTTTGCTGGCTGGTAAGATTATGAACTATCGCTTCAATATTATCCTGTTGGGTTTGCTTAACAAAGAGCTGTTGACTGATTTCCGTAACCAATCGGTGATAGAACTGCACCGGTGTCATTTCATTTAGACTGCTTACGGATTCATTTTTTAACCCTGCTAATCGCAAGGTATTGTTGTTGTCCGTCATATCCGGCCCCAGAGATGTTGCTATTCGACCGGGTGCCTCAGATATATGCGAACAAACTGCCATATTTGCAGCGCTACTTCCAGAGAAAAAGGTATTCATTCCAGTCGCTGCCAGCACGCCTGTTGTATCACTATTGGCAAAAGCATCAATCTCGAAACTGTCACCTGCATTTAAGTCGCCAACTCCTAAAGCTACTTTAATTCCATTGCCTATATCAAGTTTATCACCCGCTGCATAACCGGAACCAACATTCAAATTTGTAACAACCTCACCGATACCATTTCTTACTTCAAGTTGCAAATCGCCGTTGCCTACCATGCCTGTGCCTATCACCGTGAAGGTGAAAGTTTGATTCTCAGTTCCTGTATAAATACCCGAAACGGATATGTTTGGCGGCGATGTACCGGTAAGATTACTCGTAGTCGGCTCAGGTAGAACGCAGGGAAGAAAGTCAAATTTGTAGTTTGCATCGGACTGTATTCTTAAGCGCGATTCTGCAACCGATGCAGTTAGACCGGTAATTGCCGAGATATCCGCGGCAATCGTGGTTAGCGAATCTGTTGAAGCATTGACATCAATTTCGTGTCGTGTTATTTGGCCTGTGCTTGTATTAATGACTCTTATATATATTTGTCCATCGGTTACAGGTGGTTCGAAATCCGCCAGGTCTTCGCTGGCCATTTGCCAGCCCCTCAGTTCCGTAAATGAGCCTTCAGAACCTACTGCTTGAACATGATATTTATTTACCTGTTGAATAATTGCGTTTGCCAGACTATCGAGGTCGTTGCGAATTTCAGCTAAAATACTGTTCTTTAAAGTTATCAGGCCCCCAAGCTGACCACCTTGAACATCGGTGTCATAATTCAGTGCCCCAACCATCGAAAGGCCCAGCATACCTTGTTCTCTCAAACCTACTTCCAATTCGGCTGTGGCGGCACCAACTACTGCAGGTAAACCGGCTATGCTGACATCAACCACTCCGTATTCTCGCTCTTGGGTCTCTATAGCAATTAATTTAGAAAGCTCATTTATGAGCTGGTCTCTCTGGTCACGCAGATTGTTTGCAACCGCGCCAATTATTTCCGTTCTTTCTATATTGTCGTTAAGTTCGGCAATCTGATTTATCATTGTATTAATTTGTGCGGTGGTGTTTTCAGCTTCTAATCTAATCTGTGTTTCCAAAGCGGAGAGACACTCACTTAATGTTCTAAATTGATTAGCCAGAGTTTCGGCGGAGGTTATAACCTGATTTTGCCAGATGGCTTCTGCCGGATGAGCGGAAAGGTTTTGTAATGCGTTAAAGAATTCATCAATAGCTGCACTCAAACCGCCTTCGGATGAAAGCTCTCCGAATGTGGTTTCGATTGTACGCAGTGCGGTAAACTCACGTGAAATTTGACCTGAGAACGACTGTTGCCTGAGGATCTCCTGTTCCAGAAGAGAATCAATCATTCTTGTAATGCCGCTAATCTCAACTCCTCCTCCAATTAGTACAGAACCCTGCTGAGATGAGTATGCGGGGCTCATCTCTATTCTTTGACGGTGGTAGCCCTCAGTGGCTGCGTTAGCAATATTGTTGCCGATAACATCAAGCGCTTTCTGAGCAGCGTTAAGGCCGCTGAGTCCTATGGAGTAACCTTCCATTTTTAGTCCCTATATCCTACACCAATTGAACTTAAGCTTAATTGCCCCCGCCGTTTTGCTTCGCAAAAGCGAAGCTGCGGGGGGAATCAAAATCGCAAATTTACAAATGCCTTGCTGGTCTGCCGTTTAGCTGCACCATTGCTGCTATATGTAACTGTTTCGGGCTCACCAAGTCCAAGAATACTCTTCAAAAGCAGTTTATTGAATCTGGCGCACTCTGATAGAAGCAGGGCGGTACTTATATGCTCTTTTTTCAGTTCCTTAACCAATTCTCTTAGCTTTGTCTTTTTAAGGGTTACCTGAGCTTTTTTTTCTTCCGGCATATTAGCTTCGAGCATGGATAGCGTCATTTGTTCAAAGTCGCAGTTAAAAATACTCGCCAATTCTTTTCGTATTGATTGACGTTTTAGCTCATGGTCTTTATAGCTATTTGTTTCAGACTGAATGCGTTCAAGCAGTTTACCTAAAGCAACATCATCGCGTTTGATAACCAGGCTGCGTAGCTCATTTAAATAGGACACACTTTGTTGCATATGCTCGATGTCTTTATCGAGAGCAGCCAGCAGCTCCTCGACTTTATCTTCTATTTCAACTTCTGCTACTTTCATATACTCTTATCCAGCAACTCTGCCTTTTGGGTGGTTTGCTCAGTATTGGTTAAAAATTGATATATATCCCTCCAAAGTCCGAAACCGCCGTTGTTTGCAAGCTCTTGTGCCAGGTAAAACCAAAAGATGCCGTGAATTTGCTGACAGGCCCCATCTTTATCGAAGCCCCAGTCCCCGATAGTATTTTTCATCTCGTCCAACAGCTGGTTGATTAAAAGGGATTCAAAATCTTTAGCTACTTGTTTTTTTCTTTCTTCAGAGGCGCAATCAGTCTTGTTTAATTGCTTTAGCGGCATTGGTGCTACGGCAGGCTCGATTAGTATTGGTTCCAGGTTATCCATAAAATCACTCTTGTATCCGATTTTTGCGATTTACTATAAAATAGGGCCCGTTTACATAATCACCAGCTTGGCTTGAAGGGCACCGGCTTTTTTCAAGGCATTAAATATAGCTATCAGGTCTGTAGGTGTTGCTCCTATTGCATTTAAGGTTTTGGCCAACTCTGAAACGGTAACCGACCGGGATACAGGAATTAAATAAGCTTCTTTCTCCTCAACTCCTATCATTGTTTCCTGAACTTTTTCTGTTGTTCCGGCATCGGAGAAAGGAGCGGTCGGCTGGGAAACAATTTCGGTCTCTTTGATTTTTACGACAAGGCTGCCCTGAGAAATAGCCACTTCTGATATACTGACATTTTCTCCGACCACAATAGTGCCTGTACGTTCGTTAATAACCACTACTGCAGGGACATCGACCTTAACTTCTTTCTTTGTAATATCATCGATAAAGCCGGCTATACCGGTATGGCTAATTTCATCGGGAACCTTGACTTTGATTGTGCCAGCGTCAACCACTGAAGTAGTGTTTGGATAAATTTTGTTTATGGCCTTGCTGATTCGCTCTGCAGTTGAAAAATCGCTGTTTCTGAGATTAAGCGTTATGATTCTATGGTCACCGATGCATTCGACAAATGAAGCAATTTCTTCCTTTTCAACAACCGCACCATTTGGAATTCGCCCGACTGTTTGGTGGTTTTTTGTAATTGAAGCTTTATCGCCTGCTGCTGTCCAGCCGCCAATCGAAACACCACCCTGGGCTATGGCATAGACCTGGCCATCGAGACCTTCTAATGCCGTCGGTAAAAGCATTCCGCCCTGAAGGCTTTTGGCATCTCCAATAGCGGAGATATCAACGTCAATTTGTGAGCCTTCACGGTCAAAGGGGCCCAGCTCTGCTGTAACCATAACTACGGCGATATTACCGCTGGTCAGATTGGAAGGAGTAAGAACTATCCCTGAGTCCCTTAGTATGCTTGTCAGTATTTGTCGTGATAGTATAGTAGTGTCACCAGTTCCGGCAAGACCTATCACTAATCCGACACCTCTGAGCGGATTGCTTCGAATCCCGTGAATATCGACGATATCCTTAATTCGCTCGCCTTGCCCAATATTAACAAAAAGCGATAGGATTATAAGAGCGCACGTTATGAGTGTCGTTGTTCTGTTTTGCTGTTTTGCTGTTATGCTTTCTGTTGCTTTCATTAGCTTTTGCTTTCAAGAATGCGAACAAATGATATACTTAAAATGGCCAGCAAATATCGAATATCCTGCCGAGCCAGCCTGGTTTATTGTATGGAGCCGAAACACCAGAATTTTTTGTAATAATGCGAAAGTCTGCGACCTGCTCACTTTTTACTGTGTTATCAAATTCGATGTCACTGGGCCTTACTACTCCACTTACCTCGATGGTTTGTATGTCACCTGCAATATTACGGTGACGTGTTCCCATTACCACAAGGTTACTATTCGGTAAGACGTCTACAACGACTACGGTGATGCGGTCGACGAAACTACGTTCATCTTTATAATCAGCTTTGCTTTTTAGCTCATTAGAGGATTCGGCGGACATTGTAAAACCAGGCATACGAGGTAACAGGTTAAAGTTAGGAGTCCCAATCCCAAGCTCACCGTTAAAAGAGGAAGACTTATCGGTTTTTTTCTTAAGGTCTCTTTTTGCTTTGTTATCTACTTTGCTGTCTTCACTAATTTTGATTGTCAGGATATCTCCTATCTGATGAGCCACATCGTCAGCGTATAAATCACGCATGTTCTTTTGTCTTTTAGCCCAGATAGAACCTGCCTTCGAGCAATCGGCCACACACGAAAGTAAAACTGTCAAAACTAACATAAAGATTACTTTATTGCGCATCGTTTTACCTTTCAGAATATAGGTTCCACGGTTCCGTCTTCATTGATTTTGGCTAAAATTATTTGTTGCGAGTCTATATTCCGGACTTTTATATATTCTCCCGCTCGGCCATCTTGCATAGTTCTTCCGACTGCTGTAACCAGAAGTCCAGGTTTTGCAACTCGAATGATAATATTTTGATTTCGTTTAACGATAAATGTTGGCTTGGCAGGAGATACCGTATTTGGATGTATTATGGTGTTTTTTTGTAGCCGATGTTTAGCGATAAGGCCGTAGGGAGGTCTCCACTTATCGGATTCCGGATAATTCGAGACCGTGTTTTCTATTTTTGTATTTTCAGGATTGATAACCGCTCCTGCTGGAATATCAACCAGAGTAACTGCTTTACGGCAGTTGTATTTTAGACGGAATGTTACTTCATGCTCATCTGTTTGCTTGCCATTTTCAAACACAGCAAGCTGTACTTTAGCTAGATTTGTTGTGCTGTTTTTGATTAAACATGGGACGAGTTTTATATCCTTGCTTGTTTCGGGTAAAACAAAGTCATTCGGTACCTGCACAGGTGTTAGTTGACTGATAGAGTCAGCAGGAGGATTTTCTTTCAAAAATGTTCTTGCCAGCTCGACGAGTTCACTGCCTTTGATAATTTGCTCTTGTCGTTTGACTGTTATTTTTTCCGCACCAGTTAATGTTACTGTTGATGCAGGTATTCCGTTGCAGGCCAACCTGCTTAGAACCATAAACCTGTCTATGATAACCTTTTGGCCTGGCATTGAAATCCGCCCTAAAGCAATTTCACCTGCTTTAGCTAAGAGGGAATCTTCACCCCGGATAATGCTGACCTGGCCTAACCTTATAGTACTTTCCTTGATTACAACCTCTCTTGGCAAATAAATCTGCAAAGCGGAATCCTTCTTTAAATCAGCAGGTTTGATATTTGCGAATACCTGGCAGGAGAATATGCATGTCAAAAGTACACAAGCTAAAAGAATCTTTGTGTTCTTGTATTCAGGTGCTCTTATGCTTTTTCCCTTGTTCATGAAAATTCCTTATCTAACGATATTGTTTGCCGTGCGAAGCATATCATCGCCTACTTTTATTGCACGCGAGTTTATCTCGTATGCCCGTTGGGCTGTTATAAGATTGACCAATTCGGTTATCATCTGAACATTAGATTTCTCCAGAAATCCGGACTGGATAGTGCCGAAACCTCCTTCTCCGGCCGTACCGGTCGTAGGTGTGCCACTTGCTCCAGTCTCTGCCAGCAGGTTATTTCCTTCACTGACAAGACCGGATGGATTGGGAAAGCGTGCTAATTGAAGCGTACCTACGACTGATAGCGTTCCAGAGGGGTCAGTAACGTTTACACCTCCATCTTTTTCGATGCTTACTGAGACAGCATCTGCGGGAATAGTAATCGCTGGCTCTAAGGTGTACCCGGATGCGGTAACTAATTCACCATTGGCGTTTATTTGCAGCGAGCCATCGCGGGTGTACCTTATATCACCGTTTGGCAGACTTACCTGAAAGAAACCATCGCCGGTAATGGCTACATCTAGAGGTCGGCTAGTATTCTGAAGCTCGCCTGCAGTAAAAACTTTTATTGTGGATGCAGCATTAACTCCGCTACCTATCTCCAGACCGCTGGGTGTATTTATACCCGAAGCAACTTCTGTGCCGGGCTCTTTCATTATGATGTAGAGCAGGTCCTCAAAATTAATCTGGCTTCGTTTGAAACCTGTTGTGTTGATGTTGGCGAGGTTATTAGCAATAACATCTACCATCGTTTGCTGGGCTGTCATACCCGTCGCCGCTGTGGAAAATGCTCTTAACATATTATTGTTCTCCTTATCTTAAATGTTACTAACCCATGGCCACGCTCATAATACTGCTGGAGGCTTCCTTCTGGGCCTGAATGAATTTCATATTCGCTTCGTAGAGTCTGGCTACCATTATCATATCCACCAGCTCATCAATAATCTTAACATTGGATGCTTCTTGGTAACCCTGTTTTACAATGACATGTTCAGCTGGAACCGATGTTATATCTTGCTCAGGCATTCGATAACAATTCAGTCCAGCTGGCACGAGTTTGTTTTCATCGTCTTTGAAATCAACGAGTCTGAACTTTCCTATAACTGCGTCGCCCGTGCTTATATTTCCATCGCTTGAAACATTAAGTTTTGCAAGCTCTACATTTGGAGATATTGTTATTGGCCCGGCTTCGCCTGCTACAATCCTGCCTTCGAAATCTACTATTTGACCGTTTTGATTTATCCTGAATGTACCATTGCGACTGTATACCGGCCCTGCAGGAGTCTCTAAAACAAAGAAACCTTTACCGTATAATGCCAAATCAAGTGACCTGCCTGTCTCGATAATATTGCCCTGGGAAAAATCAAGTGCAGAATTCAATTCAATAGTGCCGGGAGAATATGACTGCTGTGACGATTTTTGCGCTTCAAGAGCCCTTGAGAATGCGTTGCAAATACGCTTGTATCCTGATGTACTTACATTAGCCAGATTATGCGTTATTATGTCGAATTCTTGCATTAACGCATCAGCGCTTGAACTAACCTGGGATATAATGTCCGACAATTTAAACTCCTTAAACTGCTGCTGTTTCCAAGGCATCTTCTTTTGTGCTCTGCCTGTCACCGGCAGAATCTGGTGATTTCTGGTCCGAGCCGTTTGCTTTCAACGAAGCTGCATTGGTAGCACATATTAGCTCATTAACATCTGAATCACTCAATCCGGTTAATTCAACTGCTATTGAAAAACCGGTTTCTGTAGCTTTACTGTGTCTAACCTCCCCGATATCTTCTACTATTTTAAACATTGTTTGCTTTGAATCTTGGTGAAGTGACGTCGCATTCTGCCCTTTTTCTTCATCCAGTTTAAACGCTACCAGAACTCTGTCACCTACCTTAACTTCCAGTGGGATATCCATACGTAGGCCAGGACCAGCCAGCTCTGTAACAACCACGGGCACGAATTCCGGCAGCGCCCAGTGGCTCCGGAAAACTTCATCTAAAGTTTGTTTTGAGGAGGAATTATCTTTGGAGTCATCATCTTCTATAACAACCTCTTTTGAGAATGGAAAGGTGGCAACAAAAGCCGACCTATTTACCGGGACTCTTAAAAACCGCCGGCGATTAATGAACCGCACGTCATCATTATGATTTAAGACCAGAATGTCACCATTACAGCTGACTGCGGTAGTATCAAACTCCCAAACCGAAGCCCCAAAATAATAACGTGCCCGCCAGGACTCACCTGGTAAGCTTTCTAATGTTTTTGCCAATTTGACAGTAAGCTCTAAATCATCGTTTTTTATGACGGTAGATTCCATTGTGGAAAGATTGCGTGTCTTACGACGGGTAATGTGCAGATTTTTCCCTACCGGGATTTGCCTGCTGCTCAGTTTTCTTGCCTTAGTTGCGATACCTATTGAGGTGGGAGCCTGTTTCTGGAAGCCGAGCTTTTCTCGCAGGTGAACCAGTTCGGTTTTTAGCTGTTCGCTTTTATCAGTTTCTTGCTGCTCATTAAGGCTTTCTTCTACTATTATGCCGGCGCCGCGGTCAAAGGCACCAGCCGTAGTAAAAATTGCTTCGCTTTGTTTCAAGCCTGCTTTATTTGCAATATCCATCAGAATTTTAGACTCTTGTTCGCTCAAGCCGCTCTTTTTAGAATACTCATCAAATAGGCGATTGCTGTGTGTTCGCTGCTGTTTAATTTGATGTAAACTGACTATTACCAGCAACGCGATTAATATAATTATGGTGACCACTGTAGCGACAATAAACCAGCGTCCGGAGAAAAAGCTTCCGCTGAATCGACTACCTGCAGCCCCCCAACGTTCTATTGGCGTAAGAGCTGAAATAGAAATGTTTAACACGGTTGCGATGATGGGAACTGTGGTCATCTTAGCTTTCTTAAATGGTCTACCTTTGAAACTGAGACTCTCGAATCAAATTTTATCTAATAAGATTGCTCAACTCTCGCAGTATATCATTGGCGACTCTGATAGTCCTTGCATTTGCCTGGAAACCATTTTGGGCTTGTATCATATTTACAAATTCGGTTGCTACGTCAGCATTAGATTTTTCCAATGCTCCACCATGAATAATGCCTGCACCGGCAGTCATGCCTTGCGTAGCTATCGCTTCACCCGAGTTAGCCGAAGGAATAAAGTAGGCATTGCCAATACTTTCAAGGCCTCCGGTATTCTGGAATAGTGATATCTGGAGAGTCGCGATATTTCTTTTAATGCCGTTAGAGAAAGAGCCAATAAGTATGCCTTCGTTATTAACCGAGACAGTCGATAGTCTGCCTGCTTCATATCCGTCCTGCTCTCTTGCCACTGCAGTGGAATTTCCAGCGAATTGTGTCAAGCCGTCCAGCTTGCCTATGGTTCCTAATTCTAACTGAAACGTTTGGGGATTTGTTGGGTCGTGAGCAAAAGTTATTACAAATTCGGGTGAATCAGAGCTCCCTATACCGGCAAAAGAACCGTCATAAGCATCAAATGTTACATCTTCGATGCGCCGGTTTTCTATTGTTATCTCATTAATGTTGCCTGTTATCGAGGACAGCACTAAATCCCAGGTATTGGCGTTATCTGTTCTGACAAAAGCACCTGAAAGAACATGTTTACCTCCTAATGTGTCGTAGATAGTAATGTCAACATTCTTAACTTCTTCTCCCCCAATAGATTGCATCTCGAAATACGCTGGTGTTTTCAGTAAGCCGTCACCAGCGTATGACAAAGCGATATCCGTCCTGCTGTAACCACCGGTATCATCGGTTATCCTGATTTGGCCGTTGACTAAGGAAGCTTCAGCACCGTTAAGCACATTATCATTTAAATGGGTTGTCAAATCACCAAGCGTTGTATCGGGATTAACCGTAAAGTTTAGGCCGCTGCTAAATGGAGTGCCATTCGGATCATAGCCGGAAATAGTAATTGTCGCCGATTGGCCGACACTTAATTGTCCATCGCTCTCCCCACCCCCACTAAATTGGTCAAGCTGGTCAATTTCTGTAGTTAGTGCTGCTGCAGTTCCTCCACCATACGTATAAGAGACATTCGATGCTATTACCTGCTTTCGAGGTGCAGGAAAAGCTGCATCAGCACTGAGATTTCCGGATACTAATATTTGAGATGTAGCTCTTGCAGGCATTGCCACATCATAAGGTACATGAACATTCCCATCACCAGGAACCTGAAAACCGTCTATCTCTCCTTCCGACCCAATTCTTTGAACTCGGTACCCTGTAGCTGGGTCAATCAACGTCGATTCTGCATCAACCGCAAATGTACCTGCGCGAGTGTAAATGTTCTGTTGGCCATCGCTGAGAACGAAATATCCTTCCCCTTCTATCGCTAAATCCAGAGGATTGCCTGTGTTTATGATATTACCCTGGGTCATGTTGGGGCTAATACCCGATATGCCAACGCCACTGCCCATCTGCATAGGATTTGTACCACCAATAGTCATGGTTGGCTGTGATGCCTTTTTTATAGTTTCACTAAGAAGTTCTGAGAAAGTGATTCTGCTGGCCTTGAACGCAGTGGTGTTAACGTTGGCCAGGTTGTTGCCTGCTAAATCTAACATTTTCTGATGGGCCTGCAGGCCGCTCACGCCTGCTGAAAGTGCAAAACTCATTTTTTTCTCCTTATATTTTTTAAAGTATTAATTCGTTTTTAATTTTCTATCAATATTACAGAATCCATACTAAGGGTATAATCTTGGGCTTCTTCCCCTTCACCAGCCGTTACTCCCAGAAGGCTTTCACCTGTCTCAGGGTCATTAAAAACCGAATCAACGGAGCCCACTTTCTTATCTAATGCACCAGTTGTTTCGTCTTCTACGTAGAATGTCACATTCTTGCCCAACAGTGAGTTGGCATAGCTGCGATTGGAAATGGCAAGAATATCCGCAAAACTTGTATTCATTGATTCGAGCTGCTGTAATTCTGAAAACTGTGCCAGCTGCGAGGCCATCTCATTGTTGTCCAAAGGCTCAAGGGGATTCTGGTATTGTAGCTGTGCTATCAAAAGTTTTATATAATCCGTCTGGATATTTGTCGCTGTGGATATTGTTGATACTGTACTCATAAGTCTTTTACCTTTTTAAAGTTCGAAAATAAAAAAGTTTTTTTCAACGATGCTGAACAATATAATGCTGTCACTACCGATGGGACAAAGAACAGCAATCGCTGTGCCACATTAAATCCGGCGTCATTTATAGTCGTGTAACTTATTGCTTTAGCAAGACTTATGGAAATTAAAAATTATTTTACACTACGCAAACGGTGTTGTTAAAATTCTTGCGATGGTTAAATCTTCCTACACTACAGAAAATTTTGCCGACTTCAAACCAGCAAAGATATAAAGGGATATTGGTTATACATAGAAGGCACGTTATCTTGTTTTTCATTGACAGTTAACGTCAAAAAGTCCTATAAGTAACAGCATTGTTTCGTTGGAGTTTCATTTCTTAGCTCTGAAATTAGAGGAAATGTTTAGCACCTTAATTATAACTTCTTGTTGAGGCAAAAGTTCGTCCTATAATAAGAATAAGACGTCCTATAAACTTGTCACCTAAGTTACAGTGAATTTTAATTGTGAATACATAGTGACATTATTGGCCCGTCCCATAAAAAATTAAAGTTATCTTTATAGATATGTCGATTTTGTTATTTATCAATTTGTGGGTATGGCTTATCTACTATTAAATCTATATAGTTCTTTGTATATAAAAATAGCAATAGTGGGGGATAAAGCTAATGAACTTATGATAAAATGAGTTTACGCAGAGTTGTCGCGGTAACAAGAATAGCTGATGTACAACAGTTGGCCCAAAGCGTTGGCCAGCAAATATTTGTAGCTGACAACATAGCTGAAGCTGTGGACATCGTTCAGACTGTCAAACCGGATTTAATCCTTTTCGACCATCACTTCACTCCGGTACATATACGAGAGTTCCTCGATACGACCTATAAGAACTCAATAGATATCCCCATTGTGGTTGTTGGTGAAGACGAAAATGACATTGACTATACTGAAGAGTTCAAAAAGATAGGGATATTAGACTATCTACGAGGAAGACAAGATTACTGCCGGCTGGAGCAAATCGCAGGACATATAAAAGAGCAGTGCAAGGCCATCGACAATAAGAAAAATTTTAACGGTTTTTTCGCTGAAGACCTTGCGGCTTCTGTTTCTTTGGTTGGCAAAAGTCACGCGATTAAAAATACCCTCAAGATGATTAAGCTTGTCGCTGTCAGCAGATGTAATCCAATTTTGATAGTTGGTGAAACAGGTACTGGCAAAGAATTGTCTGCTAAGGCTATACATGCTTTAAGGTGCCCGAATAAGCCCTTTGTGGCTATAAATTGCGCCGCCCTCACGGCAAATCTGCTGGAAAGTGAGCTTTTTGGGCATGTCAAAGGTTCCTTCACAGGGGCTGACCGCGATAAAACAGGACTTTTGGAGTTGGCTGGGACCGGCACTGTCCTGCTTGATGAAATTTCTGAGATGCCTTTAGACCTGCAGGCGAAATTGTTGCGCGTCCTTCAAGAAAAAACCTTTAGGAAGGTAGGAGGAACTAAAAATATTGCGTGCAGCGCCACAATAATAGCCACAAGCAATCGAAATCTTCAAAAGGAAACTCAAAATAACCGGTTTCGTCGCGACCTTTATTATCGCCTGAATATTAGTCCTATAACTATCGACCCTCTTAAATCGCCTGAGAGAAGAGAGGATATTCCGCTTTTAGCTGAGTATTTTCTGAAAACATCTACAATCTGCCCGGATAAACAGAATAAGATAACCTCGTTGACTAAAATGGCTGTAGAAGTCTTAGAGAAATACGACTGGCCTGGAAACGTCCGAGAACTGCGTAATGTTATCGAAAGAGCGATAATGATGGAAACAACAGACAAGATCGGCCTAAGCAGTATTGTAATTGACCTTATGGAGTGCAATCAGGCCCCTAAATGCTCTATAAATGGCTATTTTAAGGATTTTTCATTAGAAAAGGCTGAGCGGGAACTGATTTGCAGAGCTCTTAGGGAGACCTGCTGGCAGAAAACTAAGGCGGCCGCACTTCTCGGGATAACCAGAGCAACCTTATACGCCAAGGTCAAGCAATATAATATCAAAAAAGGGTCATATATAGACAAAGAATCGCAGGATGAGGTTTTAGACCCTCTCATGCCTGAGCCCATCTGTACATTATGATTTTAGCCCAAATTGCACCACCAAAAAATATATCCACGTCAGAAAATCTATCGGCTCGTATAGAATCCTGACATCCCCTTGAAACATGGTCGGTTTAATATTAAGACGATTAGGGGATTTTTCTGTCAAAAGCCCAATAATAGCGTTGCCCGGAAAATCTATAACCAAGTTTGGCACATTTATTGCTTATTAAAAAAACTGTGAAATATGCTCTTATTCTATCTCAATTAGTCCCGGTTTATCAGAATTAAAACGAGAGAGAAATAGAAAGTTATGGCGAAAAAAGAGCCACAAACTATTCTCGAAGAAGGCCCTGTCGAGGCGCCATCAGACCGGAAATCCACAGAAATAGCTAGTAAGGAACTTTCAGAGCGTGAGGCATTTACGGGGGATGAAAAGTTTTACGATTTTATGGCCCGACAGAGACAGGTCCAGGTTGCCACCGACCAGCCTGATAAGAAACAAAAATCATCACAAATTAGCTCTCTGCTTAAGCGTTTTTCAACTCTTCAGAAAGTCCTTGTATTTGGCATTATTGTTGCTGCTGCGATGTTTCTGTATGCAATACTGAGGCCTGCCTCTGAGTTTGGAGCAGTGCCTATTACTCGCCAGACAACTTTGCCTAAGACTCCTGCCGCTGAGGATTCGGTCCAGGTTCAGTCATCGCAAGTACAAAAACCACAATTTGTTCCCCCCACAACACAGCCACTATCTTTGAAAGTTGCTCAGGACTTTTATCTGCAGAAAGATTATGTCACGGCTTTTGATATATATAACCAGCTTCGGCAGGGCCTTCCAACAGGTGAAGAAAGTAATCTTCTGAGAGATTTTCTTCAGCTAAAAATGGCTTTGTGCATAAGAAAAACCGGTGATCTTGGTCAGGCCCATCGTTTATTCAGAGGAGTTTCAGAAAGCCGTTCACCTCTTATAAGGATATTAGCCAATTATTATCTTAGTTTTATCGATGTTCAAAAAGGGCGATACCTAAAAGCACGGGCCGGTGCTTATCAGACAATTGCCTTAATCAATGCTGTTGATTTGGACGGGGGCTTGCCTTTATTGCTGCTGCGTGATTGTCACTTTCTTATTACCGAATCTGTTACCAGATATATTCTTTCATTATGTGATATTGATAAAGATATTCCAGACCGTTTGTGGAGCAGTCCGGTAGAGGTTGACCCTTTCTCTGGTATCAACGAAGTATCCGGCTTAAGCGGGCTTTTAAATTCCGGTTCAGAACGATTAAGTAAAGGATTGCTTGCTCCGCAGATTCAAAAAATAGAGCACCCGGGTGCACCAACACGTTGGTCTGTTATTTGTCAGGGGGCATCAATTGAAGAACTTCTGGCCAGATTTGCCACGAATGCAAAAATTGATATTACCTGGGTCCCCGGTAAAGAGGAGGGGTCGGAAAAGGCAAAAGATTTTATTCGTAATAGACCGGTGATTCTATATCTGCCGGCAGCAACAACGCAGCAAGCTGTTGCAATAGCAGCCGGTAGCGTCGGCCTGTTGGCTCGATTAGATGAGCAGAGACTTGTAAAAATTTTTAATCCGGATGAGTATAGCTCATTATCGGAATTCGTATCTTTTCTTGCCCAGGAGGCTATGTCATTATGGCAAAGTTTTTTGCTTTCCTTTTATGACGACCAGCGTGTGCCTAATGCCCATTTTGCCTTGGGGATTCTGCAGGCGCAGAGAGGCCAGATCACTGAGTCAATCGCAGAATATAAATTGGTAGCTAATCGCTATTCGCAAACAAATTTAGCACCGTTTGCGCTTTTACACTCCAGCAAATTGAAGGCTGATATTCGTGACCATCTTGGTGCGCGGGAGGACTTAAAACAGCTCGTTGAGCAGTATCCCGACAGTGAGCTTTCTAACCGGGCTAATTTGTATCTTGCCGATGCCACTATGAAAGCAGGATTTTTGAGTGAGGCAGCACGGCTCTATCGAAAAGTGTACTACCTTGGATTGTCTAATCAAGCACAGGCCGTAGCCGCCTTCGGAGCAGCTAAATGCTACAATGAGTTAAAAGATTATGAAGCCGCAGCCAAATGGTTAACACGATATATCAACCTCGCTAAAGAACAGGAAAGCAGAGAGCTATATTTGGCCTATTTTCTCCTTGGCAAAATCAACCTGACTTTAGGAAATTTACAGCAAGCTTGTATTGCTTTTCAATGTGCTCTGACTGGCGACCTCTCGAGGGAAAAATATATAGAAACTATCTCTGCATTAGTAGAAGCCCAAATAAGGCAGGAGCATTTCATTGAAGCCCTTACATTGATTGATGGCATGCATCCCTGGCAATTCACACAGAAAGAATCTACAGAGATATTGCTGGTAAGAAGCAAAATCCTTCGAACAATGGGGCTGGTTGACAAAGCCATCTCCGTGCTTGGAGATAGAGCCGAGTATATTCCTGACCCGCAATTAAAGGCAAAGGTCTGTTTCGAATTAACTGGATGTTACATAACAAAAGGTAATCTGGAGCTTGCCCGCAGAGAGCTGGCCGAGATTCTCGTTTTTGTTGAACCAGGGCCTTTGGCACAGGAAGTCGCTTTTGAACTGGCTGATGTCTGTTTAAAACTCGGCGAAAATTCTCAGGCCGTATATGTATGCACACAACTTTTAGAATCTGGTCCCTCGGAACAGATAAAGCAGAAGGCCTTGGGCGTCCTCGCATCGGTCTATAAGCAGCAAAAAAGCTACAACGAAGCGACTCTTGTTCTTTTAGGCCAGTGGAATGGTGTCGAACCTACAAATGAAAAAAAAGATTTTGATAGTCCAGATGCATCAAGCCAATTACTAAAACAGACCCAATAGAAATAAGGAACGTTGAATCAATAAAAATGGAAGGCAAAAGCTTAAAGGCAAATATTATGTCAGATGTTCAACACAAGATGTCCAATAAGCGAATTTCCGTATATAAACATCGGGCACGACTCTATATCGTTCTCCACAGCTATTTTGTATTTGTAACTGTTTGCCTGTTGGCAGTTCCTGTCGGTGCTGAAATCCAGCACGAAAAACAATTATCTGCAGAAAATTCAAATAAGGAAAATGGAGAACTACAATTAACAAAATCTGAAAGTTCAGTTGTTAAAGAGACGAACATCGCTCTAAGACAACAACTACAGCAGGCCAGGATTAGTATTTATCAAGCTGAGAAGGACAGCAAGGGAAAAAACGAGCTTAAACAAGTGATTGAGCAAATCCAATCTATTGTATTTAATTCACTTAAACAGCCCTTAAAATCTATTAGTGTCACCGGGCCGGAACAACCGGTAATCGAGACGAACGAAGCCTTACTCGATACAAAAACGCAGGAAAAACCTGGGAAAACACCTGCCCAGCCGGAACCTAAAAAGCTAATTAAATCCGAGTGCCAATATGGGTCGCTAAATGAGCATACACTACAAATTCTTGAAAATCTAACGCAAATCCCAGACCAGCTTAAAAATCCTTTTGAGGTGGCGGAAGTTTTGTTTCTTAGTGGTCATGCGAGAGAAGCAACGATGTTTTACCAGGAAGCTTTTAATCGCAAGGGCCCGAATGACCTCGACTCTGCTCGGGAAAAAGCCTGGATTTTATTCCAAATAGGCAACTGCCAGCGAAATAACGACCTACAATCAGCAAAGAAAACCTATAGACAGTTAATTGCAGAATATCCTGACTATCCGTGGACCGACCTTGCTAAAGTCCGGGAGAAACTGATTGATTGGCGCCTGGAGGATAAGCCACATGCATTAATTAAAGAGTGTGAACAATTGGCAGGCGGCAAGTAGCTAATAAAAACAAAGAAATCAATTGGAGTTCCTTAACGTGGATGACACCGAGACAAAAAACCTAAGCTCAGAGCAGCATAAGGAAGATACTGCGAATGTATTGATAGTTGGTAGCGACCCCGAGATGGCCCGTTTTTTACTTGAGATTTTAGCCCGCAAAGGAATTCGTGGCCATCTGGCAGATAATAAAAAAGCGGCATTTCACTACCTTGAGAAAAACAGTTATGACCTTATATTTACCAGCGACGGGATAAGTCAGTATCCTGACCGGTCTTGTCAGCTACAGGATGGCTTCGAGCTGCTTGCCGTAATCAGGGCAAATTCGCCGGAGCTTCCAGTGGTTATGATAGCGAAAGCTCAAGATGGACGAATACAACAAAATCAAACCGTTGAAACAGCGGTTAACGCTATTAAACAAGGCTGTTGTGATTTTCTAATCGAGCCGCTCGACCGCAGAAGAGTAGAAAACATAGTGGACAGCTTCCTGCCTAATCACCATGTATCAACGATAGCCTCTGCCTACGAAGGTCCAAACTGCCTGTATCGAATTGTAGGCAGAAGTTCAAAGATGGTTCAAACCGTAGAGTTGGCGAAAAGAATAGCGCCAACTTCGGCGCCGGTTTTGGTAAGTGGTGAAAGTGGAACAGGCAAAGAGCTGATTTCTTTCCTAATCCATTACAACAGCAAAAGGGCACAGGGTCCATATATCAAAGTTAATTGCGCAGCACTGAGTGATTCCCTTCTTGAAAGCGAGTTATTTGGTCACGAGAAAGGGGCCTTCACCGGCGCCTATAATCAGCGTAAAGGCCGGTTCGAAATGGCACATGGAGGAACCCTGCTGCTGGATGAAATTACCGAAACACCCATTAAATTTCAGGCCACACTTTTGCGAGTACTTGAACATCAGGACTTTGAGCGTGTTGGAGGAACAGAAAATGTCAAAGTCGATGTTCGAATAATAAGCACCACTAATAAAGATTTATTACAGGAAGTTCAAAAAGGCCGATTCCGCAAAGACCTCTACTACAGGTTAAGTGGGGTGAGGTTAGTTATCTCTCCTCTAAAAAAACGCAAGGAGGATTTGGCCGATCTCGTGTTGCATTTTGTCAATCTATATGCTCGTGAGGCTCAGCGCAACATTACTAAACTTGACCCTGCGATGATGGATATATTCACTAAGTACCCCTGGCCCGGAAATGTCCGACAATTACGAAATGTTGTGCAAACATCGTTGATTTTAGGAGTCGGCCAAATCCTCTCCTTGGCTGATGTATCATGGCTTTTTGATGAATTACAACCTTTACCGCAGGAAAAAGTAAACGTATCAGACGATGTGTGTCAGCAAGAGCAGGTAAATATCCCTAAAACGACGCGGCTTGGAGGAATACCTCTTAAACAAGTGGAGCGAAGGGCGATTTTAGAGACTTTGCATCAAACAGCAGGTAATCAAACTAAAGCTGCGAAGGTATTAGGAATCAGTGATAGAACCTTGCGAGATAAGATTCATCGATATCGGCAGGAGGGTTGCCTGCAGTTAACCTGATTGAAATTCTCTTAAAAATATAATAGTGAGGCAGGAAAATGGCAGATACGGATGAAGTGAAAGAACAAGAAAATTCAAAAGAAGAATCAGATGGCAAAAAGACATCAAAAAGCGGCATCTTATGGTGGATAATATTGATTATAGCAGTGGTCTTTTGTGCGGGTGCGGGCTTTGGGCTCGGTCGCTTATTTGCCGGTTCTGTTAAAGACGAGCCAACTGAACCCTCTCAATACAACAAAGAAAATTCGAATCAGACTGAAGATATAAAATCGGATATATCCGACTTAACCGGAAAAGATTCTCAAAAGGTCTGGTATTATGATTTAGACCCGGTGGTCGCAAACCTTGATGAACCTGGCGTAACACGATACATAAGGGTCGCTTTGACGTTTCAGATGAACTCCGAGGCAGACCAGAAGAAAGGAACAGCTTTTCTTGAAGAGAAAAAGCTGCTTTTGGCAAACTGGTTTACTATCTATCTTGCGGGTCTAAGCATCGAAGATACTCGAGGCGATAGAAATCTTCAGCGTATTCAATCACAAATATGTGATATTTTTAACGAGAAGCTTTTTCCTGACGCAAAGCCCCAAATCAAAAACATTCTTTTTAGGGAATTCGCTATACAATGAGTGACACAGGTGCTAATAACTTGAGCGAGCAAAGGATTCAACAACTACTCGCTGCTGTTGGGTCCAGACCGCCGGAAGATAACACACAGGTACAAACCACTGATTACGACTGGCATCGGCCCCATTATTTTGGCAGTGAGCAGATTAAAAAACTTGATGATTTTGCAAAAATACTTGCAACGGCAATAGCTGGAAAATTTACTTCCCTTTGTCAAAGTGACTTTAGCGTGACAGTTGTCTCAATCACGCAGCACTTTGCTGCTGAATTTTGTAACGAAACCTCAGATAGCAAACAAGAATATTTTTTAGGTTTTGGGACCAACAGGGCTCAACTATGTGGAGTTGTTGGCGTACCTAACGAGACGGCGGTTGTTTGGGCAAGACAATTGCTTGGTGAATCAGAAACCGAAGGTGAATCAGATAAGGATTTGTCTCAGCTGGAAGTATCGCTTTTGTCAGATATTGCTTCTGGTATTATTGAGGTTCTTTCCGGCTCTTATGAATCTTTCGATTTTCGTCCGGTTGACAGTTTTGTTAAAGGAGAATTGCCCCTGAAGCTGAGTGGTTCAGAAGTACTTTGCAAGATTGCATTTAATGTAAAAGGAGCCGACTCGGAAAACGCATCTGATGCATACCTTTTAATACTCTGTAGCGAATTGGATTTTGTGGCAGGAAAAACTGAATCCATTGGTGGACCTAATGCGCTCTCTCCCGAGGAAGTTCCAAAAGCCATTCTACAGCACATAGAGCAAATAAATGTTAATGTTACGGCCCAACTGTCTGAGACCCAACTTACTTTTGACCAGATATTAAACCTCCAGGTTAATGACATATTGGTGCTTGGTAGGAGAGTTAATGAGCCGATCGAATTGAAGGTTGACGGCCGAAGAGTTTATCGCGGCTGGCCCGCAAAATCAGCCGGCCAATATGCTGTCGTATTCAAAGAGGACCTAAAATGACCTGTTAATCTTGAGAAAAATAAGTACAAACTCTTTGCAAAATTAGGATACGTCACTGAATGCTAATTCGTTTACAAACAATTAAATAACTTGCCATTCTGAGCACAGTTAAGTGTTTGTTTTTAACTGACACGCGCTTAGCTTACTTAAGTTCAGAATGTCGAAAGGAGCGTCGTATGGCAGAAACAGCTACAGAAGTTAATGAAAAACAGGACCAGTCACCCGAAAATACACAAAAAGATGACTCGAAGAAACAAGCAAAATCCGTGGAATTTGATGAAGTTTCTGAAGGTGAAGCTGCCGGTCCCGGCGGCAGCATTGATATTCTGCTGGATATGAACATACCGGTCACAGTTGCTATTGGTCAAACAGATATTTCGGTCCGCCGGCTCTTACGAATTGGACCCGGCTCGGTCTTAACCCTTGACAAACCTATTGATGAGCCGGCTGATCTTTATCTGAAGGACACTAAGTTTGCCACCGGAAGTATAGTGGAAGTGGATGGCTGGTTTGCAGTCAAAATAAATCAGATTTTGGGTGCAAAGCCGCAAAAAGCAGACGTTACATAAATTAAATTCTTAGGAACTTTTGTTTTATAAAAGAAGTATTTATGGCAGATTCTGCAAAAGCCGGTTCATCAAGATTACCAGGGACGCATCTGCGAAACAGAGCAGATGGGGACCTGATTGATGCACCTATGACCTCATACAGCAATATCATTTTGGCCGTGGGACTGGTTTTTGTTCTGGCAAC
The DNA here is from genome assembly GCA_964431375.1 of uncultured Pirellulales bacterium. GTDB lineage: Bacteria > Planctomycetota > Phycisphaerae > Sedimentisphaerales > Anaerobacaceae > CAZBWE01. The sequence goes on from CAYSJK010000004.1 coordinate 27,962, forward strand.
TTTGATAATACCTCTGCCCACACCTTTACTGGACATGCTGCTGGCCTGCAGCATATCTTTGGCTATATCTGTTTTGATAGTAACTGTATCCTCGAAAGAGGCCCTCGAGCTGTCCTCATTTCCTTCGTTGCTGCTTTTTGTAACACTGTTCCGCCTCTCACTTAATGTGGCCTCAACAAGATTGATACTGCTACAGGCCAGTGCAGGAAAAATCATCCAGACCTTTGGTGATTTTGTTGCCGGTGGCAGTTTTGTGGTTGGTTTGGTAATCTTCTTAATTCTCGTTGTTATACAGTTCGTAGTAATTACAAAAGGGGCCGAGCGAATAAGTGAAGTCTCTGCACGTTTCACCCTTGATGCCATGCCCGGCAAGCAAATGGCTATCGACGCCGACCTAAATAGTGGACTTATTACTGAAGCTCAGGCCAACGAACGCAGAGCAAAAATCATCAAGGAAAGCGAGTTCTATGGTGCGATGGATGGTGCCAGTAAATTCATTCGTGGTGATGCCAAGGCGGGACTTGTAATTACTGCGGTCAATATTATCGGTGGCATTGCTATGGGTTATTCACGTGGCATGACAATTGCCGATGCCATAAGGACTTATTCTATCCTTTCTATTGGTGATGGACTCGTTAGTCAGATACCATCGGTAATAATATCAGTAAGTTCGGGTTTTCTGGTAACCAAAATCTCCTCTCAACACAGCGTGGGCCAGGATTTGTCCATGCAGTTTCTTAGGTCGAGCCAACCTCTAAAGACGGCTTCCATTATCATTGCTGCAATGTCTCTGGTGCCGGGTCTGCCCAAGATACCATTTCTATTGCTGGCCGTTGGTACTTTTTTAATTGGACGAGTCGCAGCTCGAACTGAAAAAGACCGGCAAAAACAAATCACTCCTGCGAAGGAAAGAGCTGAGAAACAACCTGTTGAAGAATTGTTGGATGTCGATAGAGTTTCCGTCCAGGTCGGCGTGCGATTGATTAGTATGGTTGACCCTCGTAAAGACAGCACCATCTTTGAGCGCATCGGGGCACTGCGAAGAAAATTTGCTCAGGAACTCGGTATCGTTATCCCCTTGGTTCGCCTGCGAGACAATATCACTATCGAACCAACAGCTTATGAAATTCGATTGTTTGACCATATAGTCGCAAAAGGTCGCTTGGAGCCTGATATGTTCCTCGCTCTGGATTCTGGCAACGTCCAAACTAAAGTCGAAGGCATAGAAACTGCCGAACCCGTTTATGGCCTGCCGGCTTTATGGATTATACCAGCTAATAAAGAAAAGGCCGAGTTAAACGGCTACACGGTTATCGACCCCGAGTCTGTATTTATTACCCATTTATCCGAAACGTTACGAAAACACGCCGGTGAATTGATGACTCGTGAAGACGTACAGCTTCTTGTTGACCGCCTTCGTAAGAGCCAACCATCTTTAGTAGGAGAAGTTGTTGGCCCCGATAAAGATATATCCGTTGGGCTACTTCAACGTGTGCTTAAAAATCTCTTGAAAGACGGGATACCGATTCGTGAATTGAATACTATACTTGAATCATTGGGAGAAAACACCGCAAAAACCAAGAATCCTACTGTTTTAACAGAAATGGTTCGAAAGTCGTTAAGTAGGACAATTACCGAGCAGTTTAAAAATGAGAATGGTATTATTTCGGCCATAACGCTGGAACCTGCCCTTGAACATCAGATGACCTCAACTTTGCGACAAGAGCCGGAAACGGCAACGATATCTCTGCCGACTGAAATGGCAATGGATATTAGCAGGAAAATTGCAGAGGCTTGGAAAAATGCGATGGATAAAGGTATTGACAAGGTGGTTTTACTGTGTGATTCGAGATTACGTGTGCCTCTGGCAACAATGTTATCGCGGATGGTAGCAACATTACCGGTGTTAGCTTACGATGAAATCCTGGTCGGAACCGAAGTAGAACCAATAGAAGCTATATCTGTCTTTCAGGCCGAATCGGCTGTGCCGGAAGGAAAAGAACTTGTCGGGTCTTCAATTTAAGATTTGAAATCTGGAGATTTACTATGCCGTTTAACGCTCGTTCAATTGCCGTTAGCATCGCAGTGATATGCTTTTTCGGCTTGGGCTTCATCGGATGGATTAGCGGTCTCTCTCCATTTATTTGTTGCAAAAGAGCATCGGCAGGCGCAGTACTTGCCTACATAGCAGGGATGTTGGCGGTCAAGGCAGTAAATGCTCTTGTACTAAGTGCAATGGTTACGAACCATATGAAAAAACAAAAGGGAAAAGAAAGTGGCAGTAAGGACTAAGAACAAGCTAAAGCATCAGGTTGATGAGGATACAAAAAAGCATCTGAACTCTGCTGCTATGCGCGCTTATTCTGTCCAAAAGAAATCTGCTAAAGTCATCGAAGATGAGCAGATAGCACAATTACTTCCTATGGTTCATAAAATAGCTCACGAGGTGATAACATATCTGAAGCCCCCGTTATCATTTGAAGATTTAGTTTCAGCTGGAGCTGTTGGGCTGGTAAAGGCGGCCCGCGATTTTGACCCCGTTCATCAGGCTGAGTTCACAACTTATGCCTATATCAGGATAAAAGGGGCCATTCTGGATGAACTGAGGGGCTGGTCTTTTGTACCGGTTAATCTGAACAAGCAGATTCGCAAGGCCCAGCAGCTTAGCCAGAAAATCATCGAGCAGACGGGTACCGCTCCTGCTGATGCCGAGTTAGCTGAAAAGCTCGGAATAACTCTCGATGAACTTTATCAAATATTCGAAAATGCTCGTGCCCAGCATTTTGTCTCCATAGACGGCTTTTCAGAAGATGCTCCTGCATTAGGGAATTTTTTGGCTGCAGCGCGCACAACTACTCCTGACCAGCAGATTGAACAGGCTGAGCTAATAGAAAAATTAACCGATGCAATTCAGGAATTGCCCAAGAGACAGCAGCAAATTATTGTGCTTTATTACCAGCAGCATCTAACGATGAAGCAAATTGCTGATGTTCTTGAAATAACCGAGTCGCGTGTCAGCCAACTGCACGCAAGTGCTATATTTAACTTGTCCATAAGATTGAGGCAGTGGAAAGATGGTAGATAATGATTCTATCATAATAAAACCGGTTGAAGGATTGCACAA
>CAYSJK010000005.1:0-16421 GCA_964431375.1 uncultured Pirellulales bacterium
TCGACATACCATTCTCGTTATACGACAAATAGCATTTTGTTCGTTATTATTGGATTTGCAGGGCTGGCCTTAGGGGCGGATATGGCTGTGCGGGGGGCAGTGGTTATTGGCGAGCGAGCCGGCTTAAGCAAAGCTGTCATCGGCCTGACCATTATTGCTATTGGCACTTCTTTGCCGGAGCTTGCAACGTGTATTGCCGCTGCAATTAAAGGTGAGCACGACATATCCATCGGCAATTTAGTCGGCTCGAATATCTTTAATACACTTCTTGTTGTCGGCACAGCGGGCATGGTTCAGCCATTTACAATTGGGCAGCGATTGATTGGAGCTGATTACTGGATTATGATAGCTGTAAGTGCCGGCTTTGCATTTTTAATAATTATCTTCAGACGCACAATCGGCCGTATCGGCGGAGCAATACTGCTTTTCGGCTATATTACTTATATTTTCTACATCCTAGTTTACACTGCCGGCATATAAAATTTATCCCTAATATTTTTGACAATACAGACCGGATATGTTATAATTATTCATAAATTGCAAGTGCAGACTATTTTTGTGTGAGGAGGTACTATTATGTGGCGAGTAAAGCAAATCCGTCAACTTTCAATGACCGTTGTGGTTATTCTCTGCTTTTTGACCGCTGCCGGTATCAGAGCTGACTGGCAGGAGCAACAAAAACTCACAGCCGGCGATGCCGACCAATATGACTACTTTGGCTTTTCCGTTTCAATTGACGGCGATTATGCCATCGTTGGTGCACGTTATTCTGATATGGGTGGCCCTTATGATAACCGTGGTGCTACGTATATATTCAAGCGAACCGGTACAACCTGGGCTCAGCAGGACAAACTGACAGCTTCTGATGCTCAGCCCGGCGACTCCTTCGGCTGTTCGGTCTCAATCAGCGGCGATTATGCCGTCGTCGGTGCGTACATCAAAAATAGCCATATCGGCGCTGCTTATATTTTTAAGCGAACTGGTACGACTTGGAGCCAACAGGCCATACTAACCGCCTCGGATGGCGCAATCAGTGATGAGTTCGGATATTCTGTCTCAATCAGCGGTGATTATGCCATCGTAGGAGCTTATAATGATACTGACTTGGGGATAAATCAGTGCGGCTCTGCATATATCTTTGAGAAACCGCCCACCGGCTGGGCCGATACCAACGAGACGGTCAAGCTATTTGCCTTCGACCCTGCACCGACTGCCGGTGAGCGTTTTGGTTATTCGGTTGCAATTGATGCCAACACTGCCATCGTAGGCGCCGATTTGAGTAGTCCAAGCCCACAATTAATTGATTCCGGAGCCGCCTATATATTCAAACGCGAGGGTATATATTGGAATCCTCAACATCCTAAGCTGATTGCTTCGGATGCTTCAGGGGGCGACAACTTTGGCCGTTCGGTTGCAATCGACTTCAATTATGCCATCGTGGGGGCCGAAAGTGATGATATTGATGCTGTTAATGGACAGACCGGCTGTGCATACATATTCAAGCGTAATGGCGGTCCAATCTGGACTGAACAGGATATACTGTTCGCCAGTGACCCCTGCAGGTCCGACTATTTTGGCAAGTCGGTTTCTATCAGCGGCAATTATGCTCTTGTAGGCGCTCCAGCCAGTTTCAAACCGGGCGCAGGATATATATTCAGGCGTTCGCGCTCTGGTACAAACTGGCCGCAACTTGACAAATTGACCGTCTTGGATGTCAATTCTACCGACTCCTTCGGCTGGTCTGTTTCAGTTGAAGGTGGCTATGCTATAATAGGAGCGTTTAATGATGATGACCATGGCACGGCCTATACATTTAAGCAACTCTGCCCCTCCGTTGACCTTACCGACGATTGCTGCGTGGATTATTATGACCTAAAGGAATTTTGCGACTCCTGGCTAAGTACCGGCACTGCCGATTGGGACGGAAGCGGAGACGTTGACTTTCCCGACTTCGCCACGTTTGCATTGGAATGGCTGCACTTTAACTAAGCGATTGTGCACTCCGGAAAATTTAGATAAGCAAATTCGCCGTAAGATTTACTTGCTGCTTTGTCATAAGACTTACCCGCCCGCCTTTCAGTAAAAGCGTACAGACATCTATTATTAAAAACAAACCGCGTAAATCTGCATTAATTTATCCTTCGTAGTAGTGCTATCGCAAAGAATTGATTCACGGTTTAAATTCGTGGCTTGGTGTTTTCGCAGTAAAATAAAAAACAGGGCCGAGGTGCGGAGGGAGAGGAAAGAGAGGAAAATCCCCGGCCCCGTAGTATATATATAATACAAAAAATCCATATACCCTGTCAAGAAATTTTTGTGGATTTTCTCCATACAGGGCTATTTAGCTATGCCTGGGTCTGCATTTTAAGTGGTCACGGGTCTCCTCAATTATATCCCAATAACCGGATTCAAGGATATTGCCCTTAGTAACACTACGGCTCTGATGACCGTCATCAATTACCAAAAAACCATCGATTTTAGTTATTCTTTTGAGCTCAGCTAAAAATTCGGTGGGCTTTTTAATAATAAAGAACATATCAATAGCACATACAACATCTGCTGTCTGGTCGGGTAAAGTGCTGTCATATCCTTTAGCCAATACGGGAACGACGTTTTTTAGTCCGTATTTGTCAATTTTTTTCGTCACCATCTCGATAGCCATCTCGTGAATATCTATCGGGAAGACTTTGCCTTGTTCGCCGACTAACCTGGCGAATCTGGTCGTGTATCTGCCCGGCCCACACCCGTAATCCACAACGGTCATACCCGGCTTTATCCCGAATTTTTCGACGCGCTTATCTATGTATGGATATACAAAATCAATGATGCGAAAGATGATATTCATCAATTTGAAGTGTAAATCCGGCATCCTCTCCGGTTTTCTTCTCGCTTTTTTTCCCATTAGACCTCCGCGCTTCTCTGCTTTCCGCTTTGAATTTCAAAAGGTCATTAAGTCAGCAAACACGGTCTGAAAGTCTTCGCTATGGGCAATTTCGACGTACTCAATCTTTCGGGCTAATTGGCGGGCTTTTTCTCTTGCCTGACTGCTAAGAAGGAGCATTTGTGCACCGGCTGCAGCGGCATTACCGACAAAACGAATACGCTCAACAGCAACATCTGGTAACAATCCTATCTTCAGTGCACTTTCCGGCCGAATGTAATTACCGAAGGCACCGGCAAGGAGAACCTGTTCTACATCGCTATCCTCCAGATTAGCTTTTTTCTGCAAAAGTTTTATCCCTGCCCGGATAGCAGCTTTGGCCAACTGGACCTCTCGAATATCCTTCTGCGTAAGAATGATTTTTTCACCCTTCGTTTCAGCAAGGATAAATGCCTGCCGGCCATCTATTTGGATTATTCTTTTGAGAATGGCTGATGGTAATTTATTTTTTAGCTTTTCGGTCTCGGCGAATCTGCCGGTTTTATCGATAATCCCCAAATCTAACATTACCGCCACTGCATCAATCAGGCCGCTTCCGCATATCGAACGCGGCGGACAATTTCCAATCACATCCAAATCGATATCTTCATCATTTATAATGACGGCCTCAATCGCACCATCAACCGCTCTGCTGCCGCAGGTTATCCTCGCCCCCTCGAAAGCCGGCCCCGCAGCACAGCTTGCGGAATAGAGCTTGTCTTCTGTGCCGAGCACAAGCTCACCGTTTGTGCCGATATCGATTACAAGCGATGTTTTCTCAGCTGAATCTATATCGGTAGCAAGCGCCACGGCTGTAGTATCCGAGCCGACAAAGCCGGCTATATTCTCAACGGTATGAATATTACCCGCAGGATTCATCAGCAAATAAAGCCGCTTCGGCGATACATCCTGAGCATCGACACTGTACGCCTCATATGGCGCCTGGCCAAGCTGGACAATTGGCAGCTTTAAAAAGATATGGTTCATTGTCGTATTGCCGACGGCACACACTTCGTAGATTTGCTTTGCATCTATGGAGGCCTGCTCGCAGAGCTTCTCGATTAAATCATTTATACAGTCGATTATTGTCTTTTGCAGCTCTGTCAGTTTTTCATCTGTTTGCGCGTAAGCGATTCTTGAGATAACATCATCACCATATTTTGTCTGCGGATTTAGGGCGGCTTGCGTTGCCGGACACTTTCCATCTTTCATATCGATTAGTTTGGCGACTACGGTCGTTGTGCCGATATCGACCGCCACGCCGAATATCCCTTCAGCTTCTACATCTTTGAGATATTTTTTATATATGTCCGGCTCAAATCTCGATTTGGCCTCGACTCCCTCAGTCAGGATTTTCTGTTCAAAAAATCTGGAACTTGTGGGAATTGTTACAGCTAAGTCGCTATCGATATGATACTGGCAGGCCAAGACTTCTCGGCCATCCGGCTCAAGAACCACCTTGCATTTTTTACAGGTGCCCTTTCCGCCGCAGACGGTATTTAAGATTATCCCTGCCTGCCCCGCTGCCTCAAGAAGCGTAGCCCCCGCGTGAATCGAGATTTGCCTGTCATCAGGTTTGAAGGTTAATTTGAAATGCTTCATTTATCATATTGCGTATGATTGTACCTGCGAAAGCAGTTATCGTATCGCGTATAATTTACGCATTATTCATTATTCACAATATATAACTATTACCCGCTCTTTTTATGCCTGATTTTCCAGCGGGCACGTCGCTTTTTACTGCCCACTTTACGCCTACGCCTTGATTTTGCCATCTATTTCTCCTAAAACCAGCCAAAGAAATTTATTATAAAACACTTTTCGGTCTTTAGATTGTATAATACTATAAAAGGACAAAAAGTAAAAATACAAAGTATTTCGTGAACAGTCAATAGTTTGCTTCGTCTGTTTGGCAAGATTTGCCAAATAAGGAAATATTAAAACTGAGGTGCGAAGATGATACAGTGTAAAGATTGCGAGTTATGCGAGTTCGGGCCGGACGGCAAAAGAACCTTCAAATGCGACCCGTTTTCCAATATCAAAGAGACAGAGTGTATAGCAAAATGGCAGCTAATCCGCCTGGATATGCTTCTGGCCAGCTATCAAAGCATGCTCCACTGGTATGATAAACTGGCTCCCGTCCAGAATAAACTTATGAAATATATGAAGAAAGAGCTGGAGGAGATGGACGAAACAGAACGCTGGAAGGTCGAAGAGGATGAGAATGAAGATAGCGATACCCTATAGCATAGGCCGAAGGACCTCTGCCTGAGAATTATAGGGGCAGGCGGGACAGTTGACTATGGACGAGGCTCAATTTGTTAGGCAAGGGGATATAAGGATCTTCTGGCTGAGTTTGGGCGAAATCCTGCAAATTCTTAGCATTGTACTTTTCGAGAAAGTTCCTGTTAAACAAGCTTTTACTAAAAAATCTTTCGCAAAACGAATTTTCTCGGCTTCATAACCAACTGTTATTATTCGACTTATAACAGGATAAAGCACAAAATCTAAAAAAATCGAAAACTACTTGATAGAAAAAGGTCTTTTTGTTAAATTATACTTTATAAAATAAAGTACTTTAAAAAAAGGAGGCAAACAAATGAAAAAAGAATATTTACCAGAAGAGCCGAAACCGAAGCCAAAAGACGCTGAAGAGCACAGCACTACTGATGATCTTAAATTTGTACGGTCGGCGATAGAGAAAACATATAAGCAGGTTAATCCCGACACTCACACTATGATTATGTGGGGGGTAATTTGTATGATTAGTTACCCTGCAATACATTTTCTTATTAGATTACAACTTTTCAAGTGGATTTGGGCTATTTTTCTGCCGTTGGTGGGGTTTGGACTTGGCTATATCTTTATCACTCTTTTCATAGTAACCAAACGTGACAAAAATGCCGGTTTCATCCCTCTTCTAAGAAGACAACTTACCTGGGTATGGATTATTATTATGGTAATGCACGGCCTTACCTGGAGCATACTGGGTACTGCATTCAATAATTACTGTGCAGGAGATCCGGGATTCCTCTTTGCAATATTATTCAGTATTGCTCTAAGCATTACTGGTATTTTTCATTCGAAAGAATGGCTTTGGGGTGGAATCGGGATTTTCATAGGTGCGTTGCTGGCATTTTTTATAAAAGATTACGGCTATATTATCCTCGGCTTGGCAACAGGGGCAGGACTTATTATTCCTGCGATAATCGTACAAAGGAATTTCCGTAAGCAGGAAAAAGAAAATGCCCAAGCCTGAGAAGCCGAATTTTGACGAGCTGATATTATCGAAAACTCGCTTAGCGATAATCTCTGCCCTGCTCAGCGGGGATAAAATAGAGTTCATCTATCTGCGTAATACACTCAATTTGTCCGATGGTAATCTCAGCGTCCAGATTCGCAAACTGGAAAAAGCAGGTTATATAAAAGTAGAGAAGATTTTCATTGACCGCAAGCCCAAAACATTTTGCAAAATTACCGGCAAGGGCCAGAAGGCTGTACAAAATCTAATAAGAAAACTTGAGAATTTAGTAAATCTCGATTAACCTTCGAACGTAAAGGTGATCGCGTTTAATCTTATGCTTGAGGTGAAAACCTTGGTGCTAAATACGTGAATTTTCGGGGATTTATGCAATAAATCAAATCCAGAAGCCGTCTTTATGTATGTGAAAAACGCTTAAAATGGCCAAAAGTGACAGATTAGCACAGATAATAACCGGCTGTAAGGAGGGTGACGGCGAGTGCTTTTCGCAAATTGTGGATATTTATGCAAGTCGCTGCTACGGATACTTCTATCGATTAACCGGCAACGGCGGCATAAGCGACGATTTGCTGAGCGAGCTATTTGTCAAATTGGTAGAGAAAATCGGGTCATATAAGGGCGGCTCATTCGAAAGCTGGCTGTTCAGGATAGCAACTAATATCTTTCATGACTACCTGAGAGGTAAACAGAGAAGGAAAAAGCTGATTCTGGCCAGGAAAGAGCAACTTGAATCAGGGCCAACAGAGGAGAAAAAGTCCGATGGCGAGCAATTAGATAAATTAGACATCCAGCTTAAGAAGTTAGATGAAGACACAAGAGAATTGATAGTACTGCGATTCTATTCGCAGCTGAGCTTCAAGGAAATAGCAGCGATGCGAGCCGAACCGATAGGTACGACATTGGCCAGGCTGCATCGAGCACTAAAGAAAATGAGAGAAATGATGCAGTAATTCAGGAAATCAGCAGAACAGGAAAGAAAATATGAAAAGGCGAAAAGAGGAAAATCTGGAGGAGCTGTTCGGGAAATTCGTCGGGGCTGAAGAGGCACAAAAAGCCGTCGACGATATTCGCAAGGGTGAACAAATCCTGCGCGATAATCCTGCGCCCCAGCCGAGCGATGAACTTATAGCCGGCATAAAATCCGAAATTGCTATGAGTCTGCTGCAAAGACAGACAAATGTCCTGGGCTCTCGAAAAACAATCTACAAGTTAGCCGCCGTCGCGGCAGTAATTGCCGTTCTGATAGGAATAAGCATACAATTCATTGAAAAAGGTGAGCAGACCGAAAAAATTTATGCTGCATCTTTAATACCTACATCGATTTGGGAAAGTGATGATATTGCCGCCGACGATGCCGATTTGGCGATTTTCACTGCTGAAGTCGAGCAGGTTGAAGTTGAAGTGCTGGCTTTACAAACCGGCGAAAGAAATGGTAATGGCCAGAGAGCCGTAACGGAATTAGAGATGGAACTGGCAGAAATGGAAAATGATTTTTGGAAAGGATAAAAAATGGAGACCAGCCGCGCAATCTTGTTAGTTTTGGCGATAGCAATAGTAACATTATCTACACTGCCCTGCTCCGCCCAGCAGAAACCGCTGAAAGATGAACCAAACATCTGGATTGAGCAAGGGCCCAGAGAGCTAAGAACTCCAAGAAGTCCAGGAGAACCAAGGGGGCCGAGACATGGACCAGGAAGACCGGAGAGAAAATTCGAGCTGACCGATGAGGAAATCGACCAGATTTTGAAAACCTTAAAGGAAATTGACCCCGCAAAGGCAGAAGAGCTCCAGAAGCTGCGCAAAGAAGACCCGGAGAGGTTCCAATTTGAGATTAGAAGACATGGCGGTGAGCAATTCGGCATGATAGTAAGGCAGCGTATAGAGCGGTGGAGAAATCAAAGAAGGGATGAGTTTCTGCAGTGGCTTGAAAAAAATTACAACAAAGAAGCCAAAGAATTGTCAGGCCTTAAAGAAAAAGATGCAAAATTGTACTGGGAAAAATCCGAACTTATCAGCAGAAAATACTGGCCCATCTTTGAGGAAGAGAAGAGAAATCCGGAATTGGCTGAAGTTCTTAAAGAAGATTTGGAGCTCAAAAAAAGACGCGACGGGCTCCTTCGAAAAATCAAAAGCACAAACGACGATAAAGAAAGGAAAGACCTGACCGAGCAGTTGGAAGAAGTGATCGGCAGAAGGTTTGACCTGATTATCAGACGAAAGCAAATCGAATACGAGCGGCTGCTCAAAAGGATTGAACAGCTACAGAAAGAGCTTGAGCAAAGCAAGGCGGAGATAGACGAGTGGCGTGACGAGAAGACAAAGAAAGAAAATGTCACAAACCGAGTCAATGAATTGACTGGTGCAGGTTCGTTCAATTGGGGCTAATTAAATCATAAGTGATTAGTGATAAATGATTATTTGTTTGCGTTTAGCAGGCCTTGCGTTTTTCCCGCAAGGCCTTTTTTATCTGATTAGGGCAAAATGCAGATGTTTCGCCCCCGCTGCGGTTTTCGTGAGAAAACACGAGGGCGAAACATGACAAAGGCGGAGAGACTTTTCACGACACTCAGAAGTGTACTTCCAACCCAAATTGGAACTTTCTGCCGGGGTATAAGGTAGAAAAAGCAAGTTTGTTTATAAAATGAGTCAGGGTCTTTCGTACGAATGAGGTAAAGAATAAGGCCGTAAAACCACAAATTTTTATAACATGGCTGCTTACAGACATCTGCTGCAGCCTTTTCGTTATGTTTTTTACAGACGACGCAACGTAATTATTCGGTATCTTCTTAATGTTACAAAACCCCCCAATTCTGGTTCTGTTTATATCAAATATAAAATCGATGATTTCGCCCCTCCGGTTTACTTAAAATAGGCAAGTTTTTTCGTCAAATAAGGCCAATTTCGTGAAATTAAACCAATGATTTACCCCGTGGTAAAATTGTATTAAAAATTTCCGATTAGCTGCTGCGGGGTTAATTACGTGACACTCAGAAGTTTACCTTCAAACCAACATAGAACGTCCTGCCCGGGCCATTGCGCAGGGAGTTCGGATTCCCGCCGCGGTTGAACTCCGGCACCCAGATGTCCTCGTCGAAAAGGTTCTCAATTCGAAACGTCAGGGAGGCTCGTCCCTTGGGTATATCCAGCCACCTTGACGGGTCAATACATAGGTTAAAAGACAGAAGATTCAGAGCATCCGGCTCTGGATTAACAACAACTTCGGATGCCAGGCGCGGCGGCTTGCCAAAGTGACTGTAGAAAAAAGACATAGTGCCCCAGTCCCATGTGTATCCGGTTCCCAGCTTAAGCATGTAATCAGGAGCGGTGCTGAGGTTGAGATCGGAGGTTTGTTTATTATTCTGGTACATTGCCGAGCCGAGGACGTGCCAATTCGATGTTAAAAAGCGTTTGAACTCCAACTCCATGCCGTCGAACTTCTGCTTGCCACCGTTCTTGAACGATAACGGACTAACACTCGTGTCGCGAATGACGAGCTGTTCGATTGTGCTGTTGAAGTACGTGACCGCGGCATAGGTCTTCCTGTCTTGATAGAAAAGCTGGATATCGTAGGTCGTTACCACCTCCGGCTTCAAGTTACTATTACCGACGAGCATCGTATCATAGAGATCCGTCTCGAGGGCAAAGGGGGCGCGGAAAGCCTCGCCCCGCAGGAGCTTAAGTCCCCACTTCTTGAATGGGGTGAAAATCACGCCGTACCGAGAGACAAAACCTTCGTAACCCTGTGAGGATTCGTTCCACTGTGTGCCTGCAATGAGCTTAACAGACTCGCGTATTTTGTAATCGGCCTGTGCGTAGGCACTCTGGGGCTGATAATGGTACGCTGGGATGGATAGATAGTAATCGTCATCAACCTTGTAGTTTGACCGATATTCCTGCAGGTATCCGAGGACGACATTCAGGTGGTCTATCGGATTGGTGAAGAGGGTTACTTCGCCCAGGACGTCCGAGGTGTTCAGGCCGACGGTCTGTGTTACGTTAGCGAAGCTGTTCTCCTGGAGGTTGTAAGTAAGGTTCAACTCCAGGTTTGTTCGATCGTTCAGGGGTACCCGGTAGCCGGCATTGGCAAATAGTTTTTTGGTGTCCCACTCGTGATATGGAAGAGACCACCACGGAATGGAGCCTAAATGAAAGGTATCGAGGTCCACTGCGAAGGCATCAAACGTGAATCCGCCGTACTCCAGATGCATCATCCCCGAGAAGCTCTTGTTCTTGTCGTTCTGTGAGCCGTAGACTCCCAGTCCATCGACCAGACTATAGTCATAACCCTGCTGACCAGCAATGCGGAAGGAAGTGATATACCCAAAGTCGCCGGACCTTCCTCCGGCAGTAACATTTGATTCATAGTACCCGTAACTGCCTCCCATACCGGAGATTGATAATTCATTATGGTCCGGAACGCGGGTCCTCAAATTGATAACACCGGTGAAAGCATTGGTTCCGTAGAGCACTGAGCCGGGGCCGCGAATCAGCTCCACGCTATTCAGACCCGCTAACGGAAACGTCATATAAACCGGAAAATCGAGGCCACCGAAACCGCTCTCCCGGATGGGACGGCCATTGAAGAGGATAAGAGTGTGAAGATCCACGTGTGTCGGCATGTCGCCGCGGAAAGAGGCTATGTTGTTGAGGAACGGGTAGGAGCCTCGCGTATAAACACTGGGCTGGCGCTGCAGGAGCTGGTGGAGGTCTCTATCTCCATAGACTTCGAACTCACTTCTGGGGACGACGACGATGATACCCGGCGCTTCGGATTGCATCTCGGGTTTCTTCGATGCGACGGAGACCTCTATATCTATATCAAGGAGCTCCTCAATGGACATTTCAAAAAGCTCCCCCCTTTTAGCCAGTTGTTCCGGCTCATCATGTGCGAATGCCTGCTTAGCTGTACCGAGCAAGCTCAATAGAAGTAGAATAATCCCAACCTGCAATAGAGAGGAATATCTCTTTGCCAATATTATGTGATAATCATTTAGAATCCTCATAAACCAAAACCCCCAATTTTTCCATTTGCATATGTTACTAAAATCGGTGGTTTCGCCACGCTGGTTTATTTAAAATGTGCGATTCTTTTAGTTGAATAAGGGAAGGACCGATAAAATAAACAAACGGTTCACAACTGTGCTAAAGTACATTAAATGATTATTGAGTGTACGCACCGGAAGTCAAATTTAATTCATTGGCCGGATGTTTCACGGAGTTTATTCTCGAGAGAAGCGAAGGGCTCAATCCGACACATCAACAAATTGAGGGATTAAATATTGGGGATTTTTTCTGATACGGCTTCAAGGATAAGCTGTTTTGCGTCTTCCAATGGGCCGGGCAGATATGCGCCTGCGGCGGATTTATGGCCCCCACCATCGAACTTCTCTGTAATTTTACACACATCTACTCATGACCTTCAACCTGATGCACACGAATACGGTTCATTGCTGTATTAATAATTTTTGGCTTGCCAAGCAACTCTTTAAGCTCAGAGGGAGTTAATACTCTTGGAATATCGCTCGATATCCAATACCTCGAGTTCTTGCTCGGGATAAACTCAACAAACGGACTTACAGCTACCGGCAAAACATCCTCAAACGAAGTTATGTCATAATTTTTTCCTATTGGTTTTTGTTTTAACCATTCGGCCTTTTCGTCAGCTTCTTTGAGTCCCCGTTCCACAACATTTTGTTGCCGATACGCAATAGCGTGTGGATCGCCCCGATCGTAAGCAATTGAGCGACCAACTGCTTTACATTCAACGATGATCAGATGGTTGCCAACCGAATAAGCACAGTCTATTTGTTTTTCAGTCCCATCCGAGGCCTTGCATGGTCCTGTTGGAAGTATTGATGATTCCCGCCCCACAGCCTTCTCAAGGGCTTGCCCTTTATAGTTCTGATCACTTATAGAGACCCCCACGAACAGATCATAAAGCCGCCGGAGAATCCAAGCATAATCAACAAACCACCTATCGTTCTGTAAGGGAAGTAGCACATAGTGAGGCCCAGAGTAAGGAAGGTCTATCTGCTCTTGCTTGAACGTAGCTAATTCCCAAAAGCTGATAGCCGAATTAACCTCATTAATATCAATTTTATGGTTTTCTATTCCAAGGACACTTAAACCTGCTGGCAAAAAATATTTGATCTCATCCCGAATTAAGGTCTTTAGATTAGGACCTTCGTAGGCTCTCTGCCAATACCGCAAGAATGCATCGGGCCCTCTCCTTGTCCAAAGAATCAAAACTCTTGCACACAACGAGGCAATAACAGCCAGAACCGCGTCAAGCGAGACACCGTATTTGTCTTTGAATGCTAGTGCCAATGGCATGTGAATATCTCTAAATCCTCGTAGATCGAATGACACCCATAGGAAATTGAATTGTAGTGGAACTACAAAGTCAATCTTAAGCAACTTTCTCAAAGCATCCTTCAAGGAGTCAGAGGAGACTCCCATGAGATTGTAGGTAGGCAAGAACACATGACCTGTATGGTTTCTATCCCCATATCTTTTGAAAATGGCGCCAGTTGCAGAAGCATGCAACTCTCTTTTTCTATTATCATAGTGGTCCAGAAGCTCATCAAGTTCATCCGAACGATCATCGAGAAAATCTTGAGGGTCATCCTCAACCACAAAGGGCGCCCCCTTACCAATTGTTCTCAAAGATGCCCCAGTGCGCCACATCTCATAAGCAAGCTTCTCAAGATTGTAGAATTCCGCCAGATCCGTATAGGTAAATTGTGTCAGAACAAGTTGGTTCCCCGCAGTTGTTAAAAGCTTGCATTCGGGATCGAACTCTTTGCTCATAAGCAAACCGGATAAAATCCGTTCGATAGGAACATCTTTGCTATAACCTATATGGTCACATTGCTCGAACATCGCATACTTCTGAATCGCGCTTTCGAGCAACGCCCTTGTCAGGCCGATTGTCATTGGACTTGTATCTCTGCCAATTGGCCCAGGTGCAAGCCTTCGGTAAAGATGCAACCAGTAACCAAGTGAGGACTTCGATATTATCTCACGCATTTCACCTTCGAGGGTCCTGAGATAAGTCTTCAGAAGGGAACGTCCCTCATGCTGGCTATATATTCCAGGCGGAACAAACTGCCAAAAGCGCTTTCGGATTGGATGTATCTCCGAAGTTGTGAACCCTGAACGGGTCAGCTCTTGGTGAAAAAGTGCAAATGCCCGACTATAGTACTCAAGTGCAAGTACTACGTTTCGATTTCTCTTTCTACGGCTCCGACCTGACTCACCTTCTCTACGTTTCTTTTTCCTCCGCTTCGGATTCTTACTCGTCATTCTTTACTTCATTCCTACAAATTGCCAAAAACATCAAATTCTCATCCTCAAACCGAAAAGGTATTTTCTAAAAAAACTATCGCTTTTACGACTGCTATCTATTGTCTAGTCTTAAGCTGTTTTTCGACCTCGGCTTGAATAAGGTGCTTCGCGTCTTCCAATGGGCCGGGCAGATATGCGCCTGCGGCGGATTTATGGCCCCCACCATCGAACTTCTCGGCGATTTTGCAGATATCGATGTCGCCGCTGCTCCGTAAAGAGCATTTGATTCGGCCATCTGCCAGCTCTACAAATAAAACAGCTATTTCAACGGTGCTTATCCGCTGGCATTCGTTAATTAAATTTTCAGTGTCCTCATAAGTCGCACCGGTCTGCTGGAAATCCCGCTGGAGCAGATATTGGGTTGCGAATCGGCCGTTAAAATGAAGCTCAAGCGTGTTGAGCATTGCGGCCATTAGCCTGAGCCGCTGCGGTGAGAAATTCTGAAACAATTTATGATAGTACAGGGTTGGGTTTACGCCGGCTTCGATTAGCTCGGCGCAGCTTCTAAAGACCCTGCTGCCGGTATTAGGGAACTGGAACCAGCCGGTATCAGCAGCTATTGCAACGAATAGTGCCTGTGCGACTTTTTCTGTTACCGGCCAGCCGGCGAATTTTAGGAAATCGAAGATAATCAATCCTGTTGCCGCTGCTGTTTTATCAACCAGCTCAACGGCCCCGAGGCGGTCGCCGGTTTCGTGATGGTCAATTACTAAGATGGAAGCATCGGTTTTTTTTAGAAACTTGTCGAATTGAGGTAACTGGCTGAAGCTGTCGGTGTCGATAATCATAATCAAATTAAAATCGCCGAGTTTTCCATCTGTTAGCTGCTGGAGGTTAATATCCTGGCCGAAAATCGGGACTTTTTCAGCGAATAGAAATTCGTACCATCGAGGCAGAGGCGACAGCAATAGCAGCTTTGCCTCTTTGCCAAGGCCGGTCAGGACTTCAGACATTGCAACAAGACAGCCGCAGGCATCGCCGTCCGGTTTCGTATGGGCGGCGAGCAGGATGCTGCTCGATTGGTTGATTAAGTCAACCGCTTTTTGGAAATTTACGCTGTTTGCCATAATTAAACCTGCTTATCTGTTTAGTATTGGTGTATTGTTAAGGAAAATAACGTTGTTGTCAAGAAAATCCATAGCTACAGGCAAATGAAAAATTGAAGGATAAAATAAATGCGATTGACAGATTCCTCGATTCGCTCAGGATAACAGAAGAAAGAGGACGGGGGTACAAAGGATTGGGGACAGAAGCCGATTTTTTATTGGTTTTTCATTTGCTCGACTTCGGTGGCTTTTTTGAGGATTTTTCTTTCTTTCGGGTTTAAGCTGTGTATGCCAAAATCGTGGACTTTTTGCAAAATTCGGTCAAGCTCAAGTCGTAATTTTCGTCGTTCGTCCATTTTCTTTTGCCATCGTTTAGTTTGGGCTCTCAGCTTAAATTTATTCCGCCAGGATTCTGAAATTACGTAAATGGCTCCCGCCGCCATACCTGCCAGATGAGCTGCCTCACCGCCGGCATTAGCAAGTTCGGAACGACGAAATATAGTCATAACGGATATAAGCGCAAGAAAAATCGCCAATACCATAAGTGGAACAGGGAAGATTCCCATTACATACACTTTCGCTCTTGGAAAAAGTACGGCCGCCGCTGCAATCAAACCAAGAATCGCCCCAGAAGCGCCAATCAAAGGTAATGGCAGCGATAGAAACCTCGTAAGCACCAACAAAATATACAGCAATCCCCCCATCGCTCCACATACAAGATAAAAGACCAGGAATTTTCTACTGCCCCAAAGTCGCTCAAACATCGGTCCAAAGAAAAACAACGCCAGCATATTAAAGAATATGTGACCGAAACCATCAGGGTCATGCAAAAACTGGTAGGTTATCAGTCGCCAAAGTTGCAGAGATGTCCCAAGAGTTGCAGGAAATACAGGGAACCATGCAAGGAAGAAGTCTCTTACTTTTTCTATCATAAAATATGGCACAAAGACCGCCACATTGATAATTAGCAACCACTTGACCACGGGTGTAACCAGTGACATATTTTTACGCATCTGTGGCGAATAGTGGGGCTTAGAGCTATAATCCGCCTGAGTGTAATCTCTATCGTATAGACCCATATTATCCTCGTATCGAGTGTATTATACCACGTATAAAGTAGTTTATCAACTATTATACGTTATTTCGGCTTTTGCGTTCTCAATCTTCCGAAAATCAGCATAAGAATTAGGCCAAATATTACCATATAAATGCCGATATTCTGCGAAACAGTAGCACCTTTGCAAATTGCCCACCGGCTGTATTCAAATGGATTGTCGTCGCGAAACAATTCCAGCAGGAAACGCATAATCCCATAAAATATGAACATCAGGCCAAAAGTACAGCCGGGTCTGGCAAAAAGCTTTTTACGCTCCGCCGATTTTGTCGCCTTTTGTGTCCTGCGCCAAAAAAGGTAAAGTATGAAGAACAAAACGGCGCCAGAGGCAGATGAGTAAAGCTGTGTTGGGTGGACCGGCAAAGAGCGAAACTGGCCGTTATCCTTGAGCATTTGCCTCTGCTGCGGTGTTAGCATATCCTTTGTCTTTAGGTCTTCGACCCACTTGTCTCTTTTGCTCGGGTCTATATCGCTATAAAAATCAGCACGCTCTTTCCATAGTCCTTTGATATCAAGACTCCGGAAAGCAAAAAAATCTTTTGACAACTCTACATACGGCTGATGTCGGTTCCGTCCCGGGTCTGGTTCTATCTGGCTGCGGTAGGCGAACGAGCCGTAGGGAAAACGCACCGCCCACGGTAAATTTGTGGGCTCCCCGAAACAGCAGCCGTTAAGAAAGCAGCCGATTCTGCCAAAGGTAAGCGCCAGCATCAGACCGATAGCGAGGATATC
>CAYSJK010000005.1:16521-30538 GCA_964431375.1 uncultured Pirellulales bacterium
ATGACCATCATCAAACCGTAGCTTTTTATGGTCAAATGAATAAAAGGTAGCTCGAAAAGCTCAGGATACATTCGTCTATTATCTCGTTTAACTAATCCCTATTTGCTTTCTTTTATTTTGTTATTTTCGTCGAGAACAATGGTTTTCGGTTTACATCTTGCAGCTTCTTCTGCTGTGCAATAAGTGAAACTTAAAATGATGACAATGTCCCCGGGATTTATTAGTTTTGCAGCGGCTCCAAGGACAATGATTTTTCCTGAATTTGCTTCTTCGGGGACGACGTAGGTTTCCACACGGCTGCCATTATTTAAATCGGCGATTAAAACAGACTCGTAAGGTAAAATGTCAGCAGCTTCCATCAGGGCCGAGTCTATAGCGATACTCCCCGGGTAATGCAGCCTCGTTTCGGTAACCGTTGCACGATGCAATTTGCTCTTTAAAACTTTTACAAACATAATTTGTGCTCTGTGATTCGATTTGCTATTCACAATCTCCTAAAGTAATAATTCCTGACTGCAAATCTACTATCAAACGTACGCCACGTAAGAAATCGAGCCCCAACAAACCGTCCACAGTAGCGCTGGGAGGAAGTGTATGACAAAGTATGGGGAAATTCTCAAGAGACCTTCCTAAAGATTCGACCTTTTTAACCGCTATACGAGGTGCAAATTCTACTCCGCTACCTGTTGTTACTTGGATACGTTCTTTTGCAGAAGCAGGGTCGTAACCCAGAAGTACCGCTACATCCCAGTTAATCATTGAGCCAGTCGCACCCGTATTCAACGCAAGACGAACCATTGTATCCATATTAAGGCCGTATAATCGAGTAGGGATAACAATTAAACCCTGTGTGGGATCAAATGTAATCTTCATAATACAACTGCCACATCATCAGGTAATTTGCCTGTGTACAGAATAGCAGAGTGTTCTGGGTGTATCTCTCTGG
Organism: uncultured Pirellulales bacterium; assembly: GCA_964431375.1. Classification (GTDB taxonomy): domain Bacteria; phylum Planctomycetota; class Phycisphaerae; order Sedimentisphaerales; family Anaerobacaceae; genus CAZBWE01. Next base: position 17,468 of record CAYSJK010000005.1, read on the forward strand.
CCTTTCTATACACTTCATCTCTATCCTTACTGTGCCACAACACTACACCCTGCTTGACACTAAAATCGTCATCAATCTCAGGGTCTCCGACAAGCACCCACTCGGAATCAAAGCGTTTTTCAATCTCAGAAAAAGATAGTATTTCTTTCATTGGCCAGCTACCTCATTGTATGATTAAGCCGTAATTTTAATATAACTGCAATGTCAAAAATCAGTTGATTTTCTCCAATGCCGATTGTTTCACGCTATTTTTCAAGTTAAACAATTAACATTATACACTACTTTCTGCTGGTGTCTATGAGAATATTGTCGATGAGCCGGGCAGGACCGACCTTGGCGGCGACGGCAGCGAGGACACGGCCTGTGATTCGGTCGAGGTTTTGAAGGGTCTCGGCGTCAACGATACTGATATACTCAATCTCTATTGATGGCTCCTGCTGCAGAATACTCTGCATTTTGGAAATGATTTTTTTTGTATCTGTGATACCGGAATCAATCGCTTCCTGACATTTCAGTAGAGATTTGTAGAGCAATGTTGCGCCCCTTTTCTGCTGGTCGGAGAGGTATTTATTTCTGCTGCTTATGGCCAGACCGTCCGGCTCACGAACCGTTGGGCAGATGACGATTTCCACCGGCATATTCAAATCGGCGACCATTTGCTTGATAACAATTGCCTGCTGGGCGTCTTTCTGGCCGAAATAGGCAACATCAGGAAGAACAATATTAAATAACTTCACGCAGACGATAGTGACACCGCGGAAATGTCCCGGGCGGGACCGGCCGCAAAGCGGCTCGGTCAATCTTTCTACGTTTACCCAAGTGAGGTTTTCCTGGCCGTACATTTCTTCCGGCTCAGGATTAAATACAAGGTCAACATTATGTTCTTCACAGATTTTCATATCCTCATCGATAGGCCGAGGGTATTTTTCAAAATCTTCGCCGGGGACGAACTGAGTGGGATTGACAAAGATACTCACGACAACAAATTCGGTATCTTTAACCGCCCTATCGATAAGCGATGTATGGCCGATATGCAGCGCCCCCATTGTCGGAACCAGCCCGATTTTCTTGCCTTCGCTTCGAGCGGCCTTTACGTGCCTTCTGACTTCTTCAATTGTTTTTATGATTTCCATCTTCATTTTTCGGTTTTGCACTTCGGAATTTCTACGTAATATTTTAATTGATTTGCGAGATGTTGTAAATCTTCGGGATTTGTACAATCGAATTCCGATATCGATAGACGGATTACAGGGCATGTCTTCCAGTCGGCAAAGAGCCGCTGGTAATCAGAATCCAGCTCCTGTAAAAACTTCAGCTCGATTCGCTGCTCGTATGGACGGTTGCGCTTGTGGATACGCTGTAAGCAATTTTCAACAGAATCAGTTAAATATATCACCAACACCGGCTGTGTAACCTCTGAACTAAACGGCTGGTACGTCTTTTCATATAAAGTTAGCTGCTCAGCGCTAAACAGACGCCGTGCATAAATGAGCTCCTTCTCGAAGACATAGTCGTTTATCGCAAGTTGACCGGGCGTTAACTCTTTGGGACTTAGCTGGGCTATCCGGCTGGTGAGAAAATATAATTGACAGTCTAATGCAAGCTCTTTGTCACCAGCGTAAACCCTCGGCAAATACGGATTTTTATCATAGGCTTCGAGGATGCACTTACAATTGAGCAAATCGAATAGTTTTTCTGCGAGGGTTGTTTTTCCCACACCGATTATGCCCGCGACGCTGACTAATTGCGGGACATCAGGATTGAAGAAAAAATCCAGGCCATTTAACCTCTCAACCAGGACGCCGACACTTTCCTTTATAACAGGATGAATCAAACTCCTGTTTAGCTGACATAGACCATTCAGGACAAACGAACGCAGGTGCATCTGCCGATGTGGAATTGTTAAAGCCGGCTCGTTCACGACCTGCTGACCAAAAAGTAAGAGGTCCAAATCGATATTTCGAGAGGACCATTTATCTTTTTTTTCTCTGCCGAGCGCAGTTTCAATTTCAATCAGCTTTTTGTGCAAATCCTGCGGACTTAAGGAGGTCTTTACTTCGGCGACAGCGTTTAAGTATTTTGGCTGGTCCATCCGGGCAAGCGGAGCGGTCTCGATAATGTCACTTACACGGATAAATTCGATATGCTCGTTGTCGGCAAGGAGTTTAAGTGCGCTATTGATATAACCTTTTCTGTCACCTAAGTTGCTGCCGAGACCGATATATGCCTTTGCCATTTTCAAATCCGAAATTCTAAATCCTGGCGAACCGTTGCATGGCCTCTTTGACGTCAGCCGGTTGTGCAAATGCCGAAAGCCGCAAATATCCTTCGCCCGATGGCCCGAATCCGGAGCCCGGTGTACTAACGATATTGACCTTCGTAAGCAGCCGGTCGAAGAAGTCCCACGAGCTTAGCCCATCTGGAGTTTTTAGCCAGATGTACGGCGCATTTTGCCCGCCATAGATTTGATAGCCGAGCTTGGTCAGCGAATCGCAAATCAGTCTTGCATTGGCCAGATAAATATCGATGATTTTCTTTGTTTGCTTTTTCCCTTCGGCAGTATATATCGCTGCTGCACCTCTCTGCGAGATGTAGGAGGCCCCGTTAAATTTTGTGCAGTGACGTCTGTGCCATAATTGGTTGACCTCTATCATCCTGCCGTCTTTCGTAAAGGCCTTTAGCTGTTGGGGCACAACAGTAAATGCACATCGCACACCCGTAAAGCCAGCCGTTTTGGAAAAACTTCGAAACTCGATTGAAACATCTTTTGCACCATCGATTTCATATATTGAATGTGGCAAAGTTGAATCTGTGATATAGGCCTCGTATGCAGAATCGAAAAGAATAATCGCTTTGTTTTCACGGGCGAAATTTACCCAGTCGCTGAGAATTTCTTTGGTAACAACCGCACCGGTGGGATTATTCGGAAAGCAAAGATAAATAATATCCACTGCTCTTTCAGGCAAATCCGGAACGAAATTGTTCTCAGCCGTACAGGGCATATAGACTATTTTTTCATACTGTCCTGCCTCGTTGGCTGGCCCGGTTCTACCCGCCATAACATTGGAATCGACATAGACCGGATAGCTCGGGTCTGTTATGGCAATGATATTGTCGGTGCCGAATATCTCCTGGATATTGCCGGTATCGCATTTTGAACCGTCGCTGATAAAGATTTCGTTCGCCTCGATATCGACGCCTCGCGCTCTGTAATCATTTTCGACTATCGCATCGATTAAAAAATCGTATCCCTGCTCCGGCCCGTATCCGTGCAGCGTTTCTTCTTTGGCTTGGTCGTCAACTGCCTCTTTCATAGCAGTTATTACCGCCGGCGGCAATGGCTGCGTAATATCACCTATACCCAGGCTGATTATCTTTTTATCCGGATTTTTCTCTTTGTGGGCGAGGATGCGCCTTGTGATTTCAGGAAAAAGATAACCTGCCTTTAATTTCAAAAAATTCTCATTAATTGTCGCCATACCAAAACCTCAAATAATGTTAGAAACAAACGATTTTAGTGCGGTTGAGTGTTTACGTCAAGAATTTTAGATTTTGCTTCGCTGTATTCTAAATCACAACAAGTAAATTCAAGGTCTAACCAAGCCAAGTTGGACCGAAGGCTATATCGACCTTCAAAGGAACATCGAGCTTAATTGCAGTGGACATTTCTTTGCCAATCCACCTGGCATGCCTGTCGGCCTGTTTGGCTGGTAATTCGAAAACAAGCTCATCGTGGACCTGCAGAATAAGTTTTACAGCAAGCTCCTCAGATTCGATTTTCTGCTGGATATTGAGCATCGCCACCTTGATTAAATCGGCGGCAGAGCCCTGAACGACAGTGTTGATTGCGAGGCGCCGGGCCTGGGCGCGTTTATTAGCATTTTTAGCGCTAAGGTTGGAGATTCTTCGCCGCCGGTGCAGGATGGTCTCGGCATAGCCGGTGCGCTCCGCATTTTCCACGCAGTCATCCATAAACTTTCGGATTGAGCTGTAGCGGGCGAAATAGTCATCGATGAACTTCTTTGCCTCTGCCTGGCTTATACCGATGGAGCGTGACAGGCCGAACGCACCCTGGCCGTAAATGATGCCGAAGTTGACCGCCTTGCAGTTCGAGCGCATCTGGCTTGTTACCTCTTCGAGCGGGACATTATAAATCTGCGAAGCGACGAAACGGTGTATGTCCTGGTCTTCGGCGAAGGCGGCCATCAAGGCCACGTCCTTCGAGAAATATGCCAGCAGCCGCAGCTCAATTTGCGAATAATCTGCGCTTAAGATGCAGTCGGTTTTTTTATCCGGAACAAAGGCAGAGCGGATCTTTCTGCCAAGCTCGGTGCGGATGGGGATATTCTGCAGATTCGGGTCGCTGGAGCTGAGCCGGCCGGTGGCAGTTACGGTCTGGTTGAAAGATGCGTGGACCCGGCCGGTTCGGGGATTGATTAGCAGGCCGAGCTTGTCCACATAGGTATTCTGCAGTTTGCTGACCATTCGATATTCGATAATCAGCGGGATTATCTCGTGCTCATCGGCAAGCTGTTCGAGTACTGCGGCGTCGGTGCTTCGCCCTGCCTTTCCGATGCGTACGGATTCGAGCCCGAGCTTATCGAAAAGGACTTCCCCAAGCTGCTTCGGTGAATCGATATTGAATACCTCGCCGGCACATTCATAAATCTTCTCGGTCAGATTTTTGGAAGTTTCAGTAAGCTCACCTGACATATTCTTTAACAGCTTGGTATCAAGCGAGACGCCATTGGCCTCCATAGCAGCAAGAACGCTAACCAGAGGCATCTCCACCTCTTCAAAAAGTTTTTTCAGCAGCGGCTCTTTGTCGAGGCGATTTTTCAGGTATTCGTAAAGCCCAAGGGTAATATCTGCATCTTCAGCGGCATATTCGCAGGCGGCGGCCGTATCGACCATATCGAAAGTAAGCTGGTTCTTGCCTTTGCCAATAAGGGCCGAGATTGGAATGTCTTCGTAGTTGAGAAAATCCAGAGCCATCTTATCCATCGAGTGTTTTCGGCCGGCGTCAAGGCAATACGAAGCGACCATCGTGTCAAAGTAAATACCCTTTAAGGGCATCTGAGCATTTTGCAAAACAAGCATATCGTATTTGATGTTCTGGCCGATTTTTTGGATTTTTTCATCTGCTAATATTGGTGCGAGTTTCTGGCGGACGGTTTTCACATCGAGATGTTTTTGACCGAGCGGTGCTTTGACTGGAAGATAAAAGCCGGTATGCGGCTGCCAGGAGAAGCTGATACCGACAAGCTCAGCCCGCATAGCGTATATAGAGGTCGTCTCGGTATCGATGGCAAATAGCTTTTGCTTTTTGAGCTGTGTGAAAAATTTATTGAATTTCTGCTGAGTGTCTATGAGCTGATAGTCATGCGAGATAGTTTTAACGGAGTCCGGCTCTGACAAATCCTGCTCGGCTTTTGGTGTTGCCGCTGGTGTAATTTTAACTTCGGAGGTTGCGGCCAGGCCTAACTGGCTGAGCAGGCGATTAAAGCCGAGCTCGGTAAAGATTTGGGCGAGCTTTTCATCGTCGAATTCCTTCAGGGCCAGAGCGTCGTAATCGATTTTGACAGGTACATTGCAATCAATGGTGACAAGCTCTTTGCTGAGATAGGCCTGTTCTTTAAATTTGCGCAGATTTTCGCCTCGTTTGCCTTTAATTTCCTCAACGTTTTTATATATTTTATCAAGAGAACCGTATTGTTGAATCATCTTAATAGCGTTAATTTCCCCGATTAGCGGTACGCCTGGGACATTATCAGAAGCATCACCCTGTAAGGCCAAAACATCGATAAAATCTTCAGGATGAATTTTATATTTTTCAAACAGTGCATCATCATCAAGGACTTCACCTTTTTTGATATCGAAAATGTAAGTATGACCATCGACAAGCTGATACATATCTTTGTCTTTTGCGCAGATGTAGGTATCGATACCGTCTTTTGAGGCTTTTTTGGCGAGGGTGCCGATTATATCGTCAGCTTCGAAGCCATCGAGACGTAAAATGGGGATGTTCATTGCATCGAGAACCTGCTCAATCCGGTCAATCTGGCCGGGCATATCGTCGGGCATAGGCGGGCGATGTGCTTTGTATTCGGCATAGATATCGCTTCTGAAAGTCGGTGCCTTGGAGTCCATTGCAACAACGAGCATATCAGGTTTTTGCCGCTGGATTAGGCCGAGGATGGCCCTGGTGAAGATGTAAACGGCTTTGGTCAGCTCGCCGGTCGGACCTGTAAGCCGCTGAGTCATCGGTGCAAAATATGCAGCGTAGATGTGAGCGTGGCCGTCGATTATATAAAGCGTCTTTGCCATTGAAGCCACTTTACGTTTTGCCGGCTGTACTGTCAAGGGAACGTTAGTCGTGAGTTGATGGTATATAGTTTCAGGACAGGCAGCCGATTACGGTTTCTCGCTATCAGGTTGACGTTGTTGCAATATTGTCAGGTGATTTTGGATTTGCTCTGCGAGTTTTTCATTTTGTGAAGACTCTGCCAGGGCCAGTGCCTTTTCAAGCATGGCTAAGGCCTCATTCAGTCTGCCATCTTCAGAATAAGCTAAAGCTAAGGTATCAAGCATATTCGGGTCCTGATATTCGGTAAGCTCGCAAGCCCGCTCCGAAAGAGCAATCGCCTCATCGGGATTATAGTGAACGCTATCTTTCTGCGTAGCCAATATCCAGGCCAGATTATTCATAGGCTTGACCCAGTTGGGCTTGAGACGAAGAGCCTTTTTTAAATGCGCGACCGCACTATCGAATTTGCCCTGCTGAAGAAAAACAGACCCAAGGTCACTGTGTGCATCAGGATAGTTGGGTTTGGTGCGCAGCACCTCGATAAAGCAGACGGCAGCTTCATCGAGCTTACCTTGTTTCATAAGCGCCCTGCCGAGGTTATTGTTTGCTGTAACATAGTCCGGCTTAATCTCCAGCGACATTCGATAATGACTAATCGCCTCTTCAATTTTGCCCTGTAATTGCAGGGTGGCGCCAAGGTCATTGTGCGCCTCATAATAACGGGGATTAAATTGCAGTGCTCTTCTTTGACAGCGAACCGATTCCGTCAATTTGCCCTGTAAATGGTAGATAACACCTACGTTGTTGTATGTCTTGGCATTGTCAGGCCTGAGCTGCAGCGCTTTTTGATAATGCGTGAGGGCTTCCTCAAATTTGCCCTGCATCTGCAGAGCTGCGCCGAGGTCGTGGTGCGCCGCGTAGTATTTCGGGTTTATGCGGAGCACTTTATTAAACATCGCGATTGCCTCGTCATACCGCTTATCTCGCAGCAGCTCTTCCGCGTAATTGGTTCCCATAACGTAGTTATTTTCGGTTATCTTAAAAGCATGCTCAAAAAGAGAGAGACCATCCCGCCAGTATCTTAACTGCAACCGCGTGCAGATTGATAGCGGGACAAGTGTCAGCCCGGCTGCTGTCACAAGGACGATTTTTCGAAAACGAAATTTTGACAGCAAATCCGGCACACCCCACGCAATGATGACAAATAATCCTGTCAGCGGTATATATGTGTAGCGGTCGGCCAGGGCCTGGCGTCCCACCTGGACCAGACCAATAACAGGTACAAGAGTAACCAGATACCACAGCCAGCCGAAAAGAAAATATTTGTAGGTTTTACGACAGTAAATGACCCACACAGATACACCCAACAAGAATAAAACCGCAACTATAATCTGCCATTTTGGCAGCATATTAATAAGATGGGGATATAATACAGCTAAATTGCCGGGCCAAAACATCATCACAATGTACTTCAGATAAGATACAAGAGCATTAGCGATGCGAACATTCAATGAAACCACTGTTGGATGCACGACAGTTCCATATCTTTGCTGAACAATAAAAGTAACGACACTTGAAGCTGCGGCAAGAACAAAAAAAGGAACTTTTTCCCAAACAAGGCCACGCCACTTCCACGATTGAAAGGATTTTTTAGCCGACTTTTCTCTGTGTTTATCAGGGCCCTTAACGGCACGCTCACCCCAGAGACGACACAGGGGCCAGTAATCCATCAACAAAAGCACAATCGGCAAACTTACGAGCATGGGCTTGGCCATAAGACCCAAAGCAAATGCCAGGAGGGTCAACAGATATCGACTAACAGACGGCCGTTCGACATACCGCAGATACGCCGCCATCGTCAAGAACCAAAATAATGTGCTTAGAACGTCTTTTCGCTCCGATACCCACGCGACCGACTCGACGTGCAGAGGGTGCAGAGCAAATACAGCGGCGACGAAGGCGCTGCGCCAAACCGCGCCGGTCATCCGCTTAAAAAGACCGAACAGAAGCAGAGTATTCGCTATATGCAGCAGTAGATTAGTAAGATGATGCCGGCCCGCGTTTGTCCCGAATATGTGACAATCCAACACATGGGACAACCAGGTCAAAGGATGCCAATTACCAACATATCCGGTCTTTAAGGCCCATATTATGCTGTCCGAGGTAAGGCCTGCTTTTACATATTCGTTTTCTGTAACATAATCCACGTCGTCGTAGTTAATAAAGTCATAGTTACGTACAGGCCAATAGATTACAAGGGTCGCCGCCGCCAAAGCCAGACAAAGACATAAAGATACGTATTTGTTCGAAATGTTATCCATCTTCTCCCGGAACAACATCCGGCAAAGGTTCGACATAAGGTTTAGAGGCTTTATACAAAAGCAGACGGTTTTGAATCTGTTCTGTTAGCTGGTTTTTTTGCATAGCTTCTGCCGACTGCAACGCTTTTTCGGCGGTCTCTATCGCCTTTGAAAACTGTCCCGCTGATGCAAAGGCGGCAGCTAACGTATCAAGGACAGCTGCATCGTTGTAACTTGTTAATTTAGCGGCACGCTCAGCAAGCTCGATTGCCTCAACTGAATCTCGAATATCAGGATTCGGATTCGCTGCCAAAACGCGTGCCAGGGCGTTTAATGGGGCCACGTAGGCAGGCTCGAGCTTTATGGCCCGGCGATAGTTACCAATCGCCTCGTCAAATCTACCAAGCTCGGCAAGGGCATTAGCCAGATTATAATATATGCCCGGATTATTGTGCTCGGTTTTCAGGACCTGCCGAAAGTGCCCGGCTGCTTCTTCGAATTCGCCCTGTTCCAGAAGAACGGCCCCCAGGTTGGCACGCGCCTTAAGATACCCGGGCTCAAGCTCCAGGGCCTGGCGATAGCAACCAATCGCCTGATTAAATTTGCCGAGCAATGTGAGAGAATTGGCCAGATTGCAATATATGCCGGCATGGTTGGGGTCAAACCGCAGGGCCTCCGTGTAACAGATGGCAGCTTCGTTATGCCTGCCGATGTCACCAAATGCAGCGCCCAGATTATTGAGCGTTACAGGATTGCCTTTGGTCACTGAGAAGGCGCGTCCGAACAAAGTCAGGTTATTTCGCCAGTGCTTTACCTGCATTCGAGTACCTACCAGCAAAGCGATAACCACTACGCCGGCCGACACTGCCAGCCCGGCTTTTTGATACCGCTTTTTCCCGAATAGCTCGTAAAAGCCCCAGGCCACGATTATAGAAAAACCGATTGAAGGAAGATAAGTATACCGGTCAGCCATACTCTGCGCGCCAATCTGTACCAAACCCACCACGGGAACCAAAGTACCAAGATACCAAAGCCATCCCACGGCCAGATAAGGCCGTTGCTGCCTGGACAGGTATATTATGCAAATCGTTATAACCACCATCAATATTGCGGAAGTTATCGGCTGCCATGAGAGCAAACTGTCATAGGAGTGAGGATACATAATCGCCAAACCTCCCGGATATATCATTTTCGCTATATAGCCGGGATAAGAAACGACGGCGTTGGCTATACGCATATCTACAGACAGATTCTTCAGCATATCCATTGCGCCACCTTTTTGCTGGGCAATGAATGTAATAACAGCAGAAGCTGCCATAAGAATAAATAAGGGAATCTTTTCACAAATCAGCCACCAAAGCGATGCTCTTTGACAGCGGATACCCGTGGTGTCATTTGTCGTTGCGTCATCGCCTGTGCCCTTCCATTGGAACCTTCTCAGCGGCCAATAATCCAACAGAAGCAGCACGAAGGGCAAAGTTACGAGCATTGGTTTGGCCATCAGCCCCAGACCAAAAGCCAGAATCACCAATATGTACCATCCAATACCCGTTCGCCGGGCATATCGAATGTAAGCGGCTATGCTCAGCATCCAGAAAAAACCGCATAACAGGTCTTTTCGTTCCGATATCCAGGCAACAGACTCGACATGCAGAGGATGCAGAGCGAAAACAGCGGCGACAAAGGCGCTTCGCCAGACTGCTCCGGTCATCCGCTTAAAAATACCGAACAGAAGCAGAGTATTCGCCACATGCAGCAGCAGATTAGTCAGATGGTGCCAGCCCGCGTTTGTCCCGAACAATTGACAGTCCAGCATATGCGAAAGCCACGTCAAAGGGTGCCAGTTACTAACGTACAACGCGCTAAAAGCCCATAAAACAGACTCTGAGTTTATCCCGGATTTAACTTGTGTATTTTCGGTTATGTAATCAGAGTCATCCCAGGCAAAATCGTTATGCCTAACCCCCTCATAAGCTGTAAAAGTAAGAAGGGCCAGTATCAGATAAATCAAAAGTATGGTTATTTTGTTGAGCTTATATTCAGTCATTATGGAAACAGCCTCGATTTAATTATTTTCATTTTGGCCAAACGAAATTTTACTGCAGTACCCAGACATCCGAAACCATACTTGATACTTCGCCAAAAACTAATCGAGGACGCATCATAGGTATATCTGGTCGGACAGCTGACCTCTGCGATTGTATGGCCGAACCATAATATCTGCAGCAGCATCTGGTTATCGAACACAAAATCATCGGAATTTTCTTCGAGCGGCAATTGCTGCAGCAGCCCGCGCGAAAATGCCCTGTAGCCGGTATGGTATTCGGAAAGCTTTGCTCCGGTCAGGATATTCTCAACGAAGGTTATAAAGCGGTTCGAGATATATCTCCAGACAGGCATATTACCTTTAATTGCATATCCGCCGAGGATTCGCGAGCCGAGTATGCACGGATAAAGGTCGTTGGCAATCATAGAGGCCATCGCCGGTATCAGCTTCGGCGTATATTGATAATCGGGATGGACCATAATAACAATATCTGCTTCCTGCTCAAGGGCCAGCCTATAGCACGTCTTTTGATTGGCGCCATAGCCCTGGTTATGCGGATGTGTGTGTACTATTGTATTGGGCAGGCCCTTTGCGATTTTCACCGTTTCATCGAAACTCGCATCATCGACTACAATGACCTTATCCACTATGCCCTGTGCCATAACCTCATCGTAGGTCTTTTGGAGCGTTTGAGCTGCGTTGTATGCCGGCATTACTACTACAACTTTTTTGCCTTTGAACATAGCCGATATTATAACAGTTATTGAGCAGCTCAGAAAGCTAAAGTTTATGTATATACTGGCGCAATAAAACTTTAGGCACGGTGCTTAGTTATTGCGATGGAAGAGGCTAAGCCAAAATTTAGAGCGAGGCGAATATTCGATGGCCTGCTCGTTCCAACGATAAATAGTTTGCCGTTTAGAAATAATATCAACGACACCTACACATTTGTAATATTTCTGCTGGTATTTTTGAAACCAGGTGAATATTAAATCCTCTGAGCTTGGTTTCTTAAGCCAGGAAGTCGTGATATGCACAAATATCAGGAAAGTTGGACGTTTGGACTCTATTTCTCGAATCATCTCCTGCTGCATCTTCACCGCGTAAGGGTGGCCGCGCATCAAAGGATAAGTATAGATGTATCCGGTTGCAGAGCGCCTGTTGGAGTAAAAATAGATTTGCGGTTCAGAACCAATAACGGCAATAAAGTCGCTCGGAGCTGAGTTCTCTTTGATAAACTTGGCTATTTCTATAGATTCTGGAAATGGATTGAGGCCATAAGTCATTCTCGATGCGGTAATGGGGTCAACAACAAAAAAGAAATATCGCTGCTTATATACTGATTGAGCCAGTACAGCAATGGTCAATAGAACCGGCACTGTCTTTAGCAGCGGATGCGAACCAAGAAGATTTTTGACAGAAGCGACACCAACGCCGGCCAGCAGAGAAACTGCGGGCAGCAAAAGGATAAAGTAATGTGGGCGAAAATAAAAGCCGGGACAGATTGCTAAAAATGAGAAAAGTGAAAATCCTGTAACAAATAGACCGTTCTGCCGGCTTTTCTTATCGTACAACGGACTAATGAAACCGACTCCTGCCAGAATCCAGAGCAGGATAGATGTGTTGACAATCTTGAAAATCTGTACTTTTAGTGTCTCCAGCCCATCGTAGAGTGGTAAAGCCGAGACGTATTGGTGAGCATAATCGAATGTCCAGAACCAGAAATTTTCAAACGCGCCCGCCCAGTGGAAAACCAGGCACGTAACAGCAAAGGGCAGCATTACACCAGATATAAACAGGATACATCTGGCGACAAAAGTCACCCACATAAATGGCCGACGACGAAGCTCGTGAAAGAACAGATACATCCCGGCAAAGATGATGAAGGCAGCACCATGTTGTTTCATAAGATATGCTACTGCGAGCAGTATTGCCCCAGCTAACAAAGAGAACCATTTTTGGTGGTCGATGGCCCTGAGCAACAACAAGATACCGCCCAGGGCAGGAAGGATTACAAAGTGTTCGGCGTTAGCGGACATGCCCAGCACTGATTGGCTCAATGAGAGAAGAGCAAATGCAGCAGCAGCAACCACTGCAGTAAGCGGATTGAATAATCTCTTTGCCAGGAGAAATAACAGCAAAATTGTAGCGATGTTGACGATAGACAGCCCAACGTGTATGCCGCTGTGGGTCTGGCCGAACACAGCCAGAATCAAGGCATAGGCTGCGTAAATTCCCGGCATTTTCATACTATAGACGTTTTCATAGGGAGCGATGCCCTGCAATATGAGCTGGCCAGCGTAAGCATACTCACCTTCATCACGCTCAAGAGGAACATCCAGCAGGCGGATACGAATGATAATGGCTAACAGCACGATGATTAAAAGCGCAATCCACGGCCAATAGAATTGACGCAA
>CAYSJK010000006.1:0-26600 GCA_964431375.1 uncultured Pirellulales bacterium
AAAGCACTACATCCTCTCAAGAAAATTCATTGCTGCTGAAGGCGGAATCAAAAGGATTGTTTGGATGCCTACTATGCTCAAAGAAGAGATTAAAGATGTCTTTATCAAAAGAGCGGAGGAGCTTGAAGTTGGTGGAGAAGAATTTCTTGCCAAGATGGCAGACGAGAAAACAGCCACCACAGAGGAAGAGGTTCTGGAGTTTATTACCAAAGCGAACCATCCTGTAGCTGCGATGGAGCCAATGTTTTAAAACACGGACTGACACTGACGGGAACGCTGACTGACACGGATGGATACGGACCTGAGTTCTATTATGAAATTTGGAATATACTGGAAGTAAAGAAAGGAAAGTTTTTATGGCGCTGACAGGATTGGAAATCTTCAAGCTCTTACCGAAAACCAACTGCAAAAAGTGTGGTATGCCGACTTGTCTGGCCTTTGCGATGGCCCTTGCACAAAAACGTGCAAAACTTGATGACTGTCCCGATGTTTCGCAAGAGGCAAAAGAAAAGCTTGCAGCGGCGGCTGCTCCGCCGATGTGCAAGGTTACGTTTGGAAGCGGTGATAATCAGGTGGCGGTTGGACAAGAGACGGTAATATTCCGGCACGAGGAGAAATTTCATAATCCTACAGTTATAGCAGTAAGTGTCTCGGACAAATTGAAAGGTGAGGATTTAACAAAACGAATCGAATCTATCAATGCGCTACAGTTCGAGAGGGTCGGAACCAAGATAGCAGTTTCGGCCATAGCGATTATTAATGATAGCGGTCAGGCAGATACTTTTGCCCGGGTTGCTGAAACGGTGAAAAATGCCACCAGTCTTGCCCTTATTTTGGTTAGTGATTCGGCTGAGGCAATGGCCGCTGCGGTCGCCAAAACCAAGGAAGCTGTTCCACTTCTTGCATCGGCAGGAACAGATACAGCCGATGCGATGGCTAAAGTCGCCAAGGAGAACGGCTGTCCACTTGTTGCAAAAGCTGAATCCATCGAGGCCCTTGCAGATTTGAGCGAGAAAATCAAGGCCCAGGGAGTTGAAGATATTGTGTTAAACCTTGATGCTCCTGACTTGCGCCAGAAGTTGTATAACCTTTCGAGGATGCGTGTTCTGTTACTGAAAAAGGTCTTCAGGCCTTTGGGTTATCCGACTATATCATTTGTTATGGAAGGTGATGCCGACCAGCAAGCTGCAACTGCTATCAGTTTGATTTGCAAGTACTCCAGTATCGTTGTAGTTGATACTGTCGAGCCATATGTGTTTTTGGCTATGCTGACCGCTGTTATGAATGTTTTCAGCGACCCACAGAAACCTGTTCAGGTAGAGCCGAAGGTTTATCCTATCGGCGAACCAGATGAAAATTCACCGTTTTTATTTACAACAAACTTTTCACTGACTTATTACACGGTGGAATCGGATGTCGAGGCCAGCAGAGTCCCAAGCTATATACTTGTAGTCGATACCGAAGGTACGAGTGTGTTGACGGCTTATTCGGGAGATAAACTCAACGAAAAAAAGGTGTCTGAAGCTATGGCTAAAAATAATGTGGACAAGCTGGTTAAACACCGCAAATTAATAATTCCCGGTTATGTTGCGGTGATGAGCGGCAAACTCGAAGAAGCCACCAACTGGGAAGTAATGGTTGGCCCGAGAGAAAGTTCGATGATACCAAAATTTCTGCAGGAAGTCTGGAAATAGGACAGAGGACGGGAAATCTGACTTCTGATTTCTGACTTCTGTCGTCTCAGCGGTTGAAAAGTTGAGAAAGGGAAAATCGAAAATCGAAAATCGAGAATCGAAAGTCAAAGAATACACGGTACATTTTGAGCCGAGCGGCTTGAAGGTAAAGGTTCGCAGCGGAACGATTCTGCTTAAAGCGGCTCATCAAGCAGGTATTTATTTAAGTAGTATCTGTGGCGGAGACGGATACTGCGGCAAATGCAAGGTAATGATCGACCAAGGCCATTTTGAAAGCAGACCTACCACATTACTTACACCCGATGAGACAAGAGAAAATATTGTTTTAGCCTGCCAGACGAAGGTGCTTTCCGATATGACCGTGACTGTTCCGAAGTTCCACAGTCTGGAAACAAGCCAAATACTTATGGACTCGGACGCCCATAGATTCAGCGAGTTGAGAGGTGAGCCGGCAGCAGGAGTATTCGAGTATGACCCGTTGGTTCAAAAACTGTGTCTTGAAATGACACCGCCAAGTATTCAGGACCATACTGCGGACCACGAGCGTTTGTATCTGGCTATAAGGGAAAAAATTGACGCCCCTATAATGCAAACGGGCTTTCGCATTTTGCAGGGGCTTCCGGAAATGCTTATCAGTTCGAATTACAGGGTTGCGGCGACAATAGGTCGTCGTGGCGGAACTACGGAGGTTATCGAAATTGAACCTGGCAAGCGGTGTGAGACTAATTTTGCTGTTGCTGTGGACCTGGGTACAACCACCGTAGTAGCACATCTTATCAACCTGACCAATGCTACTACAATAGACACCGAAGCTACATATAACAGCCAGATAAATTTCGGTGAAGACTACATTCGCCGAATTATCTATGCGGAAGAAAATGATGCCTTTGACGAGATGCAGAATCGTATCGTGCACGATGTAAACGACCTGATTGTAACTCTGGCATCGAGGCAAAAAATCGATTTACAGGATATAACCGCAGTAATATGTGCCGGCAACACGGCGATGGTGCATTTTTTGCTGAATCTGGACCCGAGACGTATACGCAGAGAGCCTTATGTGCCTAGTGCCAGTTTTGTGCCGCCAATCAGGGCGGCGGAAGTCGGTATTCAGATTAATAAACGAAGTTTGTTATATTGTCTTCCCAGTGTAGCTGCCTATATCGGAAGTGACATAGTAGCAGGTGTGCTGACGACGAGAATTTATACAAAAAAGGGAATCTCACTTTTTATTGATATCGGAACTAACGGCGAGGTGGTTCTCGGCAATCGCGACTGGCTGGTTTGTGCCTCGAGCTCAGCAGGACCTGCATTCGAAGGAAGTGGTGTAAAGCATGGTATGAGAGCAGGAGCGGGAGCTATTGAAAAACTGGACATTCTCGACGACGGGACAGTAGAGTTTAAGACTATCGGTAACAAGCATCCGGTTGGGATTTGTGGGTCGGGGCTTTTAGACACACTCGCTGAATTATTTAAGAATGGAATCATAGACAGAACAGGAAAGTTTATAACTAACGGCCAGACGAGAGTGACAGAAGGTGACGAAGGTAAACAGTTTCAGATAGTAGCCGCGGATGACAGCCACCAGGAGATAGTAATTACCCAGGCGGATATTGATAATTTGGTTCGCTCCAAAGCGGGGGTTTTTGCCGCTATTAGCGTGCTTATGGAGTCGACGCAAACAAAAGCAGAAGACCTGGATGCGATTTATTTAGCCGGAGGATTCGGGAATTTTCTGAATGTCCAGCAGGCCGTTACTATAGGGATGCTGCCGGATGTGGCGCCGGAGAAGATTCAATTTGTAGGTAACACATCAATCGCAGGAGCAAAAACAGTTCTGCTGAGCCGAAAGGCACTGGAAACAGCGGAGGAAATAGCAGAAAGTATGACCTACTTTGATTTGATGAGCTACCCTAAATATATGGATGAATTTATCAGGGCAAGTTTTCTGCCTCATACGGATTTATCTCTGTTTCCGTCGGTGGCTGGCAGTTTGAAAAAGCACGAAATTCGAAGCACTAAACAAATTTAAATGACCAAGATACAAAATTCAAAACGTGTTATTTTGAACATTTGACATTTGAATTTTGGATTTGCTTAGGATTTCGATATTAGAATTTTGGATTTTATGAAAGATATGGCGACAACAATTGCAATAAGCGGAAAAGGTGGCTCGGGTAAGACTACAATAGCTGCTATGCTTATCAGGTTTCTACTGGAAGAGTACCCCGGCAGGGCCATACTTGCAGTGGATGCTGACCCTAATTCCTGCCTGGGCGCAGAGCTGGGAAATGAGCCGGGCAGCACTATTGCAGAGATTCGCGAACAGACACGCTCGAAATCGCCCAGTAGCGGTGGTATGGACAGGGTGCGTTCGTTTGAATACGGCATCCAGCAGGTAGTTACTGAGGCATCTGGATTTGATTTGCTTACGATGGGCCGGCCTGAAGGGCCGGACTGCTACTGTGCGGTCAATAATATGCTGCGGACATTTCTCGATAAATTAAGCTCTCAATATCAGTTTGTGATTATAGATAATGAGGCGGGTATGGAACACCTGTCCCGAAGAACCACTAACAACGTTGATTTACTATGTATTATAGCAGAACAAACTTCTCTCGGAGTGGTTACAGTTAAAAGGATTTCCGAACTTGCTAAACAATTGCCTATATCAGTAAAAGAAACAGCAGTTATATGGAATAAGGTAGATGGCAAATCCGGTGACGAACCACAGTTGGAAGAAGTACAAACTCTGGGAAGTGTACCTTATGACAAGTCGATATTCGACGCTTCAATGCAGGGTAAGACAGTTTTTGATTTTGAAGGAAATAATCCTGCATTTGTGGCGGTACGGGAAATATTCGAAAATAAACTGAATCTTAACAAAATGACAATGGATAAATAGTAATTAACAGGCAATTTGGAGGTTTTCAAATGGCAGTTCCTGAGATAAGCGACGGTTTTACCGGCACAGTAAATAGAATTACACTTGGAGCGACCAAAGAGGAAGGGGGCACTCGAACCTCAACAGTAACGATAGGTGGAGCACGAAATGTTGTCTATGGCGGCTCGATAGAGGAGAAAAGTGAAAAACCGGTTATTGCTATTGACGTTCTTGACAGTAAGCCGGAAGATTGGCCTGATGTCCTGGCTGAAAGCTATAAAGATGTGCTCGACAGTCCAGGCGACTGGGCCAAAAAGTGCGTTGAGGAGTTCGGGGCTGATTTAGTATGTATCAAATTCGACGGCATTCATCCCGACAAGGCAGATTATGATGCCGACCACGCTGTCAAAGTTACTCAGGAGGTGTTGAAGGCAGTTGGTGTTCCTCTTGTGCTGTGGGGCTGTGGAAATGACGAAAAAGATAACCAGGTTATGCCCAAGGTAAGTGAGGCCGCAAAAGGAGAAAAGTGCCTTATCGGGACGGTTACAGAGGATAATTATAAAGCGCTAACCGCTATTGCTTTGGCGGATGGTCATTACCTTATTACCGAGGCCCCTCTGGATATCAATATTGCCAAGCAGGTCAATATTTTGGCTTCTGATATGGGCTTTCCACTGGAACGGATAATTACGTTTCAGTCCACAGGGGCATTGGGTTACGGAATAGAGTATGCCTATTCGATTCAGGAGCGCCAGCGATTGGCGGCACTTGGTGGCGATAAGATGATGGCAATGCCGGCTATTTGTGATGTTGGTTATGAATCCTGGCGAGCAAAAGAGGCCAAGCTTGTTGATGCTCCTGGTTGGGGTTCACATGTTGATAGAGGGCCTATGTGGGAGGCAGCTACCGCTATTTGTCTATTGCAGGCGGGAGTAGATATAATTCGTATGCGACATCCAAAGGCGATTGCTACCGTTCAAAACTTTATCAATCAGATATGGCGGTAATTCTCTGCCGGAACTGAAAATTTAAAAAGGAGATGGTTATGATACTAATTGGCGAAAGAATCAATGGAATGTTTACAGATGTTAAAAAAGCCATCGCGGATAAAAATAAGCAGGTCATCCAGGAACTTGCTAAAAAGCAAACCGAGGCAGGCGCTAGCTATCTGGATGTGAATGTAGGAACCGCTGCTGCAGACCAGGAAGGGACGATGCAATGGCTGGTTGAGACAATACAGGAGGCCTGCACAACAGCCTTGTGCCTGGATTCTCAAAAACCGAACGTCATTGAAGCGGGACTGAAAGTTATTAATGCTGATAATGGTGTTTTGCTAAATTCAACGCCGCTGAATAAGAAAAGCGATGAGCAGGTCCTGGATAAATACATAGAAATGGCCAACCAGGCGGGACCTAAATCGAGTCTTATTGCCCTTACAATGGACAAAAATGGTGTGCCTCAGGATGTTGATACGCGTGTAGCTATCGCTGCAGAAATTGTGTCCAAAGCGATGGATTTGGGCTTTGACGCCCAGCGATTATTTATTGACCCCATTGTGTTGCCGGTCAAAGTGCCAAATGCCCAGGTTCAGCCTGCCAATGTTCTGACTGCAATAGACCAGATAAGGATGCTTTGCGACCCGGCTCCACATATGACAGTGGGATTGTCAAATATTTCTCAGGGAGCAACTGAAAGAAGCTTAATAAATCGAGTATTTCTTGCTATTGCAATTTCGCATGGTCTGGATTCGGCAATTGTCGATGTGTTCGACAAGGAGCTGGTTAATATTGTGGCGACCTCTGAAATGCTGATGAACAAGCAAATATATTCAGACAGCTTCTTGAAGGTCTACACGGCTGTGAATAAAGCGTGAAGCGTCACGAGAAAATAAATATATGAAGACAAGATACAAGGAGTTACCAGTGAGGCTTGACCCTACAAAGTTAAAAGATTGGCAGATTGCGGAAGCAGCGGAGGAAACTGCGAAACCTATCAACCAATTGGCTCGTGAGATGGGTTTGGAAGATGATGAGTTGATACCTATGGGCCGAAAGTTGGCTAAAGTAGATTATCGGAAGGCTTATGCGCGGCTGAAAGATGGCCCGACGGCAAAGTATATTAATGTTACCGCCATTACGCCGACTCCCTTAGGGGAGGGAAAAACGACCACTGCCATCGGCCTGATAGAAGGGCTGGGCAAACTGAGCAGGCGTGTGGTCGGAGCGATAAGGCAGCCGAGTGGCGGACCTACCTTTAATATCAAGGGTTCTGCTGCAGGTGGAGGTCTTGCTCAGTGCATTCCACTGACGCCTTTTTCTATCCGGCTTACAGGTGATATTGATTCCATCACAAATGCTCATAATCTTGCAATGGTAGCTCTGACTTCGCGTATGCAGCACGAGAGAAACTATGATGATGCTCGCCTTGCAAAAAGTGGTCTAAAAAGACTCGATATCGACCCTGAAAGGATTCAAATGCTTTGGGCGATGGATTTTTGCGCACAAGCCCTTCGCAACATCAGGATTGGTCAAGGCGGAAAGATGGATGGCTACGAGATGGATTCGGGATTTCAAATCACCGTATCCAGTGAAGTGATGGCCATTCTGGCCGTTGCTAAGGATTTAAAGGACCTACGAGAGCGGATAGCCAGAATTGTTGTGGCTTACGATAAAAAAGGCAACGAGGTTACCACTGCCGACCTTGAAGTAGATGGTGCAATGACTGCCTGGATGGTGGAGGCGATAAATCCGAATTTATTGCAGACCATTGAAGGCCAGCCCGTATTCGTACATGCAGGTCCATTTGCAAATATTGCTGTCGGCCAGAGCTCCATTATTGCCGATTTGCTCGGGACTAAATTGGGTGAGTATCATGTAACAGAAAGTGGTTTTGGAGCTGATATCGGTTTTGAGAAATTCTGGAACATAAAATGTCGTATGTCCGGGCTGATACCTAATGCAGTAGTTATTGTAGCTACTATTCGTGCCCTGAAGATGCACGGCGGCGGTCCTACAGTTAAACCCGGCATACCTTTGGCTGATGAATATACGACCGAAAATCTTGAATTGGTGGAAAAGGGTTGCGAGAACCTTGTTGCCCATATCGAGACCGTCAAGAAGAGCGGTGTTCGGCCGGTGGTTTGTATAAACAGCTTTCATATTGACACCAAGGCTGAAATAGAGCTTGTACGCAAAATCGCTGAGCAAAACGGGGCTTTGGCTGCGGTTTCAGGGCACTGGCTCAAAGGTGGTGATGGTGCCATAGAGCTGGCAGAGGCAGTAATTCAGGCCTGTGATGAGAAGAACGACTTTAAGTTCCTGTACGATTTGAATACACCTTTAAGACAGAGAATTGAAATAATAGCTAAACAAGTATATGGAGCTGATGGTGTAACATATACTGATGAGGCACTGGAAAAAGCGAAGGCCTTTGAAGCTGACCCGCAGGCCAGTGAATTGGGTACGTGTATGGTGAAGACTCACCTTAGCTTAGCACACGACCCGGATATAAAGGGCAGACCCAAAAATTGGGAGCTTCCGATTCGCGATATTCTTGTTTATAAAGGTGCCGGTTTTATCGTGCCTGTATCTGGTGCCATTAAGCTAATGCCCGGAACAGCATCGAATCCTGCCTTTCGACGTATTGATGTTGATGTGAATACAGGAAAAGTGCAGGGTCTTTTTTGAGAGGCGCTTCTTGGGAATCTAATTGCGAAATACATTGGAGAAAAAGGTGACAGCACAAATAATAGATGGCAAACAGGTAGCCGCTGATATGCGGGCGGAACTAAAAGCCGAGGTTGCCAAACTGAAAGAGAAAGGTATTGTGCCGGCTTTAGGAGTTATTTTGGTTGGCGATGACCCCGCTTCAAAGTATTATGTTACAGCCAAAGAGCGAACTTGTGAGGAGATAGGGATTTACTCTGATGATAACCGTCTGCCAGCAGAAACATCACAGAAAGATTTGATGGCGCTGGTTGAGAAAATGAATAACGACCCGAAAATCAACGGTATTTTAGTCCAGTTACCCTTGCCTAAGCATCTTGATGAGGCTGAGATTCTTTTGGCAATCGACCCTGATAAAGATGTTGATGGATTTCATCCAATGAATGTGGGCAGGATGGTGGTGGGAGAAAAGGCATTTCTGCCGTGTACACCACATGGTGTTATACAGCTATTGATTCGCAGCGGAGTGACTATTGAAGGAGCAGAGGTCGTAATTGTCGGCAGAAGCGATATTGTTGGCAAGCCCCTGGCAAGTATGCTTATTCAAAAACAGCCGAACCGAAACGCTACCGTTACCGTCTGCCATACCCGTACAAAAAACCTTGCTTTTCACACCAAAGGGGCGGATATTCTTATTGCTGCTGCTGATCGACCGAACACAATCACTGCGGATATGGTAAAAGAAGGTGTGGTGGTAATTGATGTAGGCATTAACCGCGTTGATGACACAACAAAAAAGAAGGGTTATCGCCTTGTTGGCGACGTTGATTTTGAGGCAGTGAAGGAAAAGGCCTCTTTTATTACCCCGGTTCCGGGGGGAGTAGGGCCAATGACGATAACAATGCTGCTTTATAACACGGTCGAGGCTGCCAAGAGGATAGCTGCTCTGAAATAGATTTGGCCGCGAATTTTTTGCGACCGGTCATCGGAAATCAAAATATTGATAGGTAGATAGGTTTATGCTGGGTTGTGATCTGACATCTCGGGATGTGGTAAATCTTCGCTCTACGATGGAGTTAATGGAACGTGAGTGGGCACCCTGCCGCCACGGCTGTCCGGTGCATGCTGACGTGAGAACGTATGTGGAGCTTGTTGGTCAGGGCCGGTGGAAGGAGTCTATCGACGTCATACGTAGGAATCTGCCGTTCGCTGCGGTTTGTGGCCGAATTTGCCATCACCCTTGTGAGCAAGACTGCCGACGCAACGATGTTGACGAGCCGGTGGCTATCCGAGAGGTGAAGCGCTTTGTAGCCGAGTATGTTGGGAGCGGAGCAACCATTAGCAGAGCTCAAGTTCAAGACTTGGCCAAGGTGGCTATTATTGGGGCTGGACCTTCAGGTATGTCTGCAGCGCTTGAATTGGCAAAACTTGGCTATCGCCCGAAAATCTTCGAAAAATTCTCAGTGGCGGGCGGCATTTCAGCAACGGCCATTCCAAAATATCGCCTGCCTCGTCACGTTGTCCAGGTTGATGTCGATTGGATTCTTGCTCACGGAGTCGAATTGCAGACGGGAGTTGAAATCGGAAAAGATAAAACCATCGACGATTTGTGGGCTGAAGGGTTCGAGGCAATACTAGTTGCGATTGGACTATCTAACAGTCGGATGCTTCCGATACCCGGTTCGCAGCATAAGCAGGTCCACCCAGTTATGAAGTTTTTGACAGACACAGTTTTTGGAAAAGAGGTTCATATCGGCAGTGATGTGCTGGTTATTGGCGGCGGTAACGTGGCATGTGACGCTGCACGAGTTGCGATACGAATCGGTGCCGAGAAAGTCCGGATGATGTGTCTGGAAAATGAACAAGAAATGCCCGCATGGGACTGGGAAGTCACCCAAACAAAAGAAGAAGGCATAGGTGTAATACACCGGCGTGGCCCGGTCGAGATTGTGGTCAAAAATGGCCAAATCAAGGGCGTCAAAGCCCGTAAGGTCATTAGTGTTTTTGACGAAGACAAACGGTTCAACCCCCGGTATGACGATGCGGACATAATCAATATCGACTGCAACACCATCATTTTTGCCATTGGCCAGGAGGCCGACTTTGGTTTTATGAAGGGTAGCAGTCTTAATCTTGATGAGCAGGGCCGACTCCGATTCAACGCCGCTACCCACCAGTTAAATGTGCCGAACATATTCGCATGCGGCGAGATTGTCATACCTCCAGGCTCGGTCGTAGAGGCGTGTGCCAGTGGCCAGCGGGCAGCAAAGGCAATTGATATGTATCTAAGAGGCAAGAAGATATATATTGACGATTCTCTGCCACCCATGATAGATAAGATTGCGCCGGACACTGCTGAAAAGGTCATCAAGACTCAAAGAGTTTCTATCCCGACCGAAAAACCGGAAAAAAGAAAGATAACTTTCGATGAATTCGAACATACCCTCGACCCGGATACAGCCGCCTGTGAAGCTCGTAGATGTATGAACTGCGGAGCTGGTGCAGAAGTGCTGGTGGATAAGTGTGCTGCATGTCTTACCTGTCTTCGAGTATGCCCGTTCGACATACCCAAAGTCACTGACGTCGCTCGCATTGATTCGACTTTATGCCAGGGGTGCGGTATGTGCATAGCTCAATGCCCTGCCAACGCCATAGTTCCTAAGGGCTGGGACAAAGACGGACTAAAGTGTAGCACAGCAGAGGCACTGGAGAGTATGGACCTCGACATAAAGATGGTTGCCTATATCTGTGGATATAAAGCGCCGGCATCTGCGTGGTGTGGTCAGCAGGAGTTTGTTCCCGGCTCGGCTGGGTTCGCCGAAGTCGGCCTGAAGCAATTCTACCTGCCGAGCATGGCTCGTCTGAGCGTGATTGAATTGCTGCATGCCTTTGAAGCTGGGGCTGAAGCGGTTGTCGTTATTGCCTGCGAAGAAGATTCGGAGCGATACCCTCAGGCGACCAAGCGTATTCGAAGGCGTGTAAATCAGGCGTGTAATATGCTGGGCGAAATCGGTATTGATGGCCAGCGACTAAAAATGTTTGAGGTTGCTGGCTGTGCCGAGTCAATCCGTGTAGCCTTAAGCCAGGCAGTCCAAGAACTTGAAAAAGTTATATCCTGATTTTTAGGAGATGATTTCGATGATAGTAGCTGAAAGGAAACCGTTTGATGAAATCCTTGAGATGCTCAATCCATACAAAAAGGTTCTGGTGCTGGGATGTGGCGGGTGCGTTACTGTCTGCCTGACCGGCGGAGAAAGGCAGGCTGAGGAACTGGCCTCACAACTGCGCCTGGCATCTCGGCACAGGAACCTGGACCTGACGGCTGATTATGACTGTATCACTCGACAATGCGATAGGGAATTTGTTGAGAATCTCAAAGAAAGTCCGGAAAAATACGACTGTGTACTTAGTATGGCCTGTGGAGTTGGAGTGCAGTTTATGTCGCAACTGTACCCCGATGTACCATTTTTACCTGCTATGAATACTACGTTCAATGGTGCCAATACCGCTTCAGGTCTGTGGGAGGAGTACTGTCACGGTTGTGGCAACTGCGTGCTGGCTCTTACCGGTGGCATTTGTCCAATCGCTCGTTGCTCTAAGAGCCTTATTAACGGCCCGTGTGGTGGAGCACGCGATGGAAAATGCGAAGTCTCAAATGAGATGGATTGTGGCTGGCACCTGATATACAAACGCCTGACGGAAAGAGGCAAGGTCGATGAGCTCCGCGGTATCCAGCCAATCAGAGACTGGAGAAAGGATCGCGGTGCTGGTGTCCGAAGGTTAAGTCTTAAAGAAATGGCTGAACAGGAGTCAGAAGCATGAACGAACCCATAAGCAACCTGCAACGGGCATTTGAGTCCGGCAGGTTTGTATTCACTGGTGAGATTGGTCCACCAAAAGGTACTAACGTTCAGACCTGTTTGCATGAGGCCGAAGAATGCCTCAAAAATTCGGTAACTGCGGTGAATGTTACCGATGGGCAAACGGCAGTAATGCGCATTGGCTCGATGGCCGTATCCAAGATGCTTCTGGATCGTGGCATTGAGCCTATTTTTCAGATGACCTGTCGTGACCGTAACCGCATTGCTCTTCAGATGGACCTGCTTTCTGCTGCCTCACTGGGAATCCGAAACGTCCTTTCTCTTACAGGCGACCATGTGGCAATGGGTGACCATCCTGAGGCCAAACCGGTGTTTGATATTGACTCGGTGGGGCTTCTACAGGCGATGGTCAAACTTGAGGCGGGAACCGACTTGGGCAGGGATATAAAGGGCAATCCCAATAGACTCGAAGGTGCACCTAAGTTATTTAAAGGTTGCTGTGTCACCCCTTGCGCCGATGAAGTCGAGCTTCAAATTATTAAGCTGGGAAAAAAGGTTGAGGTGGGGGCTCAGTTCGTGCAGACACAGGCTGTTTATGAACCGTCTGTTTTTGAAAAGTTTATGCGGCGTATCGAGCACCTAAAGGTACCTGTTATGGTCGGAATCGTCATGCTCAAGAGTGTCGGTATGGCCAAATATATGAACCGTTCTGTACCCGGTGTTTATGTGCCCGACGATTTAATCAAGCGTCTTTCTGATACTGCTAAAGAAGACCTTCAAAAGGTCTCTATAGAAATCTGCGGCGAACTGATTCGCAAGATGAAACATTGCTGCCAGGGTGCTCATCTAATGACGCTTGGTTGGGGTCATTGTGTCCCTGATATCATTGCTGCTGCAGGACAGGCGTGAAGTTAATCGCTGTCAGGCGTCTGCTGGGGAATTTGTTTCTCATGGCTCGTGGATAGTGGATTGAGCCGCGAATCACAGGCCACAAACCGCGACGCGGCAGACGGAGCTGGGGCCTTTACGGGATAAGGTCGATGCTTTCAATGTTACTGATTTACAAAGTTCTGTTATGAGAGTCGGCTCGTTGGCGACCTGCCGCCTATTGAAAGATAGAAACCTTGAGCCTGTTATGCAGTTAACCTGCAGGGACAGGAATCGTCTGGCTTTGCAGTCGGATGTGTTAAGTGCCGCGGTTTTAGGCATTGAGAATCTTTTGTGTCTTACAGGAGACCATACGAAATTGGGGGACCACCCTGAGGCGATGCCTGTGTTTGACTTGGATTCGGTACAGCTACTTTGCGCGGTTAAGGGATTAATGGATGGTAAAGATATGGCGGGTAATGATTTGACAGGTCAGCCGCCGGAATTTTGTCTGGGTGCGGTGGTCAATCCGGGTGCGGACCCGTTAGAACCACAAATTATAAAAATGGAGAAGAAGGTCGAAGCTGGAGCAGAGTTCTTTCAGACACAGGCAGTTTATGAGGTGGATAAATTTGCCAACTTTATGAAGAATGTTAAGCATCTAAATGTGCCGATTATGGCTGGAATCGTGTTTCTAAAATCTCCAGGGATGGCGAAATTTATGAACGCAAATGTCGCAGGAATTCATGTTCCTGATGAGATTATTGATGAATTGGCAGCTGTTGGGAAAGAAAAAAGAGTCGAAAAAAGCCTGGAAATCTCTGCACGTCTGATTAAAGAGCTGAGGAATTTGTCTGAGGGGATTCATATTATGTCTTTGGGGTGGGAACGACATATCTCGACTGTTTTGGACATGGCCGGATTGTAATGTTCGAAAATGAAGTCCTGAGTCAAGGTATCTGTATTCATACCTTTCTTGGATTTTTGTTATAATTTTCAGCCATGCATCTATTCTTCCTCTGAGGCGATATAATGTTTTCTTGCCACCTTAAAATTTTAGTAGGATATACTTGACAAGTTCTGATAAATATTGGATAATTAGGATATCGCGAGTTAAATATAGGAACCTTCCTTGTCTTGGCGTAGGCGATAAGCCGTAGCCAGAGAGGAGAAAAGCCATGCGTTTGATTCTAAAACAAAAGGATGGCAGTACCAAGGAGTTCCAATTCACCGAGGGACCTATTTCCATCGGTAGGGCGGCAGACAGTCATATTTTTCTGCCCGACAGAATGGTTTCAAGGCAGCATGCAGTTATTCTTAGTACAGATGAAGACAAGTGGATGATAGAAGACCTGGATTCGGCGAGTAAAACATATCTAAACGATAAGGCAATTCATAAGTCGGAAATTAAAGATGGTGATTGTATTCGTATAGCTGATTGCATTATCGAGTTCAATCCTGAAAAGGATGTTAAAGCGGAGAAAGAGCTTCATGAGGCCGATACGAGCTTTAACGTTGAAGCTGGATTAGCGACACCTCAGCACGAAACAGTGGTAAGAAAGCCGGATGCCAGTCACGCACCTGCTATGCGTTTAGCCGCCAGAAGATTAACTGACTTTTCGCAGGCAACCGAGACAATCTGTGATGCAGGTAGTCTCGAAGAATTACTAGTGACTTTATTGAATACTATGTTGAAACAGTTCAGTGCCTTTCATGTTTGGTGTGCTCTTAGAGAACAGCCATCCGGCCCGATGACCTATCACGCAGGTAAAAGACGAGATGGAAAAGCAGTGGACCAAAGCGAAATCAAACTTATGGACAAGATTGAGCAGGCGATAGTAAAAGGTCAATCCATGGTTTTGCCTCGCGTTGCAGCTGGGTTGGAAGAAAAGGAAAGAATACGTTCTGCTATGATAGCGCCCATTATCCGGCCAGGCGGCTGTTATGGTGTGTTATACGTGGACAACGCTATGGTGCATAAGCACTACAGCCTTAGCGATTTGGACTATCTGATGCTGCTGGCAATGCACACAGCGGCGGTGTTGAAGAAGTTTTTGGATTAGCAGATAAACCGTGGTCTGTTATCCTATATATTGGCTTCTTGCTTCAGCGATGAGTTTTAACATTTGGTCTGCTTGTTCTCGAATTGCGGGATTGAGATTTGTTACCCTTGAATTCCATTTACAGAACAGTTTATTAAGCTGCTGACGGGTCTTTTCTTTGCTCATATCAGAGGATACGCCGAGAATGGCTTCTGCATCTTTGACTTCGTGCATATTGACAGGTAGAATTCTTTCGGACATTTCACGGAATCTATCCATATCAACTTCAAGCCATGTTGCCAGGTCCTTCAAAAGAGCAAGCTCCTCAGCGTTGGCAAAGCCCTTTGCTTGTGCTACATATAAACAAAGCTCTAAAATATCATAGCGGTCTGCGAGTGGCGCAATTTGGACAATTTCTTTGCAGATTTTATAAGTGTTAAGATGATTGCCATCGCGGAAAAAAGCAACAGTTTTCTTCAGTGCTTTATCAAGGTGACGTTTGGCTTTATTAGAAGCATCAGCTATATCAATGTTGTCTTTTGCCCAGTTTTTTATAAGGTCAATTTCGCCGTTATATAGTTTTTCATCTGAGGCACTGACAGCAAAAGCCAGTGCGACCGTCAGGATTTTTGTACGCTGGACGTTTTCCTGCAGGTCTATATAGCCAAACTCGGGATTTTCGTAAGTGAATATACAGGTGGCACAAGCAAGCTCCTGTTCACTCTGGCGAGAGGATATTGATGTGTTGAACTGTAGTTTTCTATTTCCTTTTCTTGGAAATATTAGCCAATCAAGGTGTAGTTTGGCGACAGCGGTCCAGTCTGGCAGGATTGTTACCTGCTCAGGAAGCTTGCCGAGGTCGGTATTGTAGAGAAACTTGTGTGAGTCCGGCATTTGCCACTGTTTGGCCCGGCTTTGTATTGGCTTAGCGTTGTCTTGCGCCGGTTGCTTCTTAAGGAAAGTTCTATAAATTCGTTTGGTTAGAGTATTGTGGCTGGTATTCGATTCTTGCGGTACATCTGTTATGTCCGTAATCGAGATTTTCAAGGTTGCATCTGTCTGTTTTTGGGTGCTGGGAGTGTGGATTGAGCCGCAAATCTCTATGGCGAAAGAATCAGAAGTAGCATTGTCCTTTTCTTGTTGTGTTAGTTTAACTCGACAATTGAGGATTTGCAGGTCAGGCTGTGCTGGAGACTCCACAGGTTCGTTGAGGATTTTTGCTTGGGAATCTGTCAGCTTGTTATGATTAAACAGGTTAGAGACCCAAAAAAAAAGGTTTCTAATTGGGCTAATTAGACTTCTGTAAATCAAATAGCTTGTCACTTTTTGCTCCCCTGCAGATATTGCTATTGGACTTTGAATGGCTCCAATTGGTTGCTCTTTTCTTTTACGTTGTTTTCTGACATTTTACTATTTTGGTCTAAGCAAAATTCGACTTCGAGGGCTTTGCCTGATTCGAGGTCCTCGAACTTACAGTGCATTCTTTGGTTTACATCGTAGCTGTAGGTGACCTTTATTGGACATTCTGCGGGTCTGTCGGGAGGGAGTTTGAATTTGTGCGTCGCAATTTTATTTATGTACTCAGGCGTTGTATCTTCCCCTTGAGTTATGGTTATTTCGAGCTCTGTTTGTCCCTCGGTCATTGTGTAGAACGTTTGTGATGCCTCACAAGGCAACGGCGTGTTTTTCTTTAAGATGATGCGATTGGCAATTATCCGTCGGCCGGTTTCCTTGTCAACAGGAGCGCAAATAGTACCGTAGCTGTGATTACAGACATCTGTGAGGTTAATATCTTTTAATCCGCTGGAGATGCCCGCTGGTACCTCATTTGGTTTTTCTCTGAGCATTGTCAATCCGGCGTGCAATGCAGAACCGAGAGCAACACACTCATCTACGTTAACCGTTGTTTCGGGCGCAAATCCAAACATTTTTTCAAGTCGTTGCTGGACTGATGGTATTCGAGTACTTCCGCCTACCAAAAGTACCTTATTAATGTCGGAAGGTTTGATGCCCGCCTCTTCGAGGGCCACTTCCAACAGAATATCAGTGCGAGATATCAATGAAGATATAGCTTGTTCAAAAGACTGGCGGGTGATTTCCACTCTCATACTGCCAGCTGAACCATAAAGCATTTTTTTGGCGGTTGGACGCCGTGACAGTGCCTTTTTAATATCCTCTGCTTCATCTTCGTACTTTGCCCTGTCTTCGTCGGAATTAATTAGTTCAGTACCGAATTTGTCTTTGTAGTTTTGTTGAAGTATCTGAAGTATTTGCTGGTCGAAGTCGATGCCGCCGAGTGCATGGTCGCCCTGTGAACAGATAATATCAATCTGGGTTCCTTTGACTTCCATTATGGTTACGTCGAAAGTTCCTCCGCCAAGGTCGTACACAAGTACTTTTCCTGAGACCTTTTGCGTAGTGGCGTAATACAGGGCAGCAGCTACAGGTTCGTTGACAATTCCAATTACATTAAGTCCTGCCAGAGACCCTGCATCCATTGTTGCTTTTCGGCAGACTTCATCAAAGTGAGCAGGAACAGAAATAACGGCATCGTGGATTTCACCATGCTCGGTAGAGCATTCCTGTTTGAGTTTTTTCATGACCAAAGCGGATAATTCCACGGCTGTCCAGTCCCTGCCATCAATATTCTTGCGATAATTTGGGTCCCCCATTTGCCTCTTTATCCAGCGAACAGACCTTTGAGCATTTATGTGCCGTGAATTAATTGCTTCAACGCCTACCCGAATTATATCAGGATTCTCTTCATCGAAGAAAATCGCAGAGGGCGTAAGTCTCTCACCGTCAGCATTTGGAACTATCTCGGGCTTGCCGATGGAGTTGAGTATTGCTAATGCCGAAAAAGTTGTTCCAAGATCTATACCGACTATGTTAGTCATTTTTCACCTCTTGTTTTGCGGCTTGTTTCTCGATTCAGATATTACTAATCAGCCGAATAGTTTTACTTGAGCTGTACGTACTATTTTTACATTATCCTCATTAATAAAGTATTGGTAACCTGGTTTGATGACCTTTGCAATTTTTCCTGCTTGCTTCGGATTGTCACAGTGCTGCGTATCTTTAACGGCCTCGGCAAACTTTTCCTGGCCGCGATAATCACTATTTATTTCCGGTTCATATTTTTCCACGCCACTGGACTCCAGAGCAAAAAGTAGCTCGTCTCTTACCTCTTCAAGGTTTGTTGTATCAACATTTTCTTCGGATTGCTGACTAATGCGGTTTTCAAGATTGTCAACGCAGCGGATAACTCTCAGGCAAAAAGCTTTGATTATGTTCCAGTCATATCCATCCTGAAGCTTTTCGACTCTGTCTTGCTGATGGGCAGCGTATTCACGAATAGCTGAGACTTGTTGGGTAAGTTCTTTGATGGCGTTATTGAGCGGCTTAGAGTGTTCCAGGGCGGTATGCTGTACAGTTTTGGCCATTTGCTTAAACTCTGCTATCTGTTTTTCCAGGTTTTCAGCTTGGGTTTTAAGAGATTCTTCGAGCTTGAGAGTATTTTTGCCGGAGTTCAACAAGGTATTCGTTTCTTTTGTTGCTGTTATTAAATGCTGTTCAGGTTCAGTCGTTTTTTCATCGGATAGAGATACAGCAATTTTCTTAGCGGTTTCTGATGACTTTGCTGCCTGCTGTTTTTTTCTGTATTTGGCACTATGTCTATGATTGTTACTGGACCGAGCGAGGTCAGAATTCTGCCAGGATAAATTCATAAGTGCTGCTGAGTGTTTTTCAGTTTGACTTTTGAATTCGTAGGATTTTTGTTTTTGCTCTGGATTTTTTTTGGCCTTTTCTGCATTGGCTTTGATGAGTTTTTTGCTTGTGGTATGTCCTTGGTTTTTGAGAAAGCTGGCGAAAAGCTTTGTAAAAGGTTTGTCCAGCACGGCAAAGAACGCTTGAAGACGCTTCAAATGATATAAACCCTTGATAAAGAGCCTTGCTAACCACAGTAAAATGCACCAGGTGAAGACCACAGTTCCGGTAGATGTACACACTATGGAGGCGGTCATAATAGACTCCCTTAGCTCTTTTTGTGATTTGTATTTTTTTATCTCGTTTTGCCAGTTCTTGCCATAAAGAACATCGGCAAAGGGGTGAGTCTGCGTTTCGCCGGCAGCCAGTTTATCCAGGTCAGCTTTGAGTCTTTCTTTTTGCTCTTGTTGTAGTTGCGCCTCTGTTTTTGTTTTGACGGATTCATTCAGCCCCCAGGGGGCAAAGGCACGCTCTTCGGCGGTTAATTGTAACCATTTATTATACTGCCTGAGATACTCATCTGTCTCTGTGCCGTATTTCAGCTTATAAAGGTCAAGCTGTTGCTGTTCTTTTCTTTTCCTATTTTGAACCCGTTCAATCGCAACAGCGCCGACGAGTAATAGCACTAAACCAGCAATGGCAGATTTTTTAAGCATAATTTTAAATCTAAATCTTATTTTTAAAGACTCATATCAATTTTCAAGTCTGTCTATTCGACATTTTCGACGAAAGCTTCTTTTTCACTCTGGCCATATACTTCGGTTACTCGCAAAACCTCTTCTATTGTTGTCAGGCCTTGCTTGACCTTTATAATCCCGTTATCAAATAAGCTCGGATGGCCACTTTCGAGAAATACACGACGCATATTACCAACAGATGGGTCTTTATTAATCACATCTCTGAACACATCATCGATAACCAACAGCTCATAAATACCAACTCTGCCTATGTAACCTGAGTTCCTGCAATCATCGCAGCCGACGCCATGAAAAAGCTGTTCCGGCTGAACGCCCAACTGCTCCACAAACTTGCACATATTCTCCGGTATTTGGAAAATTTCTTTGCACTTAGGACATATCCTTCTGACCAATCGCTGAGCAAGCACGGCATTCAATGATGCTGCTATTAAGTACGTATCAATACCGATATTGACTAATCTCGTGATACTGCTGGCTGCATCATTCGTGTGTAGTGTCGAAAGCACCAGATGGCCGGTAAGGGCGGCCTGCACCGCTATACGGGCTGTTTCGTTATCTCGAATCTCACCTATCATCATCACATCCGGGTCCTGACGCAGCAAAGACCGCAGCGCCGAGGCAAAATCCAGTCCGACCTTCTCGTTAATCTGTATCTGATTGCAAAAATCAATCTGTAGCTCGACCGGGTCTTCAACTGTTGAAATGTTCAGTTTCTCACCATCCATCTGGCAAAGGGCTGAGTAGAGGGTGGTACTTTTACCGGAGCCGGTCGGTCCTGTTACAAGCAAAATCCCGTTCGGCAGCGCTATCTGCTGACGAAAAGCCGTTATAATCTGCGTCTCCATACCCAGCTGCTCAAGGTCTTTCATAGTAGATTTACTGTCCAGAATGCGGATAACGACCTTTTCTCCGTGATTTGTCAGCAGTGTGGAGACGCGCAGGTCGATTTCTCTGCCGCCGACAATGACCGATATTTTTCCGTCCTGAGGCAGTCGTCTTTCGGAGATATCGAGGTTGGACATAATCTTGACACGTGAGACAATCGCGGGGTGCATTTTTAACGGTGCCTGCATCGTCTCAAAGAGCACGCCGTCTATTCGGTATCTTAGTTTGATGAACTTTTCCTTTGGCTCGATGTGAATGTCACTGGCACCTTCGTGTATGGCGTTACTGATGATATAATTGACGAATTTAATGACAGGCGACTGACCTGCCATTTTTTCGAGGTCTTCGGATTCTTCCTGCTGGTCCTGAACAACCTCGACTTCGGTCATATCGCTGATAATATCATCAAGGTTATAGTCCACCTTGTCCTCCTTGAAGGTATCACAGACCTTGTCTATGTCTTCATCGAGACAAACGATTACCTCAACATTCATCCTGGTTTGTCTTTTCACATCTTCTATGATGAAAAGGTCGGCGGGTCGGCTTGTGGCTACGGTCAGTGTTTCGTCATGTATAGATATGGGCATAATGCGGTTGCTTTTTATGTAGTTAAGCTCAAGTTTTTCAAAGACCTGGCTGTCAACGTTCTGCGGGTCAACCTGACGGAACTCAAAACCGTACAGATTCGCTCGGGCCATTGAGATGTCAGGTTCATCTGCCAACTGTAGCTGCTGGATTATCAGAGCGATATCGCAGCCGGTATTTTTCTTCTGATTCTGTCGTATCTCTGATAGCTGGTCAGCGGTAATTTTCCCCATCTCGTAAAGAACATCAGCGATATCCCTTATATGAACAGAACTCTCCTCCTGGGGACAATATAAGTTTGACAATCCTTTTATTTGCTCTGTACAGTTATTACCGGAATATTCGCTAATTTCATTACGACCGGACCAATTCTCTTTAAATTCGAATCCCAAAAACCGTGTCATAGTTTGCCAATTACCTCCAATCCTGTATCAATTATCCTACAAAGAAGAATCTCGGCCTATACCCGGATAGGGCGGCAAGACCGGCGTTTAATTGGTGCAGGACAAAATTATTACCGATTATTCCCAGCAAAAGTAGCTTGAATGCTGTTCGTTCTTTCTCCTCATAAACTATTGAAACAGGCGCATAAAATCCCTGTGAAGCGTCAAATAAAATATAAATAATAAAACCAAGCCAATCAAATCGTCCAACGACAGAAAAACAGCAGTTTTTTGCGTCCGATAGAATTCCCTGCCTACCTATTAAGATAAAATTTCCATCTTGTGATAAACCCGGAATGGGAGTTCTGCAAAATGGAATCAATCTATTATGTTTACCGTGCCGAAATTATAATCGGAATTATTTGATGTGACCTTAACTAAACGGACATAACACCGCGATGATTTGTGGACTGCGATTTCCCTGTGTCTTTCTGGAAGAGCTCATTTGCCAGGTCATTGCCCACATGACCAGCGTAATACTGCTTGATGATTTTTTGGCCTTTTGTTTGAAATTTATCCATAGAGGAAAAAATCCCGACTTTCATAAGGACCAGGATTGCGATGCAGGCAGCTACACTTGCTATTGAGCGGGTATATTTGCTCCACTTTTCCAGTTGCTTTGGTTCGGGTAGCATCGTTTTCAGTTTCTGAGCTTTTGGCACCTGGCGGAGACTGTGTTTCAGGACATTAATAGTCTGTGTATTTGCACGCATTAATAAATAGAGGTTATGAGGTTGAGATTTCATAGCTGAAAGCGCAAGATGGACTTTGCCAATGGCAGCAAATCGCCGCTGACATCTGGGACAATTAGCGGTATGGTTTTGTACCCAGTCTGCATTGAGACTGAATCGACTGCCTATCGCTCTATGCAGCCAGGCCCTGATTTGTTTGCACCTGTTATTAGAATTTATAGTTTTCATTGTCTTTCCTGTTTTTCTCTGCTCATCCATACAGCTAATAGTTGTATTGCTTTGCATCTATATACCCTTGCAGTTGCCGGTGAAATGCCCAATATCCTTCCTATCTGAGTATAGGACAATTCCGCCAGGTCGCGCAGCGTAATAACGTTTCTTAGATACTCGGGTAATTCGGCAATGCAGCATCTTAAGCTTTGTTGCAGATATTTAGAGTCGAGCTCATTTGGGGGTGAGTATGTGTCATTGTTGGTAACAACGGCATTGGACAACCTTTTTCTTTCAGCGTTTTTATGCCTTAACATAGATATCGCTACATTGCTTGCTGTGCGGAATATATACGCCTTTATATGCTCAGGTTTTTGCCTTGTTTCGTTGTGTACAAGTTGCAAAAATGTATTCTGGTATGCGTCACAAACATCTTGTTCATTACCCAGTATTCTCCAGAGCATAGTTACTAATCCCTGACCGTGCCTCTGCATTGCAGACAATACCCATCGCTGGCTATCGTCAACTGCCTCAGAGACGGCAAAATCCCAAATTAGTTCAAAACTGGATGCCTTACCGAGCATAGATTCTCATTTCTATTGTCTTGTATTTCTATATTTTAAGACGCAGCCGCTAATAATATGTTAACAAAAAATCCGTAATAATGTTGAAAAAACTTTGTTTTTTTAGGTAACGTTCAGTGTTGCTTTTGCGTCTTATTTAGCGGATAGTGTTGGATGGAAAATAAGAGATTTGTCAATGATTAAGATAATACTATGGGTGTAAGTAATTGCAATAACGGCACTTACGAGCAAAAGAGAGATGCCCAGGATGTGGTGTCTTTGGTGGATGATTTGCTCAGAATAGCCGTAAAATTTGGTGCAAGTGATGTTCATTTCGAGCCTACAGGGGCAGAATTAGTCGTAAAATTTCGGCTCGATGGTGTTTTAAGTATTATCGAAAAACTGCCTAAGTCCATATCCAACAATGTGATTGCACGGCTGAAGGTATTGGGGGGGCTTCTGACCTACCGTAACGATATACCCCAGGAAGGCCGGATTGAAATTGGCAAGGACCAGGATGACAGGATTATTGACCAGCGGCTGGCGGTTTTTCCGACAATTTATGGCCAGCGGGCAGTTATAAGATTGTTTTACAGCAATATTGAGCTTATGGAGCTGGAGCAGTTAGGTTTTTCAAAGCAAATCTACATAGCGTTGAAAACAATTGCTGCCGGAAACCAGGGTGTCCTGCTCCTGACTGGTCCGGCAGGCAGTGGAAAAAGTACCACTCTTGCAGCGGTTTTAAGGCATATTCTGAAAAGCTTTCCCGGTAAGAGCGTTGTAACCCTTGAAGACCCTGTGGAAATCAGGATTGAGGGGGCTACACAAGTTCAGATTACACCCCACGGCCAGATGACATTTCCGACGGCACTAAGGTCGCTGTTAAGGCAGGACCCGCAGGTTTTGATGATTGGAGAAATTCGAGACGCTGAAACCGCCAGGATAGCCATCGAAGCAGGGCTGACAGGGCATCTGCTAATGAGCACGATGCACAGCGGTACGCCAGCAGGGGCACTTTTGCGACTATTAGAGATGGGCATTGAGCCGTACCAGGTAACATCAAGTGTTTCAGCAGTTTTGAACCAGCGGCTTATCAGGAAACTTTGTACCAAATGTAGGAGAAAGGTCGAGAGAAAGGACTTGTTTGAAGCGGTTGGGTGTGAGGACTGTTTTAATACCGGCTATAAAGGCAGAGTGCTGATGGCGGAAATGGTTAAGTTGGATGGTCATTTGCGAAAGGCAATCCTGGCCAAAGCCGACCTTGAAGAGCTTGAAGCATTATTAATGAGCAGAGGCCATACAAATATACTTGCCGATGGCCAGCGTTTGGTCGATGAGGGTGTCACGACACAGGATGAGCTGAACAAAGTATGTGGAGTCGCTTAATTGTATATATGACAAAAAGATTTGTGTTATGAAACATACATTAATCTGTTTTATTATTCTATTTTTTGCAGTTGTCCATTTACACTCTAACGCATCTGAATTTGAAAGAATAAAACTCGAAACGTAATGAGGAGCATAAAATGGCGACGTTTGAATATAGTGCATTGACATCGGCTGGTCGGCTGATGAAAGGTGTGATTGAGGCGGGCTCGCTCGACGAAGCGGGCGAGCTGCTCGGACAGATGCAGCTTACCGTGAATTCTATTGAAAAGGCCAAAGCCGCAAAACCCAAAACGGCCATCGGCAGAAACGAATTTTTGCTTTTTAATCAGCAATTAGCTTCCATAGCAAAAGCTGGGATTCCTTTGGAAAAGGGATTGCGGGAGCTGGCTAATGATGTCAGCTCAAAGTCGATGCGTAAACTCGTCAACGCTATTGCTGAAGAGCTTGAGGCAGGAGTGAGCATCGAGGATGCGTTTGAAAAAAGGCAGAAGCATTTTCCACCTCTTTATGGCCGGATATTAAAGGCGGGAGTAGAAACGGGGAGATTGAGCGAGATGCTCACCAGTCTTAACAGACATCTGGAATTGGCCAATCAGACCAGGAGAATAATTTTCGAAGCTCTGTGTTATCCTGCTGTTATCCTGGCCCTGGCTGCTATTATTATAACGGCGGTATTTCTGATTATAATCCCGCAATTTGTGACGATACTTTCGGATATGGCGGAGGGGATGCCTTTACCTGCTTTGACTTTGTTCTTTTTCAGTATTGCGAGAAATGTAGTTCCTTTTTGGATAACAGTAGGAGTTATTATTGCGGCGATAATTGTTGTCTTTGTGATGCTTTCCGGATTTGCAGCAGGATGTAGATTCAGGGAATCACTGTTATTGAAAATACCGGTTATTGGGGGGGTTTATCATAGTAGCGTGCTCGGCAGGATGGCCGAAGCGATGGCGATGATGGTTGCAGCCGGTTGTGATATGCCGGCGTGCATAAGATTGGCTTCAGGTTCGGCAGGAAGTGCCAAACTAATGCTGGAAAGTGAAGCTCTTGCCGGCCAGATTGAACAGGGGGGGAATATTTTAGAGGCAGGGCAGTTTTGTAGAATGATACCCCGGCTGTTTTTGTATTCCATCCAGTTGGGAACGCAGCGAAACGAATTGCAGGATAATCTCTATAGTCTCGGACAGATGTATGCTGAGCAGGCGCGATGTGGCCAGGCGAGATTACAGGCGGTTTTGCTGCCTGTTATGATAATCGCAGTAGGAGGTTTTGTGGCTTTGGCTGTCCTTGCGATGTTTTTGCCGATGATAACAATAGTCCAGACTTTGTCTGGAGGATAGTAATTGGTGAGAGTATGTTTGTAGTTATAGCAATATTGATTTTGTTACTCTATGTAATCCTTGGCTATAAGAAGCCGGGTATTGCGTTGATTACATCGCCAGTCGTATGTTCACTGATAGCTTGCGATGCTGTTTTAAGGGAGTCATTGGAAGGGATATTATTAGCTGTTATCATATTTATAGCTACGTTAGTAGCTGTGTTATTGGCAAGGCGAGAGCCGGATACCGTAGAATGGCCTCAGTTATGGGCGAAATGGCTGCTTAGAGGTATTCTCGCTCTGCTTTTAATTGTGACTTCAGGCTTTGTATTAGGTCCATCGGGTGCTATCGGATTCGGATTTTTTATTTTATTTATAGGCGCAATCATAAGCTATGGTTTGACATCACGTCATGCAATTGCTGCATATATTCTTTCGACAATAGGTTCGAGTATGCGACAGAATCTGCCGTTATCAATGGCCCTGGAAACAGCGGCAGGGGGACGAAAAGATAATCGCTCAAAAATACTACAAAGAATAAAAAAATGGCTGGTTCAGGGATACTCATTAAGCGAGTCAATTAAGCGTGGCTATCCTAAATGTCCGGGTTACGCAGTGGCGATGATAGCTGCCGCGGAGAAGATTAACCAGCTTCCACTTGCAATGGAAGCGCTCGAAGTCGATATGGTGGTCAGGGCCAATGAAAGAAGGAAAATCAGGCCGGTTCATCCGTTTTATCCGGTGCTGTTAATAACCTTTATGTTTTTTATAGCATTGGTATTAATGTGGAAGGTTATTCCTATGTTCACTGAAGTTTTAGCAGAAATGACCGGAGGAGCAGAACTTCCTGCTGCTACTCGATTTTTAAGCGGGATTGCAGATTTTGTTGCTTTCGAGTATAGCGGGCTATTTGGGTTAGTAGTCGCACTTATAGTCCTTATAGTTGTTCCTGTTTCGATTTACATTAAGTTTCGGCCTCGTCGGCCGGATAAGCCGTACCTGCTTTCGCAAATAGGCGATTTTATTAAATGGCATTTACCGATTCTGCACTGGTTTGAGAAAAATTACTCAATGGT
>CAYSJK010000007.1:0-26528 GCA_964431375.1 uncultured Pirellulales bacterium
TATCTACTGATTGAGGTAGTATATGAGGCCTATTACTTTGCGGAAAGATGGCATTAATTGTGCCTGTTAGAAATAATAAAGGTCTTACTGTGTTTATCGTTAGGTTGATGAGCTAGAATTGTGCCATAAAATAAGGTGACGCCAATTTATGAGCGACTTAGGTTTGGTATCTTGGCTCTGGATTTACCCTGCTTAAATCTTTTCTGTCTGGGCCGTTGACTACATGTATAAACGTAAAATCAGAACTCTTTTTATTCTACAGAATCTTAATGGTGGTGGAGCTGAGCGAACCACACTTAATTTGTTGCGTCACCTTGACCGGAATAGATTTGAGCCTGTACTGTTGCTGCTTGAAAATACGGGTGTTTACTTCTCTGAAGTACCGCCGCATGTGAAGATAGTACTTGCTCACAAATCCCTTAGGTACAGCAAATACCTAACACCGTTTTACATCGCTAAGACCGTGATAGAGGCACATAGAAGCGACATTGTTATCGCTGCTTTAGAGCTACGTCCAACGTATCTGGCTTATATAGCTGGTGCTATAACAAGAAGGCCGGTTATCGGGTGGGTTCGGGTGGCTCTTGACAAATGGTTAAAAGAATGGAAGTGGTGGCACAGTTACGTGGTAAAGCTACTTTACCCAAGGCTAACACGCATCGTTAGTATTTCTCACGCAGTAGCTCAATCTGTATCAAATGTGACCTCCATCCCACAGGAAAAAATAAGGGTTATTTATAATCCTTATGAGATTAATACTATCATTAAGAAGGGACGAGAAAAACCTCCTCAGTGGTATGTTGATATTCTTGAGAAGCCTACGTTAATTACTTTGGGTCGGATGATGAATGAAAAAGGATTTGATATCCTTATCAGGGCCCACGCAAAAACCTTGCAGAGAGGCATCAGCCATAGCTTGGTGATCGTTGGGTCTGGTCGGCTTCAATGTGAATTAGGGGATTTGGCTAATCGCTTGGGGGTTGGAGATAGTGTGTTTATGCCGGGATATGTTCTGAACCCTTATCCACTTGTAAAGAATGCAACTGCATTTGTGCTTTCATCACGTTACGAGGGA
The DNA here is from genome assembly GCA_964431375.1 of uncultured Pirellulales bacterium. GTDB lineage: Bacteria > Planctomycetota > Phycisphaerae > Sedimentisphaerales > Anaerobacaceae > CAZBWE01. The sequence goes on from CAYSJK010000007.1 coordinate 1,076, forward strand.
TTATCAGGTGTTATTATCGAGGCCTTAGCACTAGGTACGCCGGTAGTTGCAACCGCTTGTGGGGGTCCTACTGAAGTGCTATCAGAAGGGGGCTGTGGAATTTTGGTGCCGCCTGAAGATGTGTCTGCCTTAGCAGACGGGATGGCTAAAATACTTTCGGACCGCGGTCTGCGAGAAAAATTTTCAAAATCTGGTATCGAACGAGCAAAGTGGTTTTCTCCAGAAAATAGGGTGCCTCAGTGGGAAGATTTACTAACAGAAGTTGCAAAATAAACAAAAGCTAACTGTTAAGTCGTGTGGCAATATTCGTCTGAAAGTGTATGTATATAGTTCCAAAATATTTGAGACATTACAAATAAACAAAGATGAATTATAACGAATCCACCTGTAAAGTTATTGGCGCGGCTTTTGGTGACCCCATATCCTATAAGACTTTTTCAGGCTATAGTCGTCATCTATTTTTGGCAATGCAGAAGATTGATACTCTGTTAGGAACAATCAGTACTAGATGCATCAGAATTCACGATTTTTTGGATGGATGTGCGAATCTCGCACCTTTGCGGCATTTCAAGAGGTCCAATCTGTCTGCTCATTGGCTCTGGAAGGCCGAAACCGTCCATAAATTCTCCCAGCGTTTTCAAAAACGTCTGGCCCTATTTGACGAGAAAATACCTGTTCTCCAGGTTGGCACACATGTCTATCCCCTCAATACGAATCGTGCATTTTATTGTGTTACTGACGCGACTATTTCTCAGGCCGCCGAGGCTGGCCAATTCAAGATACGTGATCTTACTACCGCTGAGGTCAGAATTGCCAATGAAATTCAGCGACGGATGTTTGACAGTTACAGGAAAATATTTGTTCTTTGTGAGTGGACCCGGTCAAGTGTAATCAATGATTATGGCCAGCCCTCTGAGAAGGTGATAGTAATCGGCGCCGGTGCGAATATGTTACCGTTAGCACCTGCCGCTAACAAGTATACAAGCCATAAAATACTTTTTGTTGGCTTTGACTGGGTGCGTAAGGGTGGACCTCTTTTGCTGGAGGCTTTTCGCATTGTAAGGGGCCAGATTCCCGATGCCATGCTAAATATAATTGGTTGCAGTCCTGAGATATCTGAGTCTGGCGTAAACGTTATCGGCCGACTTAACAAGAATGTGGCTTCGGAAAAGGCTAAGCTTGAGCGGCTATACCAGGAGGCCAACTGTTTTTGTATCCTGCCAAAATTTGATCCATTTCCTAATGTGCTGCTTGAAGCCCAAGTAACTTCGACACCGGTTGTATCTTTGCTCAACGGCAGCCGGACAGAGGCGATTCGTGACGGCATAACCGGCTCTCTTGTGGCCAATAGCCCTAAGGATGTGGCCGAGGCTATTGTGCAAATACTATCATCACCCCAGCAAGCTCGAGCGATGGGCATTGCGGCGAAGGAGTTTATCCTTAAACAATTTACGTGGTCCACGGTGGCCGAGAAGGTATTGGCGAGTATATTTGGTAAGGTTTAAAGAACTAAGAGATGGATGTTTCTATAATTATCGTAAATTGGAACACGCGCGATCTCCTGCGTAATTGTCTGCAATCCATCTATGAGCATACAGGCAAGTCTAACCTCGAGTTGATTGTCATAGACAACGCCTCGACCGATGGCTCGGCAGAAATGGTCAAGAAAAACTTCCTTGGAGTGATTTTGATAGAAAATACTGAAAACTATGGTTTTGCTGCAGCTAACAATCAAGGGATAAAGATTGCAAAAGGACGATACGTTATATTGCTTAACAGTGACACAGTCGTTCTGGACAATGCCATTGCCAAAATGGTTTCTTTTGCTGACATCTATCCAGAAGCAGCTGTACTAGGTTGTCGCGTTTTGAATCCAGACAGTAGCTTACAACTAACATGCTTTATGTTCCCCTCAGTGGCCAATATGCTGTTGTCAAGCACTTATTTGTACAAGCTGTTTCCGAAAAGTAAACTTTTCGGCCGGGAAAGGATGACTTGGTGGAACAGAAACGATGCCAGAGAAGTGGATGTTGTAACTGGGTGTTTCATGCTCATCAGACAAGAAGCAATTCGAGAAGTGGGCTTAATGGATGAGAGCTTCTTTATGTATGGGGAGGAAACCGATTGGTGCTACCGTTTCAAACAGGCCGGGTGGAAGGTGATGTTTGCACCGGTGGGTGAGATAATTCACTTGGGAGGGGCAAGCAGTAGGCAAACCAGCTCCGAGATGACATTACAGCTTCGCGGCAGCATATTGCTCTTTTTGAAAAAGCACAAGAGCCGTTTCGCATATACCCTAGGGTGCCTATTAGTTTCATTTTTCTTCTTTTTAAGAATCCCATACTGGTTCGTTGCAGCATTGTTTGCAAAGAGCGATAGGAGCCCTTGCTTGCAGAAAGCTCGAGCGTATGTCACAGGCGCAATTAAGGCCCTGACCGGCGGCCAGAACTTGTGCATAAAGAAGTGATATGGCAATGGATATGAAAAGAGTAGACATTCTTTGCTTTGGTGGGGAAGACTGGTGGTATCATAATCGCGGGCATGTTGATATGCAATTGATGCGGCGCTTTGCCAAAATGGGAACCTCCATTTACGTTAACTCGATTGTGATGCAGAAACCGAAAGTCGGCGAAGGCAAAATGTTTTTTAAAAAGCTTGTGCGCAAAACCAAGAGTATTTTCACAGGTTTGAAAAAGAGCGATGCGGGTTTTTGGATTTACAGTCCATTTTCCTTACCGGTGCATCATATCGGCTGGTTAAGACCGCTGAATACGGCAATGTTACAAGCACAATTGTGGTTCGTAAAACGTAAGCTAAGGATAAATAGACCTATACTCTGGGTTGCCTGCCCAGCGGCATGCGATGTTGCCCTAAAGCTAAAAAAGCATAGCCTAATCTACCAAAGGACAGACCGATTTGAAGAGTATCCCAATGTCGATGCAACAGTTGTCAGTAAATATGACAGGAGACTGAAAGCAGAAGCTGATCTAACAGTATTTGCTAACCGTCTTTTGTATAAGGAAGAGGCAAAAAACTGCAAGAAGGCAATTTATTTGGACCACGGAGTTGATTACAAACTGTTTGCAGCAGCGGAAAACAGAAAAGAAATACCCATAGATTTGAAGAATATTAAGAGGCCAATTGTGGGCTTTTTCGGGGGTATTGACGAACACACTTCTGATATAGCGTTATTACAAAGAGTTGTTGATTTGCTCCCACATACTTCATTTGTTTTTGTTGGAAAAGCTTCGGCGGATATTACAAATCTAAATAAAAGGAAAAATGTTTGGTTTTTGGGACAAAAACCTTATGAGCAGATTCCACATTACGGCAAGTGCTTTGATGTAGCTATAATGCCATGGAGGCAGAATCATTGGATTGAAGCGTGCAATCCAATAAAGCTCAAAGAATACCTCGCTCTTGGAAAACCCATAGTAAGTACACCTTTTCCAGAGTTAAAAAAATATCTGGATGTTGTATATGTTGCCAAAACATCTGAAGAATTTGCTCGGTGCATAGAAACGGCGTTAAAAGAAGATAATCCGGAACGAGTTATCGCCAGGAGAAAAAAGGTTCAACAAGAAACCTGGGATAGCAAGGCAGAATTCGTTCTGGAGAACCTCTTTGACGAGCCCAGCATTCTAACAGGTGAAGTGACCGGCAAACCTAACAGTAAAAAGTTGAAAGTTTGTCTGGCCGCTTCAGCAGGAGGCCACTTAAGTCAACTGCTAAAGATAGTGGAAAATTGGAACAAGCACGATATCTTCTGGGTAACAACTTCAGACGTCGTTAAAAAAAGACTTAGAGAACAGGGCAGTGTCTATATTGTCGGCGAGAGCAATCGGGAACATCCTGTACGGGTACTTAAAGTTTTAGCAAGGTGTGTAAAAATAGTCTTACGCGAAAAACCTGATGTGATTATCAGTACAGGCGCATCTGTAGGATGCATCATATGTTTTCTGGGCAAGCTCACTCGTGCAAAAGTTGTATGGATTGACAGCATTACAAATACCCAAAAACTCTCTCTTTCTGGCAGATTAGTCAGGTATATCGCAGATTTATTCCTGGTTCAGTGGGCCGAACTTACCAAACAATATAATAATGTAGAATACGTAGGTGCATTGATATGATTTTGCTTACCGTGGGGACACAGTTTCCGTTTGACCGTTTAGTAAAACATGTAGATGAGTTCGTTGGTCAAAATGGACTTGTAGAAGAGATATTTGCACAAATTGGGAAAAGTTCTTATAAGCCTCGGAATTTTCATGCAGTACCTTTCTTAGAACAGCATGTATTTATCAAGCACGTCAAAGAAGCATCCGGAATAATAAGTCATGCTGGAATCGGAAGTATTACGATGGCCTTGAGTCATCACAAGCCTCTGCTTGCTATGCCTCGGCTTAAGCAACACGGCGAAGTAGTCAACAACCATCAAGTTGCAATTGCGAGAAAATTTGAGGAACTCGGCCTTATACTAGTGGCATACAAAGAGCACGAGTTGCCTAAGAAGCTTGAGGAACTGAAATCTTTCGTGCCCCAACAAAAGCAGTCAGAAGCAAATCTGGTCGCAGATAGAGTAGCCCGCTTCCTAGGGTCGCTAAGTAAAACCAATGAGCAATTTGAAAAATGAGTCTTTTCACAAAGCTATCATATATAAGCCGCAAACGGAAGTTGGAACTATTTAACAAAGTTATGAAGCCAACCAAACAAGTGAAAGTGCTTGATGTTGGAGCTGAAGTTAATCCGAATGGAGATCGGGGCTTGCAGCTTATTGATTCGTACCCTTGGAAAAGTAATATAACTGCTGTTAATCTCTCTTATGAACACGTTTTTCGCATAAAAAAGCATTATCCTGAAATTGATGCAAGAGTTAGCGATGCTTGTAAACTACCTTGGCCGGATAAATATTTCGATATTGTCTACAGCAATGCGGTTATTGAGCATGTTGGAGATTTTGAAAACCAGAAGAAAATGGCTACAGAGATTATGCGAGTAGGCAAACGATGGTTTGTGACAACACCGAATCGGTGGTACCCATTTGAATTTCATATTCGATTGCCATTCGTTACCTGGCTTCCTCGTTATGGTTATCTTTGGGCTGGTAGGATTATTAGTTATAACCATGTGCGCAAGAAATATACGTTCGGCATCAAACACGATGGTCTCCGACTTCTGACTACACAGGAACTTAAACGCTGTTTCTCTGGTAGTGATATAATCAAACAGAGGGTAACATTTATGGCAGAGACACTCATTGCTGTTGGCGGAGATATATAAGCGGTATTTGGGGACAATACCATTCAAAAGATATTTGGAGAAGCAAGGGAGAACAATTATGAAAGTTGCAATTCTTGCAGGAGGCGTAGGAACTCGGCTTGCTGAAGAAACAGCTATCAAGCCCAAGCCGATAGTGGAGATAGGCGGCAAACCGATTCTCTGGCACATTATGAAGTATTACTCATTTTATGGCTATAGCAAGTTCGTCATCGCACTTGGCTATAAGGGAGAATACATTAAAAAGTACATGGTTGATTTTTGTCACTTTAATTCCAATCTAACAGTTAAATTAAACAATGGAGATGTGAAAGTCCATGACGGTAATAAGGTGGATTGGACTGTCGAGCTAATAGATACCGGTATGAGCACACTCACAGGCGGACGTATCAAGCGATTAGCACCTTATCTGAACAACGGGACTTTTATGCTGACTTGGGGAGATGGTGTATCAAACGTAAATCTGAATGATCTCCTGAAATTTCACAAATCGCACGGCAAACTGGCCACGTTGACAGCCGTTCGACCAACAGCACGCTTTGGCCATCTCGAGCTCAATGGCGACAGGGTATTGGAGTTTTCAGAGAAGCCCCAGACAAAGGAAGGGTGGATCAATGGAGCATTTTTTGTCCTTGAGCCGGGTGTTTTCGATTACATCGATGGCGACCATACACAATGGGAAAAGGAACCGCTGGAGCAGTTGGCCAAAGACGGCCAGTTGATGGCTTATAAGCATACCGGCTTTTGGCAGTGTATGGATACACTCCGCGACAAACATTTACTAAATGAGCTGTGGGATTCCAACAAGGCGCCCTGGAAAATATAGGAGAGAGTAAGATGAAAGTATTGGTTACCGGCCATTTGGGCTATATTGGTACAGTCCTGACTCCTATGCTCTTATCTGAGGGCTACGAGGTAGTCGGGTTAGACAGCGACCTTTATCGCCGATGCACCTTCGGTGACGGGCTAATCAAAGTACCCAACATCAAAAAAGATATCCGTGATGTCGAATTAGATGACCTTAAAGGTTTTAACGCAGTTTGTCACTTAGCGGCTTTATCGAACGACCCCCTGGGGGACCTTAATCCGGAGCTTACATACGAGATTAACTATAAGGCCTCTGTGCGATTGGCAAAGTTAGCCAAGACCGCAGGCATTAAACGATTTGTTTTTTCATCCTCGTGCAGTTGCTATGGAGCAGCAGGAGATGATATGCTAACTGAGGACGCACCATTCAATCCGGTAACACCGTACGGCAAGTCAAAGGTTTGGACTGAGCGTGATATTTCAGCTTTGGCAGATGATAACTTTTCGCCCATCTTTCTGCGAAACGCTACAGCTTATGGAGTCTCACCACGCCTTCGCTTCGACCTGGTTCTGAACAATCTGGTAGCGTGGGCTTTCACTACCGGCGAAATTATGATGAAAAGCGATGGCAGTCCCTGGCGGCCAATCGTGCATATCAGGGATATAGCACTGGCATTCATAGTAGTACTGCGTGCTCCTCGGCATCTCATTCACAATGGGGCTTTCAATGTTGGAGTAACCGAAGATAACTTACAAATAAGAAACATTTCTAATATCGTCGGTGAAACAGTACCCAACTGTCGGGTTGCGTTTGCCGAAGGTGCTTCACCGGACACACGCAATTACCGTGTCGATTGTAATAAACTCCCGAGAACCCTAAATGATTTTCAGCCACGCTGGAACGTACGTAAGGGAGCAAAGGAACTTTATGAGGCATACAAAAAATACGGCGTTACTCTCGAAGATTTTGAGGGTCCCAAGTATCAAAGAATCGGGCATGTCCGCATGCTTCTTAAAGAAGGAATTTTAGATAAAACCTTGCGTCTCAAATCACCGTGAAATTTCTTAAGAATAATTGATAAAAAATAAGGAGGAGGTAATACCTATGCTTTCAAACAACAATAAATTCGAAAAAAAATGTCAGCAATCATTTTGCAGGTTATGTAAGGAAAAAGGTTTATTGGGGATTTTAGACCTTGGGATAATGCCTTTGTCGGATGGGTTGCTCACCGAAGCCCAGCTTGCCGAGCCGGAAGGTAAATTTCCACTCGAAGTGGCTTATTGTCCACAATGCTCGCTCGTGCAAATACTGGAAACGGTCCCTCCACAGAAACTTTTCTGCGAAGATTATCCCTACTATTCATCCTTTTCCAATGCTCTTCTGGAACATTCCCGCAAAAATGTTCTGTCTCTGATAGAAAAACGCAAGCTCCATGCAGGCAGCTTTGTGGTCGAACTGGCAAGTAACGATGGCTATCTACTTAAAAATTATGTCGAACATGGTATTCCCTGCCTCGGCATAGACCCTGCTGAAGGGCCGGCAAAAGTCGCAGAAAAAGGTAATATCCCAACACTCTGCACATTTTTCTCTCGAGAACTTGCTCAACAATTGGTAGAGCAGGGATATAAAGCCGATGTCATCCATGCAAACAATGTTTTAGCTCATGCGACTGACACGAACGACTTTGTACAGGGAATCCATATACTGCTAAAGGAAGATGGCGTAGCTGTCATCGAGGTACCTTATGTAAAGGACCTGGTTGACCACTGTGAATTCGATACGATATATCACGAACATCTATGCTATTTCTCCGTCACGGCGCTGGACCATCTTTTTCGTCAAAACAATCTGTATTTAAATGATATCGAACGACTGTCCATTCATGGCGGCTCACTGCGATTGTACGTGGAGCAATATGAAGATGTGCAGGATTCAGTGCAGAAGCTTTTATCTCAAGAGCAAAAGCTCGGTGTAGATAAACACCATTACTATGAGAGCTTCGGCGCCAGGGTTCAGAGCATCCGTACTGAGATGCGAAATTTGCTCTTTCAATTAAAAAATGATGGAAAACGCATCGCTGCTTATGGTGCTGCTGCCAAGGGAGCCATTATGTTAAATTATATCGACGCCGGACCAGATACGATTGACTTTGTGGTCGACCGCAATGTTCACAAACAGGGCAAATATATGCCTGGTGTACATATCCCTATTCGGGACACAGGCAAACTCACGGAAGAGATGCCCGATTATGTCGTGATTCTGCCATGGAATTTCAAAGATGAAATCCTTTCCCAGCAGGCTGATTTCCGCTCCAAGGGAGGCAAGTTTATTATTCCTAATCCCAAGCCGATAATCGTTTAGGAGTTAATATGGGTGAAGCAACAATAAAGTTACCAATGAACGTTTCTTTTGATACTTTTGAACAGCTTAACCGTAGCTGCCCAAACTGCAATTCAATAGGGATATCTATTTTTTATACTGTTGACGATATCCCGGTCCACAGCTGTCTCTTGATGCCCGAAAGAAACAAAGCCTTAGAATATCCCTGTGGAAATCTCCAGCTTGGATTCTGCCGTAATTGCGGTTTTATAACCAACACGTGTTTTGAATCCGAATTTCATAACTATTCAACCCTATATGAAGAAACCCAGGGTTTCTCCACCTGCTTTAATGCCTTTGCAAAGTCACTGGCCCAAAAACTAATTGACAAATATGATATTCATAATCAGACGATTCTCGAAATCGGCTGCGGTAAAGGAGAATTTCTTGCCTTGATGTGCCAACTGGGAAACAACCGTGGAATTGGTATTGACCCCGCTTACGTCCCCGAGCGAAATCCTTCTGACCCCACATCTCAGATAGAATTCATTCAGGACTTCTACTCGAAAAAATATTCCTACATAAAGGCCGATGTTATTTGCTGCCGTCATACCCTCGAGCACATTGCCCCTACGTTCGAATTTATGCAGACCCTTCGACAGGCAATTGGAAACCGTACCGGCACGCTTGTGTTTTTTGAGCTACCTGATGTTATGCGTGTGCTTCGCGAGGGAGCTTTTTGGGACATCTATTATGAGCACTGCAGCTATTTCACCGCCGGCTCATTGGCAAGACTCTTTCGCTCTTCAGGATTCACGATTGACGAGCTCTATTTGGACTATGACGACCAATACATCATAATCACCGCTTATCCTGCCAACGGCTCAACCTCCAACAGTTTGGAGTTAGAGGATGATTTAGAGCAGCTGACCCAGGCCTACAAAGAATTCAAGGAAAACTGTTCTGACCGGATTAACTATTGGCAGGACACCATCGCTCGAATCCGTGAAGATGGCCAAAATGTGGTAATCTGGGGTTCAGGCTCGAAAGGAGTTGCTTTTCTCACTACCCTCAAACTGTCAGAACAAATCGAATATGTCGTTGACATTAATCCATATAAACACGGAAAATACATGCCAGGCACCGGCCAGGAAATTGTCCCGCCCCAATTTTTGACACAGTATCGCCCGGACAAAATCATTGTGATGAATCCAATCTATCTTCAGGAAATCCAACACGAACTCGACCGATTAAACATCAAGGCAGATTTACTTGCCGTATAGTGACTTTACCCTTGCAAGATTTAGGAAATATATTGGTTAAAACAAACAGCAACATAAATAAAAAAGCTTGCATAATACAGCGAAATTGCCCCCTCTGTAATCATTCGCAAGCGATAGTTTTCTTCGATATCGAAAAAATGCCCGTTTTCTGCAACATTCTGTGGGACAGCAGGGAAGAAGCCATATCTGCTCCTACCGCATCTATCAGGCTAATATATTGTAAAAAGTGTGGATTGATTTACAACATGGCTTTTGAACCTCAACTTATGGAATACTGTCAAGCCTATGAAAACTCTCTGCATTTCTCGCCTCGCTTCCGGAAATATACAGAAAAAATAGCCAATCAGCTCATCGACCGATATCAACTGCGTGACAAAAATATTATTGAGATTGGTTGTGGGCAAGGTGACTTCCTCACTTTGCTTTGCGAGGTTGGCGGAAATCGCGGAATCGGTTTTGACCCCAGCTATACACCGCAGAAGAACAAAGCTGATTCGGAAAATTCAAAAGTTACCATTTTTCCCGAAGCATATTCCAGAGCACACGCTGAATATGAGGCAGATTTTTTCTGCTGCCGGCACGTCCTGGAGCACATTGACAATCCGCTTGAATTTCTTAAGCAAATTCGTAACGCAATTGACCAGCAAAACGACTGTGTAGTTTACTTTGAGGTACCAAATGCTCTATATACCCTTAGAGATACAGGAATATGGGACATTATTTATGAGCATTGCTCCTATTTTACTCCAGAGTCGTTGACCAACCTTTTTATACAAGCAGGATTCGAACCTATGGAAGTAGCCGAGCAATATGACGGCCAGTTTCTTACTATCGAGGCTCGACCAACGACAACTGATACAAATTCTATATACCATTGTGAGTTTCGCTGCCCCAACACCGAAAACTTAATTAGAGAATTTTATAACATCTATCAGAAAAAAGTTGATCTTTGGCAGCAAAAGCTCCGGTACTTTGAAAAAGAAAAAAGCCGAGTTGTGATTTGGGGCGCAGGCTCTAAAGGTGTTACTTTCCTAAATAAACTGAGCATTTCTTACCGGAAAATCGAATACATTATTGACATTAATTCACGCAAACACGGCAAGTTCATTGCCGGTACAGGACAGAAAGTCGCCGCTCCTGACTTTCTTAAAGTGTATCAACCTCATGTAATCATCATTATGAATCCCATATACTATTCTGAAATTCAACAAGCTATTAGAAATCTGGGTATAAATGCTGAGTGCGTTGTCACATAGGCAAAGTCATATTCATAAGAATTCGAATTTTATCCATTATTTAAAGTAAAGTCAAAGATAGTTTTGCAATTACAAACGCAAATGCCGTACATAACTAATGGAAAAACAAACAGTTAAAAAACAAAAGATTAAAGCCGTCATTCTTGCAGGCTGCAGGGATTTCGGACGCTGTCCTGTGGCGACACGTCTGCCAACAGCTTTGTGGCCGGTTTTAGAAAAACCGGCGTTAGAACGTCTGCTGGTCTATCTGGCTAAACAAGGGATAAAGCAGGCAACTATTTGCTCAAATGGTGACAGCTCTTTACTTGAAGAATCAATCCACATTGATAAACGATTGGATATAAAATTTTTAAATGAAAAGTTGCCGGCAGGTACTGCCGGCTGCATTCGCGATACCTCCGGTGATAAATCAGATGCGCTAATTTTAGTATTACCCGCAAGCATAGTAAGCCCACCCAGCATCGACACATTAATAAGCGCACATCGCAAAGGACAGTCCGATTTGACAGTGATGTTTAATCCCAATTACAGAAATGGTAAATCGCTGGGTGAACCGGCAGGCATCTACGTCTGTGAAGGCAGTATATTAGAACATATTCCGAAAGAAGGATACTTCGATATTAAGGAAGGTTTAATTCCAGAAATGCTCCGCTTAGAAAAAACTGTCCATGCGGCAGTATTACCAAATCATGTTGGAAATTTCCGAAATAGGCAACAATACTTGTATGCCATTGCCAACTATCTCGAAAATACGTCAAAGCCAACTATGAATTTAAAACTCTGCAAAAGAACCGATTCACAAACCCTATGGATGGCAGCAAACGCGAAGGTTGACTCAAGCGCTCAAATCTATGGACCGGTTGCCATTATGGATGGTGCTTGTGTCTCAGATGCTGCGGTTATTTTCGGTCCAACCATCATCGGGCGAGAGGTCAGTATCGGTAAGAACAGTATTGTGGCAAACAGTGTAATCTGGGACAGCGCACAGGTAGGCGCAAATTGTGAAGTCCAACAATGTGTAATTGATTATAAAACTGCTTTAAAATCTAATACTGTTGTAGAAGCAAAGTCCATAGCATTTAGATCAGAAACGGTGCTGAATAGTCTTGTCAATCGCTCGTTAAAAACTGCTAAAAATACTGCAAGCAAACTAAAGAATACTTTGCAGGCACAACTCGATAAAATTAACGAAAAGTTACCAAACTGGGTCCAATTGCACAAAGCAAATATACTAATCTGGCTTGCAACCTGCCTTGTTATAATTGCTTTCCTTTGGTCTTATAGAGCCGGACTTGCGCACCTCTGGGGAATATGGCAAAGAAGTGATGAATATTCATCAGGCCTTTTAGTGCCTTTTCTGGCTGTCTATATATTGTGGTCGAAACGTCATGAAATTTCTAAGGCCGCTATGAGGCCTTCTATATGGGGTTTATTTGTCTTTCTGACAGCTCAGGGAATTAGACTTTACTTTGGTTTATACTTGAGCTTCGGCTCAGCGGAAAGATTGTCCATTGTTATGAGTATTGCCGCATTGGTATTGCTATTGTTTGGCTGGCAGTTTTTCCGAAAGGTGTCTATGGTACTGCTGTTTCTATGCTTAATGCTGCCCTGGCCCAACCGAGTTCAGGCCGCTATAGCACTTCCTCTACAACGTTCCGCAACCTCATCAGCCGTCTTTTGCTTAGAGACAATGGGTTATGAAGCCATACAGGAAGGTAACATTATCCATATTGGCCAATCAAGCGTTGCAGTTGCTGAGGCATGCAACGGTTTAAGAATGATCACTGCTTTTTTCGTGATTAGCGGCTTAGTTGTCCTGCTTGTGAAACGAGCATGGTGGGAAAAGCTGATTATCCTGGTCTCCAGCCTGCCTATCGCTTTGCTTTGTAACACAACTCGATTAACAATAACAGCGGTCGCTTTTACAGTACTAAACGGCGAGCGTTGGGAAAAATTATTTCATGACTTTGGTGGATACGCAATGATGCCATTATCCCTTGCTGTGGTAGTTATTGAGCTTTGGCTTTTAGAAAAACTTACGACGCCTCCCATAAAAAATGAGGCGATAATAATTGTACGAAAGTAAATAGAACTTCAATCCATAACGTTAAGGAGAACAGGTAAATGAATAATATAGAAAGATATCTCGACCAGGTTATCGAACGAGGACCGGCTAATCCAGTCAACCTGGAAATATCTCCGGAACCTGATAATGAAACCACACCCAATCTCGTGGCCGGCATCCTTCGCCGCTGGTACATTGCACTACTGATATTCTGTGTAATGTGCGCAATCGGAATCCCCGCAATATGGCTTCTGATTCAACCTCTATACGGTGTAACTGGCGCAATAAGGGTCGCTCCCATCATACCAAACATCCTGACCGGTGAAGCAGATAGAGGAGAAATATCAAACTATCAAACCTTTATGTTTACCCAGGCAGAAATGATCACAAGCAACCCGGTGGTACAGAGGGTTGCAGACGATTTGGCAGATAAAAACCTGGCCTTTTTTGAAAATGAACCAACCAATATTACAACAAAAATAAAACAAATACTTAAGAACACTAAAATAGACAATGAGCCGGCAAGCATATTAAAGCAGGCAATATCTGCTAAATTTATCAGCATCGCTCCTGCACGTCAAACTGAGCTAATGAAAATAAATATGCAAAGCCCGAATCCAGAGGAAGCAAAGCAGATTGTAGACGCCTTTATTAAAGCCTATATGGCCATAGAGGTTTCTAATTCCACCAAAGACCAGGACCGAAAATTGACTCTCCTGGAAAATGAACGCAAAGTGCTAACTGAAAAATTGCAAAGTCGGCACCAGGCAATACACCAATTGGCAGAAGAGTATGGAACGAGAGACCTTGACAGACGCCAAGAAATGAGGCTGCAACGCGTTACTACCCTGCTGTCCGAACTCACTAAAACAGAAGCATGGGGAATTAACCTTGAAGCCCAGGTACAATTTCAGGAGCGGACCAAAGAGCAGCCCATTGCACCCGAAGAGTTGCTGAGAATGCGCAATGAGTTTACTAATTCCGACCCGACAGTCTTGGAACTAAGCCGAAGTATCGTCCAAATGGACCAGGAACTAATTATTGCCAAACAAACACTGGCGCCTGAAAACCCGGCTCTTAAACAAAAACAGGAGTTGTTAGCTGCTTTCCAATCACGCCTTGAAGAGAAACGCCAGGAAATAGCTAAAAGTTTTGACGATATGGTGTCTGAACAAATCAAAAAAGTCGGCAAAGATAAACTGCTCGATGTCAAGAACAACCTGGAACAAAACAAAGTGTACGAAAATCGCCTCAAAGAAGTGTTGGCTCAGGAAGATATACAAACAATCGAACTCGGCCGTAAGCAACTGAAGATCCAGGATCTGCAGTTTCAATTACAACTGGACGAAGAATTGTATGATACAGTCCGCCGGCGAATACAAGAATTGGAAATGGAACGAAAACGTCCTGCAAGAGTCTCTGTGGCATATTACGCTGACATCTCTGAAATTATCGATAAGAGAATAAAATATTCAGCAGCCTTATTCTTTGGTGCGCTCGCTTGTGGTATGATGTTAGCATACCTTCGAGACAAGGCAGACCATAGCCTGCGAACACCTGACGATGTAGCTAAACGCATCGGCATGAAAATAATCGGGACTACTACCAGCTCACACACCATCAAACCAGTTCTTCTATCAAGACAGATAGCAACAGAATTCCAAACTATTCGCGCCAACTTAGGGCTCCTTAACGGCGGAGGAATGCCCAAGAAGCTGGTAATTACAAGCCCAGGCCCACAAGAAGGCAAAACTACCTTCGCCATTAATTTAGCGATAAGTTTGTCCAAGTCGGGAAAAAAGGTTCTACTAATAGACGGCGATTTGAGAAAGCCCGATGTTGCACACTTTTTGAACCTTCCTAATGGCTCAAGAGGCCTTCAGGATTTGCTTTTCGGCAAAAATTCTGACCAAGCTATCTGCTCTATGCATTTAATTGGTCTGGATGTTCTGGCAGCTGATTCTCGCAATACAGCCGATGCTTACGAACTAATAGCTTCGCCTCTGACTGCCCAGTACATAAATTTTGCCAGTAAAAACTATGACCACGTAATTATCGATACTCCTCCGATGCTGACCTTTCCTGATGCTATGGTGTGGTCCAAAATTGCAGATGCCGCTATTTTAACCAGCTTTGCCGGGCATACTACTGCAATAGACCTCAGAGAAGCAAAGATGCGGCTGGCACAAATTAATACCAGGTTGTTAGGTACCGTTCTAAATAATGTGCGAGCAGAACACAGTTACTACCGCTATGGTTACAATTATTATACCCAAAATAACAAGTCAAGGAAAAACAACAGGCGGGTTAATACTAAATTGCTTCTCCCTATGGAGAGCTGACAAAATAATGCGAACAATCACAACCAATGAATATAATAATCATACACAAAAACAAGAATTCTACAACTAATGGCAAAAATAACCTACTTCGGTTTGCCATTTCCAGCGAGCCCATAGCTGGTGTTGTTCTTGACGGATTAAGAAGAAGCTTATCACTTAATCACAACGGCAAGACTGTTTTCGCCATCCCAGAAGAATGGATTACTAACATTCAAACAAGGGCTTCAGGGATAATATCTTACTCAAAAAATATACCCATCCACCCTGAAATTTTATGCAAAATCAAACGAAACTCATGGCTTATTGTTTCTAATGGACGTTTTGCTACCCAAATAAACAGCAAACTTATCAATGAAATATTAACTTGCATTAAAGCAGACATAATCGCGGTTAATGCCGAGCCGGAATTACTGGCATATCGTGAAAAAATGCGTTTGAACACCCAGGGTAAAGTGGCCGGCTTCCGTCGTTTATACTCTGATTGCGCTGAACCACATCCTTTACCCACTGATTGGCCGCATCACCTTTTTGTTAAAACCAATGTTCTTAACCAAGTTTTAGACGAGCACTCTTTGCCCCAATCTTTTACTGATTTCGTCAAAAAGTGTCAGTCAAATACACTGACTCTATGGGCAATTAACATTGCTGGTATTGCAATAGATTTAGAAACAGAAGAAGGATTGCAGAACTTCTGCAGGATGAGGCTTGCTCAAATTCGCAATTTAAGCCCAAAAAATGACTTGCCTCGATTTGTTTTTGGCGAAAAACAAAATTCAAATACGATATCCAAAGATGCAAAATTAGTTGGAAAGGTGATATTAGGGAAAAATATTCGTATCGACCCGGAATCTATGGTCATAGGACCAGCCATTATTGGCGATAACGTTAAAATCGGAACCGGCGCTATCATAAAATCATCAATCATTGTTTCAAACGTTCGTGTGCCAGAGAATCAGCTCGTCCAGAACCGCTTTGTAATAGAAGCACAATGCAAATGGAAGCATCTCAACAATCACAAAAACAATAGTCCAAAGCAAATATGCTACTCAGAACCAAATTTTAATCACCAGCAAGATAACAATAGTGCCTTTCAAAGTTGGCCAATGTTTTCCTACGCACGCTGTTTCAAACGAATTGCTGATATTATTGCTGCGATAATAGTACTAATTCTATTTGCGCCTATTATTCCCTTTATAGCTATAGCAATTAAATTAAGTTCACCGGGACCGGTGTTCTTCAAGGATAAACGGCAAGCACGGTATGGCAAAGAATTTCTTTGCATGAAGTTCAGAACCATGAAGGTTGGGGCTGATAAAATTCAAGATAAACTAAGGAGTGTCAGTCAGGTCGATGGTCCACAATTCAAAATGAATAATGACCCGCGAATCAGCGTTGTCGGTAGATTTTTGCGAGACACTTATATTGACGAGATACCCCAATTCTTTAATGTCTTGCTTGGTCAAATGAGCGTTATCGGCCCAAGGCCATCTCCTGAATCGGAAAATACATTGTGTCCATCCTGGCGTGATGCACGGCTGTCAGTTCAACCAGGAATAACGGGACTTTGGCAGATTTGTAGAACCAGGCAACCAATGAAGGATTTTCAGGAATGGATTTATTATGACACAAAGTATGTCAGAAATCTGTCACTAAGGATGGATTTATGGATATGCTGGCATACAATTACAAAATTGGTCAGGAATTTTGTTAAACAATTCTAAAACTTCAACGCTTATGGAGGAGAAAGGGAAATCGGATGCCAACTAAAAGACACTTTAACTGGAAATTAGCAATTGTTTTGGCTATCGGCCTGTTTGTCTTGAGCATAGTCGCTTTTGGATTACGTAGATGGCAGAGGAGCAACAGAGCGGAAGTGGGACTTATCCTCGGCAATAAGGCGTATAACGAGCATCGCTGGGAAGAAGCAGCAAAATATTTAGGCCGTTATATCGCTATTAACCGAGATGATGTGCCGGCACTGCTAAAATATGCTGATGCACAGCTTAATATCAGGCCGCTTCAGTTAAATAATATTAAACAAGCAGAAAGCGCTTGGCGCACAGTTCTGCGGATAGACAAAGGCAACTCCGAAGCCGCTTTGAAACTCGTCAAAAATTACGTGCAATTGGGAATGCCAGGAGAAGCCGAGTTAATTGCCAGAAGGCACCTTGAAACAATTCAGGACCCAGAACTTCGAAGAATGCTGGCATTGGCGCTGGTTGGCCAACGAAAGTTCAGCGAAGCAACAACAGAATTGAAAACCGTCTGCTCAGAAAATCCTCAATATATATTAGCCTACGAAACTTTAGGTCAACTTACAGAACAACGTCCTGAAGTTCTTTCGGAACCACCAGGTTACTGGTTTAATCAAGCCGTTAAGAATAATCCGTCTGCTGCTCTGGCTTACATAATCCGTGCCGGTTACTATTTGAGAAGCGAAGACAATCCTAAAGCCTTATCTGACTTAGAGTTAGCCGAAGAACAGGATTTGTCAGACTCTGCCGTACGCTTACGACTTTCTAAGGAATTCATCAACTCAAACGCCCTTGATAAGGCAGAACATCACCTCGCTGCGGTCCAAATTGCTGAACCAGCAAACCAGGTACTTTGGCAAACATGGGCTCAACTCGCACTTAAGTCAAATTCCAAGGAAAAGATGATAAATATAGCCGAAACAGGATTAGAAGAGCTCTCTGCTCAACCCTGGGATTTTATGCCTACAGCCACAGAACTGTTTATTAGCAGCGGCCAACTTGACCGTGCTACTGACTGTATTTCCATGCTACGCTCAAAAAACATCACACCGACACTTGCTGCCTTTCTGGAGGGCCTTATAGCCGAAAGAAAAGGTCAACTCTACGAGGCCATAGATTGTTGGAACCGGTCGATTGAATTGGGTAATGAATCTTCACAAATTCGGTTAGCCATAGCTTCTACTCTGTCTCGTTTAGGCAATACACAATCTGCGATCCGCCAATTAAGAATTTCAGTTTCTCTAAGACCTGATATCTTCGAAGGACATTTGGCCTTAGCCAGACTCTTAGCT
The DNA here is from genome assembly GCA_964431375.1 of uncultured Pirellulales bacterium. GTDB lineage: Bacteria > Planctomycetota > Phycisphaerae > Sedimentisphaerales > Anaerobacaceae > CAZBWE01. Next base: position 19,469 of record CAYSJK010000007.1, read on the forward strand.
CAGGTTAACAACTGGGCCGAAGCAGCAGAACAAGCTCGTATAGCTAACCAAATTTCTCCTGACAGCCTCGATGCTGCTGTATTATATTTACAAGCTCAGATACAGCTATTGTCAGCACACTCATCATTTCCGGGACAAGAAAATGCCCAGAGATTGGAGGACATAGAACGGCAGTTGGTGAAGTTACAAAATATTAACAATGGTGCTCTTAAAGTCAAACTCTTACAGCTTCAACTTGCAATACAACAGGGAAATTTTACCAATGCTGAAATGTTATTAACTCAACTTAAGAAAGCTCATCCCTCACAAGTAGGAATAGCTCTGGCAGAAGCAGAATTGCTTGCCGCTCAAGAAAAAACTGATGAGGCAATATCAAAGTTAAATGACACAATAAAAGAATTTCCTGAAGCAGTCGGGCCGGTAAGACACCTTGCGCTATTGTTAGCTCTTCAAGACAAGCCAGAAGAGTGCGAAAAGATTCTTCAAGACGCTTTGAAGCGCATCGAAGAACCTGTCTCCCAACAACAACTATGCCTGCTGCTTGCCGACTTATACAGCCGGTGGGGCAAAGAAGAAAAGGCTTATAAATTACTTGCCTCCCTTACCGGCAAACTTCCCAATGACATTCCTATTAAACGACGGCTCTTAAAATGTAAGCAAGCTATCGAAAACATTGAAAAAGCTCAGGAAATAGTTAATGATATCAAATCTCTCGATGGCGACAGTGGTTGGCAATGGCGATATGAACAGGCAAGACTTTGGTTCATCTCCGATGACTTCGAAAACCGCTATCCCCAAATTATTTCACTTCTGCAGGAAAATATACTCGATGACCCGGATGACCAGGAAAGCCGAATGCTGCTCGCTTCAAGCTATGAGCGCTCCGGCGAGTTACAACTGGCGATATCAACATATCATAACGCCTTAAATCGCTCACCCGACGATGTCCGCATAATAATATCTACCATTGCTGCATTATACAAAGCAAAAGAATATGTTAAAGCAGATGAAATCCTGAACAGCGTCTCTAAAAGAGAACTATATCACCCTGAACTTCAAAAACTGCAGTTGCAAAGCTATCTTAGACGCGGCCAGTTAAGCTCGGCCTCAGACATTTTACAAGACCTTATCAGCAATGAACCTGACAACCAGGCTGCTTCACTTTTCCTCGCTTTACTTAAGATACGACAAGGCAACTTTGCCGAGGCAGAAAAATTACTGACTACACTAAAGTCTCAAGATCCTAACTCGCTGCCCGTAACCTATGCACAAATCCAGCTCAATATTCGCCAGGATAAACCGGAAGAGGCCTTGAGATTATGCAATGAAATAGTAAATAACCTTGAGAATGCCTCCTCTTATATACTCCGCGCAAGAACACATACAACGCTGCAGCAAAGCAATAAAGCAATAGAAGACCTTGAGCTCGCCACAGCTATCGAACCTAACAACATTGAAGTGTGGGTGGCCCGGAGTCAGTTCTACCGCTCCATAGGCCAGCCAGACCAGGCGATTGCCGATATACAACAAGCGCTATCCCTGGCATCAAGTAATGTCCAAATTCAAAAACTCGCTATTTCGCTGTACTTGGCATCCGACAATCCAAACATCATTCGCCAGGGAAGAACTATTCTTAACGATGCTTTAGAATCAAATCCTGATGATATTGAATTACGGCTGTTCAAAGCACGTTCGTTGCTTGCCGAAGGAACGGCTCCAGCAATCGAAAATGCTCAGCAGATTCTCCAAAAGATAACCGAAGAGGGGCCTGAAGTTACTGATGCTTGGGCGCTCTTATCCGAAATCGCCTTTAGGCAAGGTGAATCATCTAAAGCTATAGATATCGCTTTACGAGGCCTTGTACATCGGCCGAATGACAAAACACTGCTCTTGTTAAAGGCACGGTCGGAGGCAGAAAAATTACCTGCACTGGCTATCCCAACTCTAAAAGCATTAAGAGAAATTGACCCAGAAGATGTTGATATTATTGTAAATTTAGCCAACACATACTTGGCTGCAGACCAACCACAAAAAGCCGTAAATCTCATTAAAACACAATTAGATAGAGGAACTTCCGATAAGCGAAGCTTAAACATTGCTTTTGCTGTTGCTCTGCATAAAAATGGTAACAAGAAAGAAGCTCAAAAGGAATTTGACTCTCTGTTTTTGTCTGAACCCAATGACCCGAGGCCCTTGTTAGCCCAGGCTAAATTGCTTAAAGATGACGAGCATTGGACTAAGCTAAGCCAAAAGGTCCTCGAATGGTATCTAAAGCATCCCGAGGATAAGCACACCCCCGTAACTATCGCCAGGGATTTAATAGCAACAGAGAACAACCAAGCCCAAAAATCAACTGAAGAAATCCTCAGAACGGTATTGAAAAATGAGCCTGATTATACCGAAGCTATGGTTACACTCGCTGTTCTGCTACAAATTAACGACAGGGCTGATGAGTCAACCGCACTTTATCAAAAGGTTCTCATGATTGAGCCTGATAATCTAATCGCAATCAATAATCTGGCGTGGATATTCTGTGAAAAGCAAGGCAAACATCAGCAGGCGCTCGAATTGGCTAAGAAAGGATTAAAGTTAGCACCGCGTTATATTGACCTTATAGACACTCGCGGTGTTGCATATTACCGCCTGGGCGAATTTAACAAAGCCATCCAGGATTTTAATACTTGTATCAAGTTGTATTCGAGTTCAACGCCACCATATGTCGCTTCACAATTTCACCTGGGAAGAGCCTACGCTAAGCTGGGACAAACAGATATGGCTATTGAACACTTAAACCAAGTTTTGGAATTAGAGAAAAGAATCGGCGGCCTATCAAGGACGGATTTGGCCGAGGTGCAACACCTAATTAACGAATTATCACAAGGAGGTTAATATGTCTTCACCCTCTCAGTCGGTAGGAAAAGAAAAAATGCAAAATATCTCTTTCGGTAGCACTTTTTATAAACAGCCTGACATCACTCTTCTTGATGAAAAACAATGGCTGTATATCCAAAGGCGGTATCATATGAGCCCAAGAGAGCTTCAGGTTGCCAAACTTGTTTGCCAGGGATTCACTAATGGTGATATGGCGAAAACACTAAAAGTCAAATCTGGTACCGTGAAAACACATTTAAGAAGCATTTTTGGTAAGACCCGCTCAAGGAATAAAATCACAATGCTATTAAAATTTATGGATGATATAAGCAATTTCTTTGGTGAATCTACCATAGATAATTTCAACTATAAATAACAGCAAACCAAACTTCAAAAGAAATTATACACAGCGAGAGGATACCAAAAAGTATCTTCTTGGCTGTCCCAAAATATCCTGCCTATTAGAACTCACCATTTTTGCCTCTAATACTCATATCTCAAGTAGTAGCTGAAAATTAAGAGCCGGCATTACTCTACTGCTAATGGATTATACCTAACGGGCTACTTATGCCCTGAATCAATCCTTTCCTATAAACAAAGTCCCAAAAAAGCATAAATATTTTTATAGATTTTGTAATTTTCTATAATTTTTCTTGACATGTAATTTGTGAGTTGATACATATGGTCGCTTTGATTTCGTAACAGAGGAGGCCATCTACAGTAGTGCGTGTGAGGGTGGCCCATAAGTTAAAAGGCTTGATATAAGTATGCTCCGTAAGGAGGCGGGGAAATGCTATCAGGCAAAAAAAATAAAGGATTGATAATATTATTGTCACTTCTTGTAGCGACGACAGTAAACGCTACACCAACGGTGAACACCTGTAATGAGAAGTTCACTGCGCAAGCTTTAGTTCCCTCTGAAGATGCTCACATTATCTCCGTATTCAAAACAAGCCAAATTAATAATTCCTACCATCTCCATCCGTTTGATATTAGCGATGAATTCCTAAATTTACCTGCTGGTTTAATAGGTTCACCACCAGACCAATCCATTAACGTTAAATCGTTACCTGCTGTACCAGGAGCGTTTTTAATGGCCCTAATAGGATTTCTTTTCGTTTCACTATATAAGGAACAAAAGCATTGGTTAGCAGCTTTAGCAATTCTATTATGGCTCGTCCAATCTGGATTTGTCACCCTGCTGCATATGAGTTCGCACATGGCCGGCAATAAACATATGATACAACAGTTTATACCCAGCCAGAAGTATCACCTGTACGACAAAACATTTAGTTATTATCATAAAAACACATACACACCACAGTCTGCTATTATCCTCGAACGAGATAACTTAAATCCATTATTTAATTGCATGGCTTTGAGAACTGAGCGAACTTGCTGTTTTTCATCAGCATTCACTTTTGCTTATTCTGCTCGCGGCCCTCCTGAACTGGCCTGAGAAGCACCTTTTGGTAAAAGGAAAATTACCTTAACACTCTATCAAAGTGTTTTTTCCAACAAAGTATCAGGAAGATACAGCTAAAGTGAAAGGACTCAGATAATGATGAAAAGATTAGTTCTAATGAGCTGCTTGATTTGTATAATTGCAGCACCTGCTTTTGCAACCCCAACGGTCACAATAACACGCCAGGATGGCTTTTTCAGTGGAAACGGTGGTGAGTTCACTATAGAAGTAAAGTCAGGTTCCATTCCTGGAAATCCCGTTGGTACATACTTTCAGTCTTTTTGCATTGAAAGAAGAGAATATATTGGTATCGGCGAAACATATGATGTAATGGTCTCCACTGAAGCGATAGCTGGAGGGGGAAATAAGGGTCCTAATGGTCCTCTCGGCGGCGATCCCATTAGCCCAATGACTGCCTGGCTGTACACACAATTCCGTTCAGGGTCTCTTGCTGGTTACAACACCAACGGCAACAGCCATGAATATTCAGCTTGGGCTCTACAAAAGGCAATCTGGTTTATTGAAGATGAAAGCAAGTGGCTACCGAGCGGCCTTGCAACGACATTTTATACTGCAGCACAGACTTGTGGCTGGACAGACATCGGAAACGTCCGTGTATTAAATATGTACACACAGGGACACGTAAATGACAAGGATTACTTCAAACAGGACCAGTTGGTGCTTATTCCTGCTCCCGGTGCCATCTTTCTGGGTGGGATTGGCGTAGTCCTTGTTGGCTGGCTCCGCAGAAGGAGGACACTGTAACTGCTAAGGGAAATCAAGGCAAAAAAAGCTGTTTAAACTCTTACGATAAAGAGAAATGATGATAAAAACACTAATTGGTAATTTTGCTAATCGAGTTAATTTTCGTGATTTGTGCTGTTTAACAGCCAACGCAAAGGTCGCTGCTGTTAATTACTACGGAGCAGGATTTGTGATTAGAAAGGTCGGCAGCGACTTTAAAATGAGTGTTAAGAATCGTGTTGTGGACCGGTAAGGTCTTGTAAATGAAAATTTAATCGGTAAATAACACATAACCCTAAAATTTGAAAAGAAAGGATGGAAATTATGAAAAGAATCGGTTTACCATTTGTAATCGGTGTCTTGGCAGTTCTTACAATTACCGGCTCCGCTACGGCCAACATAACCACCTACACAGATACAATAGACATTTACAGGGTGCAGACCTATGCGGGCGGCTTTGATCCCGGATCTTTTTCCTGGTTTCACGAAAATCCTGCTGAGATTTATGGTGGCGGGCCCATGACACCTGAGCAATACGAAGCAGCTGTGCTTGCTAAAAAAATTACCGATGTAACCCTGACGATTACAGTAGATGACTTGAATTATCTCGACCGGGTGGACGTATATCTTCTGGACACGGACGATATCTTGCACCCGATTGGAATGCTGAACACTATGTCGGCTACCGCTTCGTCAGGATTAATCCCTGGATCTGGGGCGTGGCCTAATCACCAAAGTACAACAATCTTCACTCTCGACCCAAGCTGGTTGGATGGATTGCCTGTTAAAATACAGCTTGCTGGGAATTGTAGCCCTCTCGAGATTGAGACCTCAACATTGAGCGTAACAGCAACTGCTCCCGCCCCTGGTGCTATCTTGCTGGGCAGTATTGGCGTATGCCTCGTCGGCTGGCTGCGAAGAAGAAGAACTTTGTAAATTTGTAAACCGTAAAACTTTCAAGGATGAAAGGAAGGTAAAAAAATGAAAAAGTTAATAACAATTTGTGCGGTTGTAACAATGGTTCTCGCCGCATCTCCTGCACAAGCATCAGTCACGTTTAATTTTGAGGGTGCGACGTTGGTCGGTACAAGCACAGAGGCTAACCAGCGTGTCAGCGACTATATGACCGGTGTGTACGGTTCCAGCGTGACGGGAACAGATGGCTGGGTCATAAACAACGCCCTATCTGGAGTCGATTGGCTCGGCAATGATGGTCAGTGGCTCCGCACACGTGCGGAGGGCGCTGTGCCGTGGGACTTTGAGATATCCTTCGATACCGTGCCCATTACAAGCGCTAGTGGTGATTTCTATGTGTTCGTAGGAACGGACGCTGACTTCACCATTACGGCTTACGACAGCAGCTATGGCGACCGCGAGACTCCAAGTGCTAGTGCCTTAGTAACCTCGCAATCCTGGAACCCAGGAACAGGAGCATGGGAAGGTAGCTTCGACCTTAGCTTCGGCTCACCTGTTTCGCTTCTGGTTTTCAGTGATGGTGGGTATGATGACGTCGCCATTGACGACCTTACAGTAACACCGATTCCTGCCCCCGGAGCTATTCTGCTGGGCAGTATTGGTGTCGGCCTTGTCGGCTGGCTGCGAAGAAGAAGGACTTTGTAAATTTGTAAACCGTAAAACTTTCAAGGATGAAAGGAAGGTAAAAAAATGGAAAAGTTAATAACACTTTTAATAGGTGTGGCACTTGTGTTTTTGTCAGCTCCGGCGATGGCAAACGTAACGTTACTGTCAGATAATTTCGACTCGGAGAATGGTGGCATCGCCAACGCTTCTACTCTGAATTACACCGGCTTTGCAAACTGGGACGTTACGGACGGCACGGTGGACCTAATCGGGAACGGCTATTACGACTATTTGTCTGGCAATGGCTTGTACGTTGACATGGATGGTTCAACGGGGAATGCCGGGAAGATGACAACAAAGACTACCTTCAATCTAGTACAGGGACTCGAATATACACTG
>CAYSJK010000008.1:0-26215 GCA_964431375.1 uncultured Pirellulales bacterium
AATAATTGGACTGCAGAAAATGTTAAGGCATTGTCGCTGTGGTTCAAGGGTATTCCAGACCTTGATGGCAGTTTCACTGAGAATCTTGTTCCGCCGGTTACCTACACGATAGAATCTGACGGCTGGGATATCTATGGCACAGAAGACGGCTTCCACTATGGCTATAAGCTGCTCAATATCTTGGGGGACCTGCCCGTGTCGATTACGGCAAGAGTATTCAGCGTAGAGGACACGCACGAATGGGCCAAGGCAGGCGTGATGATTCGCAGTGATTTGGATCCAAACTCCCAAAACGTGGCGGTCGTTCTTACACCCGGTAGGGGAGTTTCCTTCCAGCATCGAGATAGTAAGAGCATTCAAGGTAATGACGTTGAAACCATAGACGAAGAAACTATAGACGGAAACGTCGCTCCGCATTGGGTGAGATTGACTTTTGACTTGTTTGACGAGTTTTATAGCTTTAGGGCCGAACATGCAGAGGATAACGACGGCACACCTGGTACGTGGCTGCAGATAGGCGAAGATTTGGCGGGGCTCTATTTGCCTGCGGATTTGTATATAGGCCTGTGCGTGACCAGTCATACCGACCGTGATATGTGCACATCTGTAATCGATCACGTCACCATGACCGGTTCGATTTCAGGAGATTGGCAGTCGCAGGACATCGGTATAATAAGCAACGACCCTGAGTCGATGTATGTGATTCTCCAAGACGGTGGCAGTAATGCGATTGTTTACCACGATGACCCCAATGTAACGCTGACATCCGACTGGACCGAGTGGAGGATTGACCTGAACGACTTCACAGACGTGAACCTGGCTGATGTCCAGAAGATGTATATCGGCTTCGGTGACTGCAACAATCCGACACAAAACGGCACGGGTACCGTGTATATTGACGATATCCGGCTGTATCAGGCAGATTGCTATCTTCCCGAGTTGCCGGATTGGCCTGTCGACCTTGTCCGCGATTGCTCGGTTGACTATGCTGACCTTAATGTGTTGGCAGAAAACTGGCTGCAGGTACCATCTGACCCCAGCATTAATATCAGTGATGGTGCGACTATTGACTTCAGGGATGTTGCTGAGTTAGGCAAGTACTGGGGCGAGACGCAGGTCTGGCCGACGTGGTAAAGCAGCATTGATAAGGCATTTGATTCCCGCTTTTGTGGGAATGACATAAAGGCTTGTATTATTCGGGGCCTATGCTGAGAAATCGGCATAGGCCCCGGTTGTTTCTATTGCATAGAAATCAACTTGGATTTCATAGTTGTACAGTCGGCCTGTTAAGAAGCAGCATAAAGGACAGAAGATAATAACCGTTCGCAAACGGTTTACCAAGAGAATATAGACTCCGAACATTTGAATAATCAGTGCTGCTTACCATTCTTATAAAGTTTTCTTATTTGACAGCTCAAACTTTATATAGTCTAATACGTAGTACTCTTACGAAATTGGCACGATGTTTACTGAAATGCTAAAGAAAGACGAAAAAGTTATAGATGCCGAAACGCAGGGATATTCGTAAGATTTTGATTATTGGCTCTGGCCCTATTGTTATAGGCCAGGCCTGCGAATTTGATTATTCCGGCGCCCAGGCCTGTAAAGTCCTTCGGAAAGAGGGTTTCAAAGTAATCCTCGTAAACAGCAATCCCGCCACGATAATGACAGACCCCGAGCTGGCCCATCGTACGTATATCGAGCCGATTACGCCTGAGATTATTGAGAAGATAATCCGCAAAGAAAAACCGGATAGTCTGCTGCCGACCCTTGGGGGACAAACCGGTTTGAACACTGCGGTAGCATTAGCTGAAAGTGGGATATTAAAAAAGTATAACGTCCAGCTCATCGGAGCAAAGCTGCAGACAATCAAACGGGCCGAGGAAAGAGACCGCTTCAAAAAAATCATAGAACAGGCAGGTCTGCAGGTACCGAAAAGCGGATATGCTCGCTCCTGGGAACAGGCACAGGAAATTATTGAATATGTCGGATTCCCCGCCATTATCCGCCCCTCATATACGTTAGGCGGTACAGGCGGAAACGTCGCCTATAATTCCGAGGAATACAAGGAGTATGTTAACTGGGGTCTTAATCTCAGCCCTGCAAACCAGGTTCTTATTGAAGAGTCCGTCGTCGGCTGGAAGGAATACGAGCTTGAGGTGATGAGGGACAAAAAGGACAACGTTGTTATTGTCTGCTCTATCGAAAACCTCGACCCTATGGGTATTCATACCGGCGACAGCATCACTGTCGCGCCGGCCCAGACGCTTACCGATAAAGAATATCAGATAATGCGGGATGCCTCGCTTAAGATTATGAGGGCCATCGGGGTAGAGACCGGCGGTTCCAACATTCAGTTTGCAGTTAATCCTGATAACGGCAGGCTCTACGTCATTGAGATGAATCCGAGGGTCTCACGAAGTTCGGCCCTTGCATCCAAGGCGACCGGCTTTCCTATCGCCAAAATAGCTTCGCTTCTTGCGGTTGGCTATACTCTCGATGAGATTCCAAACGATATTACAAAGAAGACGCCTGCCTGCTTTGAGCCGACCATCGATTATTGTGTTGTTAAATGGCCCCGCTTTACATTCGAGAAGTTCCCCAATACAAACCCCGAGCTGACCGTGCAGATGAAATCGGTTGGCGAGGCAATGGCCATCGGAAGAACTTTCAAGGAATCATTGCAAAAGGCCATACGGTCGCTGGAAATAGACCGCTACTCGCTCGACAACAAACATATCGGTGGCGAAATTTCACTGCCTCGGCTCAAAGAAAAGCTGCGCACCAACTGCTGGGACAAAATCTGGTATGTTGCCGAGGCATTCAGAAAAAGACTTTCGACCGAGCATATTTTTGCTCTTACCAAAATCGACCCCTGGTTCCTCAATAATATAAAGGATATTGTAAAGCTCGAAGAGAAGATAAAATCCGGTGGCCTTGCAAAGCTAAATAGCAGCTCTTTGCGAAAGATTAAGGAATATGGTTTCAGCGATAAGTACCTGGCATCAATCCTTAAAACAGAAGAATCGAAGTTTCGCAAGCACCGTCAGGGCCTTGGTATAAATGCAGTTTACAAAACTGTTGATACCTGCGGCGCCGAGTTCGAGGCGACAACGCCTTACCTTTATTCGACCTTCGAGTCAGAATGTGAAGCCAATCCGACAAGCCGGCGAAAAGTCATTATACTTGGCGGCGGCCCCAACCGTATCGGCCAGGGAATTGAATTTGATTACTGCTGTGTCCACGCCGCATTTGCCCTGAAGGAAATCGGAATCGAATCGATAATGGTAAACTGTAATCCTGAAACTGTTAGTACCGATTACGATACATCAGACCGGCTGTACTTCGAGCCGCTTACCTTCGAAGATGTGATGAGTATTGTGGAAAAGGAAAATCCTGATGGAGTCATCGTGCAGTTCGGCGGCCAGACCCCGCTGAAGCTGGCGGAACCGCTGGAAAAAGCCGGTGTAAAGATAATCGGTACCTCGCCTGACAGTATCGACCGCGCAGAAGACCGCAAACGCTTCAATCGGCTTGTAAAAAAGCTCAAGCTTCGTCAGCCGGCCAGCGGAACAGCAACAACGTATGAAGAAACCTTCAGGATAGCAGAAAAGCTGGGCTATCCATTGTTGATTCGCCCTTCGTTTGTGCTTGGCGGCAGGGCGATGCAGATTGTTTATGACCAGCAGAGATTGAAAGATTGTGTCGAAGAGGCAATCGAGGCATCCGGTGAACACCCGATTTTAATCGACAAGTTTCTCGACGATGCAACAGAGTTGGACGTTGATGCCATAAGCGACGGCAGTACTGTAGTAATTGGCGGAATAATGGAGCATATCGAGGAGGCGGGTGTTCACTCCGGCGATAGTGCATGCTCTTTGCCGCCTGTCTCAATCAGTAAGGATATTCTCCGGAAAGTTAAAAGACAGACAAAACTGCTGGCTTTGGAATTAAAAGTCAAAGGGCTCATAAACGTTCAGATGGCGGTCAAAGACGGGCACGTTTATATCCTTGAAGTCAATCCGCGGGCATCTCGAACCATCCCCTTCGTTAGTAAGTCAATCGGTGTTCCTCTTGCAAAACTGGCGGCGAAGGTGATGACGGGGATGACACTCAAAGAATTGAAATTCACTAAAGAGGTTCAGCGAAATTATTTTACCGTCAAGGAAGCGGTTTTTCCGTTCATAAAATTCCCCGGGATAGATACTTTATTAGGCCCGGAGATGCTTTCGACCGGCGAGGTAATGGGGATATCCGATGATTTTGGGACCGCCTTTGCAAAATCGCAAATAGCGGCAGGAAATACCCTGCCGAAAGAGGGCAACATCTTCTTTAGCGTCAAGGACAACGATAAACCGAAGGCAGTTGAGATTGCGCGTAAGCTACATCAGATGGGCTTTAAGATTATTGCAACCAAAGGTACCTGTATCGAGTTAATCAAAAACAATATCCCTTCGGAGTTCGTACTAAAGGTCGCAGAAGGCAGGCCCAACATAGTCGATGCCATAATAAACGATAAGATAGACCTGATTATAAATACAGCTCTCGGTAGTCAGGCGATAACGGATTCGTTCTCGATACGAAGAACCGCCCTTGACCGGCAGGTACCTTATGTGACGACGATAAGAGGTGCTGAAGCAACCGTTCTGGCGATAAGAGCGTTAAAGGACAGAAAAGTCGATGTAAAACCCATTCAATCTTACTATCGATGAGGAGGAAAACAAAAAAAGTGAAGGCGATTTTATTACTTGAAGATGGAACCGTTTTTAAGGGCCAATCATTTGGCGCTAAAGCCACCAGTTGTGGAGAGGTTGTTTTCAATACCGCTATGACCGGCTATCAGGAGATTTTAACAGACCCATCCTATTACGAGCAGATTGTGACAATGACATACCCTTTGATTGGCAACTATGGAACAAACAAAGACGACGTCGAATCGAGAAAAATTTACGCCAGCGGCTTTATCGTAAAGGAAAACTGTGATTACCCAAGCAACTGGCGAAGTAAAAATTCGCTCAGCGATTATCTAAAAGCCAACAACATTGTCGGCCTTGAAGATATCGACACAAGGGCCCTTGTAAAGCACATCCGGACCGAAGGTGCAATGAGAGGTATAATTTCGTCAGAAGAATTCGGCATCTCAAAACTAAAGCAAAAGCTAAGCCGATATCCCGGTCTTGTAGATAGAGATATAGTCAAAGACGTAACGGTGAAAAAACCATATCACTGGGACAAAGCCGTTGTGAACGTATTGACGGCTAAGGAAGATAAACCGCCCGTAAAATATAAGGTCGTTGCCTTTGATTATGGCATCAAACAAAACATTCTGAGATTGCTTCGCTCGCATGGCTGTGACGTTTGGGTCGTGCCGGCAAAGACATCAGCCAAAGAGGTGCTGTTACGAAAGCCGGATGGTGTTTTTTTAAGCAACGGCCCGGGTGACCCCGGCCCCATACATTATGCAATAAATGAAATCAGAAAATTACTTGGCAAGGTGCCTGTTTTCGGAATTTGTCTTGGCCATCAACTCCTTGGCTTGGCCCTGGGCGGAAAAAGTTACAAACTTAAGTTTGGACATCACGGCGCAAATCATCCCGTTAAGAACCTTAAAACTGGTGAAATTGAAATAACCAGCCAGAACCACGGCTTCTGCGTCGATATCGACTCGCTCAAAGACAAAGATATCGAGTTAACCCATATTAATCTCAACGATAATACCCTCGAAGGTTTTCGGTGCAAAAATATCCTTGCTTTTTGTGTACAATATCATCCGGAAGCCTCACCTGGGCCTCACGATTCAAATTATCTCTTTGAAACATTTACCAAATTAATGGACCAACCCCGAAGAGTGAATAAAAGGCATTAATCCCGGTCTAAAATTTTCTTATTTGACACCTCGCACTTTATTTAGTCTAATTTGCCGCAATAATTTTGCAATTATTTCGTTATATCCGTTGAAGGGCTAAAAATAACAGGAGATTTTTCTATGCCGAAGCGCAAGGACGTCAAAAAAGTAATGATTATTGGCTCCGGCCCCATTGTAATCGGCCAGGCCTGTGAGTTTGATTATTCCGGAACCCAGGCCTGCAAAGCACTTCGAAAGCTTGGCTACGAGATACTTTTGGTCAATTCCAACCCGGCGACAATTATGACCGACCCGGGTATGGCTGATGTAACCTATATCGAGCCGCTTGACCTTCAGAGTATGACTGAAATCATCGAGAAGGAAAGGCCGGATGCGCTTTTGCCTAATCTTGGTGGCCAAAGTGGCCTTAATCTGTCATCGGAGCTTGCCCGCGCCGGCGTACTTGAAAAGTATGGCGTCAAGGTTATTGGTGTCGAGATTGATGCTATTGAGCGGGGTGAGGACAGAGGTGTCTTCAAGGAGACAATGAATAAACTGGGCATCGAGATGCCGAAAAGCGACTTGGCTTTTACGGTTGAAGAAGCGGAAAAAATTGCTGATGAAATCGGTTATCCTGTTATTATTCGTCCGGCTTATACGATGGGTGGAACCGGCGGCGGAGCGGTTTATAATATCGAAGAGCTTCGCACTGTCGCTGCTCGTGGTCTTTCTGTAAGTCTCGTTCATCAAATCCTGGTGGAGGAGTCTGTCCTTGGATGGGAAGAGCTGGAGCTGGAGGTAGTCCGCGATGCAAAAGGGCAGAAGATAACCGTTTGCTTTATTGAAAATGTGGACCCTATGGGCGTACACACAGGGGATTCCTACTGCACCGCTCCGATGCTCACCATCGATGAGAAATTGCAGCAAAAGCTCCAAAAGTACTCATATGACATCGTCGATGCCATTAAGGTCATAGGCGGAACCAACATCCAGTTTGCTCACGACGGCGATACAGGGCAGGTAGTTGTTATTGAAATAAATCCAAGAACCTCGCGCTCATCGGCACTTGCTTCGAAAGCAACCGGATTTCCGATTGCCTTCATTTCCTCGCTGCTCGCCGGTGGGCTGACTCTTGATGAAATACCATACTGGAGAGACGGTACGCTGGAAAAATATACACCCAGCGGTGATTATGTTGTTGTTAAATTTTCACGCTGGGGTTTTGAGAAGTTCAAAGGGGTCGAGGACAAGCTCGGTACACAGATGCGAGCCGTCGGAGAAGTGATGAGCATCGGCAAAAATTACAAAGAGGCATTCCAAAAGGCCATCCGTTCTCTCGAGACAGAACGTTTCGGTCTTGGTTTTGCAAAGAACTTCAATAAACTTTCCCTTGATGAGCTTCTGAACCTTTTGATTACACCTTCGAGTGAGAGACAGTTTATTATGTATGAAGCCCTGCGCAAAGGCGCTGATATAGAAACACTTTACGAAAAAACCCGCATCAAGCGTTACTTTATTGAGCAAATGGCCGAGCTTGTCAAGTTGGAAGAAAAGCTCCTGAAGTACAAAGGCAAAATGCCTCCTGACAAGCTGCTGCTCCAGGCCAAGAAAAACGGCTTTGCCGACGGCTACCTTTCCAAAATACTCGGAATTTCGGAAACTAAAATCCGCCAGAAGCGCATTTCGCTGGGAATTGTTGAGGGCTGGGAACCGGTGCCGGTAAGTGGCGTTGAAAACGCTGCGTATTATTTCTCCACCTATAACGCCCCTGACATTGTAAAATCCAGTAAAAGGAGAAAAATAATGGTGTTGGGAGGAGGCCCGAATCGTATCGGGCAGGGAATTGAATTTGACTACTGCTGCGTACATGCTGCCTTTACTCTTCGGGACGAGGGATATGAATCGATTATGGTCAACTGCAATCCCGAAACGGTCTCTACCGATTACGATACTTCCGACAAGCTATACTTTGAGCCGCTTACCCTCGAAGACGTTCTGAGTATTTATGAAAAGGAAAAGCCCGAAGGTGTTATTGTGCAGTTTGGCGGCCAGACTCCGCTTAATATAGCCGATGAGTTGGCCCAAGCGGGCGTAAAGATAATAGGGACTTCGCCGGAGACGATTGATTTAGCCGAGGACCGTGACCGCTTTCGAGTGAAGATGAAAAAGATTGGCATTGCCCAGCCCGAATCTGGCATGGCAAGCAGCGAAGATGAAGCGCTCGCCATTGCCAAACGGATTGGATATCCTCTGATGGTAAGGCCTTCCTATGTTCTTGGCGGTCGTGCTATGGAAGTTGTCCACGATGAAGATATGCTTAAACACTATGTCGCAAAAGCTGTCGAGGTGTCTCCTGAAAGACCCATACTGATTGACAAATTTCTTGAAAACGCCATCGAAGCCGAGGCAGATGCGATTTCCGACGGCACCGATGCCTTTGTTCCCGCCGTTATGGAGCATATCGAGCTTGCCGGCATCCACTCCGGCGACTCTGCCTGTGTTATACCGCCGGTCAGCATACCACAGAGACACATTGACACCATCTGCGAATACACCAGAAAAATTGCAATAGAGTTGAATGTGGTTGGCCTTATGAATATTCAATATGCCATAGCGAACGATATTGTTTATATTCTGGAAGCAAATCCGCGGGCATCACGAACTGTTCCGCTGGTTTCGAAGATATGTGGAATCTCGATGGCGCGATTAGCGACTCAGCTTATGCTTGGTAAAAAGCTTTCCGAGCTTAATCTAAAGCACCGCAAAATTCCGCACTTCGGTGTAAAGGAAGCTGTTTTTCCATTTAATATGTTCCCGGAGGTTGACCCGCTTCTTGGGCCGGAGATGCGTTCGACCGGTGAAGTGCTCGGTATGGCGGATTCGTTTGGCCTGGCTTTTTACAAATCCCAGCAGGCTGCCAAGCAACAGCTTCCTTCTGATGGTACTATCCTTTTGACTGTAACTGATAATGATAAAAAATCCGCTCTCGATGTAGCGAAACAATTTCAGAAACTCGGCTTTAAAATCAGGGCAACTGAGGGCACGCATCGATTTCTAAAAGATAATGGTGTTAAAAGTGAGCACATCCTTAAAATGCACGAGGGAAGACCAAATATAGTAGACGCCATAAAAAATAATGAGATTCAATTGATTATCAATACTCCCGCAGGCAGGATGGGTAAACACGATGATTCTTACATTCGCAAAGCTGCCATTAAGTACAGAATCCCTTATATAACTACGATTGCTGCTGCCGCCGCCGCAGCCACGGGCATTGCTGCTCATCGAAACAGCAGGGCTGCTGTAAGGTCACTGCAAAGCTACCACTCGGGCATTAAGTAAACGTCTATCAGTTACCCAATAGAATCGACCCTTTTGTTGTAAAAAATGCCCCTGCAATACAGGCGGTCATAAGACAGGCCAGAGTTGCTGCAATAAGTGCCCGTAATGCAACTTTTGATATATTACGGACCCTGTCAGGGGCTAACGCGCTGACACCCCCAACAAAAATCGCCATAGAGGCAAGATGGGCAAACTTAAACCATTATAATTGTCTCCATAAGAATTCCAGTGAAGATAGGCAGCGAAAATATATCGTTGACATCATTGGTGATTTGCCGACAATATTACTGGAGCTGGATGAAAGCGACAATATAATGAAAACCTATATCTACGCCAACGGCCAGGTACTTTGCCAGCACGATGGCGATGCGCAGTATTTCTATCTGCACGATAGATTAGGCAGTGTGCGGCACGTGATTGATACTTATGGTGATGTGAACAACTGTTATACTTACCAGCCGTTTGGCGAGATAATGGAATTTGGAGAAACCGACCCGAACATGAGAAATCCATTCCAGTTCACCGGCCAGTATTATGATTCTGAAATAGACGAATATTACCTGCGAGCCAGAATGTACGACCCGCACATAGGCCGATTCACCTCCAGAGACCCCGTCCGCGGCAACTACGAAGAGCCGATTACCCTCCAATTCATATTTCTTTTGTCGTTCGATAGAACCCACGCAAGCCCAATCAGAACAAATATCCCGCCAAAACTGACAAGATTATAGATATCCATATCTTACCCGTTCATACTTCGAAAATCCTTATTCGATATTGGCACTTACGATATCTTTTTTACCAAAGTGTATCTGATGATTTCTCCGGTTGCAATGCAATCTTCGCCAGATTCGGATATGCTCTCACAAGTCCTTCCGGCACCGGCTGCTCTTGGCCACTGAGAAGTGCTTTCAATTCAATGGCATTGGCAAGCTCAGCCCCTCGATAGTGATTGTTGGCAATAACCGTTAATGTCTCAAATGCCAAGGCAAGTCTGTCGATTCTTTTCTTTATTTCTGCAATCTCATTTTTATCGTAGTAGTAATCATAAGTCTCATCCCTGCCCGCATTTTTATCGAACCATTTCTCTTCGTTTCTGCCGTGCATCCTGAAATAGCCGTTCTTACCGACAGTGCAATATTGCATATCGAACGAATTCCAGGTTGTCGGATAATCAAGATTGCATACCGAGACGCCAAACCCCTCTAAAAATTTCAGTGCTTCTTTCTCTTGCCACGATTTATTTCTTACCTCCACAGTTATATTAAATGCATCGGAAAAGCTCTCTACTATTTTGGTCAAATGCTGCCGGTTTTCTTTTTTGTCGTCAAAATCGTATCTGAATTGTACCAGCAGATGTTTTAACTTATTCTCTTCGAGCATCGGTTTAAGGCCTGTATGAAACTGTCTTACCATTTCAGCGTCGATTTTGCCTTCGTGTGTAAAGTCTCGGTGCAATTTAGCTGTAAAGAAGAAATCCTTTTTTTCGGAAGTCCTTTGGAGCCACGATTTCGTGGTTTTTTCAAGCGGAGGCCGATAGAATGTGCTGTTAATTTCGATGCAATCAACAAATCTGCTGACGTATTCAAGCTGGTCAGTTTTCGGCTGGGTATAAACAATACCCTTCCAGTCCGGATACGACCAACCTGCTATACCTATATTAATTTTGCCTTCCATTTCATATCCGGAAAGTTATCCCTCTTGAGCTACTGCACCTCAGCCAATTCATCCCAGCTGGTTGTGTATCTTTTGGAGCGTTTATTAAATTTTGTCCGCCAGGGCTGTTCTATCCCTTCCGCTGCCCATATCAATGGTGCGTCGGGCAGTTTCGTATTGACAGTGTCAACCGCCTTCATCAATTTCATCGCCTTTTGCCGGTCAATTTCATCGAGCATATTAC
Source organism: uncultured Pirellulales bacterium (assembly GCA_964431375.1). GTDB lineage: Bacteria > Planctomycetota > Phycisphaerae > Sedimentisphaerales > Anaerobacaceae > CAZBWE01. The sequence continues at coordinate 11,088 of CAYSJK010000008.1, forward strand.
TTTGTACACGGCTTTGCGGCACAAGCTCTCCGAAAATGACACCTGCTTTATTATATAAAAATCCTTTTCGATACAATCGTTCGACGCATTTCATCGCGTAATCGATTAGCTCTGGTGTATAGCTCGTAGCAGCTGGAAAACGCACCGTATGCGAATTGAAATATCTCTTTGGTTTTTTCACGAATCGGCTGGTCATCACATAAACTGTCATCGCACCGGCTGCTGTCTTTTCTTCGCGGAGTTTCTCACCGGCTCTCGCAACATAACTGGCCACCGCTTCTTTGAGCTCCTCGATTGTCTCTACCTTTCTGCCGAATATTCGTGATACGGTAATACCTTTTTTCGTAGGTGGCTCATCTTCCAGCTCATAACAGCACATACCGCGTAATTCATAGACCGTTCTCACTCCCACAACGCCGAAGCGCTGCCTAATCCAATCTATATCCGCATCCCGAAGGTCAAGTGCGGTTTTTATCCCGGCTTTTTTCAGCTTGATACAAGTCTTTATTCCAACGCCCCAGATGTGCTCTGCTTTGGTCTGTGCAAGTGCTTTTTCTATGCGGGCTTTTTCTCTAAGCCCAAAGACCCCATTTGCCTTTTCTGACCTCTTGGCAATCCTGTTGGCTATCTTTGCCAGCGTCTTTGTCTCTGCGATGCCGATGGAAACCGGTATTCCCGTCCACTTTTTCACGGTCTCTCTGATTCTTCTGCCGTATTCCGTCAGTTCATCGCCCATACCCGACAGATTCAAAAACGCCTCATCAATCGAATACACCTCAATCTCAGGCGTAAAATGGTAAAGCGTCTCCATCACCCTGCGTGACATATCCGCATAAAGACTATAATTTGATGAAAGTGCCTCTACTCCATTATTTTCGGCTTCTTTTTTAATCTCGAAAAAAGCAACCCCCATCTTAATCCCGAGCCGCTTCGCCTCCTCCGACCTCGATACCACGCAGCCATCGTTATTGGAAAGCACCACTACCGGCTTTGCCTCTAAGCCCGGGTCAAATACCCGCTCACAGGAAACGTAGAAATTATTACAGTCAACAAGGGCAAATATGTTTTTCATAGCGAATGTATTACGTTGGTCACCACACCCCAGACCTCGAATTCCATCTCTTCGTTGATTTCCTGGCTCTGGTAGTTATCGTTTTCAGCTTCGAGCGTCAGCTTGTTCTTTTTTATGCGGATTCTCTTAACCGTTAGCTCGCCGTTGATAACGGCTATAACCACGTTTTTATCTCGTGGCTCGATGCTTCGGTCAACGACTAAGAGGTCGCTGTCGTGAATCCCCGCCTTGAGCATAGAATCGCCTGTAACCCTGACGAAGAACGTCGCTGCGGGATTTTTTATAAGGTGCTTGTTCAAATCGAGCTTGTTTTCTTCGTAGTCTGCCGCCGGCGAGGGAAACCCAGCCGGCACCTTCGCCGTAAATATTGGCTGTTTGCGTTTGGTTGACCTGTCCGGCCGGTAAATTACCTTTACTCTGGTTTCCATAACGATACTCTACGCCTTCTACATCCCGAAATCAAGAATTATTGAAGACCTTGATTTCTTCCGAAAATATGCTAAAATCTCATCAGTGAGATTAACTCTGACAGCGGCTCTATAGTGAAAGATTACATTTATGGCGATGAACATGGGATATTTGGTTTTTGCTTACATGTTAGTCGGAGTCTTTTTAGGTTTCGGGTGTTTTTTCTTCGACGAGCGACTCAAAAGATATGTTAACGAGAATTACCCCGAAAAAGGTACTATTATTCGGTCTTATGAGTGGCAATGGTACCCTTGGTCTATAGGGCGAAGGACTCTAAGAGCTTTAATCGACAAACAAAGCATCAGCAATTCCGAACTCTTAAAACGGGCAAAAAGAGCAAAACGAATTAATATATACTTCCTTGTTTGGTTCTCAATCGGCTTGATAATGTTTTTTACTCGCGTATTGTTTTTTCTCTTGAAATAGGCGCTCCAGAAAACACAGGGAAAAATACTATCAGAATTCGATGCTTTTTTCGCGAGTATCGAGAGTCTCTTCAAGAGCTATGCTCTTAGGACCCTCTATCGTTTCCGCAATTAAATATTTTGTTATTGGTGATAAACTATGATTTCATCAAAAGTGGTAAATGGCTTTCAACAGCGGGTTCCATACTCTCTTTGTCTTCAAGTGCTCTTTTGGCCTTCTCAAGGATATTTTGCTCCAATGGGCAGGAAAGGTCTGCATCGCTGACAATATTTAGAAAACGCTGCTTGTGCCGGTCGGTAAAATCCTGTCCCTCTTTCAGCACAAAATATACTTCGTATAATGCAATGAGATATATAACCGACAGTTCCACCGCAACTCGCCAGTATTCGAGGTAATCCACATCTTTTATGTATTTCTTGCACATACCTTCGTCACAGCCGTTCTTATGATAATCTTCTGCTGCCTCCTTATATGGCCCCCGTATCAGACATATTCTCAGCATCAGCAGCAGATTATCGGCTGAGTTCTCGACTACTTTTTCCGATGGGCCTGAGCCGTAAGTTTCTATAAAGCCGCGCTGCAAAAAGTAACGAAACCAGTCCTCGCTGTTACGTAATGTTGGTCCTTTTACGCAATCAACCCACTTGTGGAATTTCTGCTCAAGAAAGTCATATGTTGCCCCGAATTTTTTCTCCTCGCGATACACTTCCTGGTAGAGAAAGTAATCCTGAAAGACCTCGCACTCACGATGTTCTCTTCGATTTTCTCCGCTTCGGTAGTAAGGCCCGGCTACGCTGTTCACGACAGGATGAATTATCTGGTCGGCTGCAATATGGGTCAGGTGTCCTGCGATATATGCTAATTTGCGAATATCGTCGTCCTCAAGCTCGGTCTTGCCGTTTTTTCTTACCACATCGCTGAACATAATCTCCAACAGCCTCAAGGGAAAGACATTAGGCTGATGTGAATGCAGGTGGTATGACCATAGCGTTACACCTTTTGCCTGAACGAACTTATCAAAAAGCAAATCCTTTAACAATCTCAACCTTTTTACATAGTAATACAGGTCCGGCCCGATGCTGCCGAGATTCAGGTATGCCCGGCAGTTCCTCGCAGAAATATCATCGAGCATATCTGCGAACTGTGTAAATTCTTCAACACCCTTTTCTTTTAGCTTTTGAATCGCCTTATGGGCGGTGAGCATATGTACTATATTTGCCGGCATTTGCAATCCCTTCTAAATCAAACCAGCTATATCCGTAAACCGTACATATAATATTATACACAAATGTGATGGAAGGGAATCTTTTTTATTTAAGCCGGTGAACACTTAAAAAACTATCGCTTTTACTGAGTCTTATTTCCGGAATCTTCTAAAATCTCACAAACACTCGAATCAACATACCCCTTTATGAGATTTTTATCTTTATCCTCATGTAATATGTACACGAATTTCTTTTTTTCGTTTAACCCGCTTGTAACAATGTATATTGCATTAAGCACAGTCCCTTTTTTTAGCATTTTAACCTCTTTTGAAATTTCAGAGGCCTTTTCATAGAGCGGAGCTTTCTGTTTTATTTCAACTGTCAGTTGATGCCATGGCTCGTAATCGGTAAGATGTCTTGACAAATCATGATGCTTTTGTTTCTTCATAATAAGTAAAGTTGCCTTATCAAGGCAGTATTTTACGTTTGTTTCGGAAGCACCTTCTTTAAAATGTTTCAGCTCGCCCTTCAAAACCCATTTTTGAGATTTCTTAAAGCGGAAAACTTGTGGTGTCAGCCGCCATAGGTTCCAAAAATCTTCGGTAGTTACTCCCCATTCAAGCAGGTCCAATCTTACTTTATCGTGGTCCAGTTGTATGTAATCGAATGGGTCATTTACATTCTTTTCAATCCATTCCTTGTTTTTGGTGTACCAGGGCGCCTTTCGTCCAACAGCCACAAATAGTTTTTTAAGATAGTCGTCATCATTGGAAACGGTAGCCCACTGCTCTATTGAATATTCCTCTTCAATTTCCACGTAGACGGCCTTGCGTATATTAATCAACGCCCAGAAAAAGTCTTTCTTTTCTATTAATTCACAGGCCTCCTGGATATAATCTTTTGCCTCTCCCTCTTTGACGACTTCATGGAGCATTATATCTTGCAGGTCTTTACCAACCACTTGTTGGAGCAAATAATCCATCGAAATCTTCGCGCTATCAAAAAATTTACGCACAGTCGTTGGTTCAGCCAAATGCCCATAGTGTTTTACGTTATTCCTGCCCATGTGTAATGATTTTAAGTCCCTTGCTTTAATAATTTTGTTACCGGCATTCCGCACCTCTTTGAGCAAAGTGTGAAAGGTGAGATAACCTAAGTTCTTTTTTTCATCAATCGCCAACTCGGTTACACATGCATATAGGATTAATTCTACTGCATCTTCTAAAATCACCAATCCTGTTGATGCACTATACTTGTCATCTGTTATACAGAGCTCACGCGCTTTATCGAAAAGTATTCGTGCTGTGACAAGTGCTTGGACTGTTTCCGGTTTCATTATATAACTATTTTACTCAAAACCGCGTTTTATTTCAAGATAAAACCAATCTCGATTCGTATTGTTTTCTGAAGTGGGACATATGGAAGGCAAAGCTAATTTGTAGAAATGTTTTTTTCGGACTCTATACGACGCAAAATAATTCTATGTTTCGATAATAATGCCTTTTTGCAAGTGCATAACCGCAGCGGCGAACGAATCTTTTCAACAGTCATGTATATTAGAAATGTTTATTCGCAAAAGCACGTCCCGAATGATTCTTTAGATACTTCTCAAAATTAACGGCTTTATTTTTCGACCGAAATGCTATGGCAGTTTCAATCTGCCAAGGTCTAAATTTTAAGGTGTGCCGGCACTTTCCGTCATTGTGCTTCTTTAGGCGCTCTTCAAGATTTTCAGTCAAACCTACATAATGTCGGTTGTTGTTCGTAAGACTACGGAGTATGTAAACATAATGGAATCTCATATTGTTGGCTTGCCAAGGCGTAGTTCGCCGCAATTATACTTAATTTTGAAGTCCGGCTTCGCTACAAGAACAGCTCCGCCGTGACAGTCTTCGTTCACCGACAAGCGGCGAACGAAGACTGGAGACGAAGGGAATCGAACCCTCATTTCCGCGATGCGACCGCGGTGTGCTCCCGTTACACTACGTCCCCTGAATTTTTGGTAATAGGTAACTAATTTATTGGTAACTGGCTGGTAATAAACAACCATTATCCCTTGACCATTTACCAGTTACCAAACCTAAAATTGCCATTTATCATAACAGACTATTTTTTCTTTCGGCTCACGATTCGGTGTCTTCGGTTCATCAGCCGGATAACCGATTGTCATCAGTTCAATTATATTTATATCGGCCGGAATACCGAGTATTGACCGGACTTTTTCCGTCTCGAACGAGCCAATCCAGCAGCTCCCCAGCCCTAATTCCGTCGCCTGCAGGGCGATATGTTCCAGTGCGATGGATACATCAATTGGTCCGACAGCTTGGCCGCAGCGCATTATCTCATCACAGTTACTACAGGCAGCTATGATAGCTCCTGCCTTTACGAAAACTTCCGACCTGTTTGTCGTAGCAGCAACTTTACGTTTGATTTCTTCATCTGTTACCACTACGAAGCGCCAATCCTGCAGGTTTTTTGCAGATGGAGCTAATCGGGCCGCCTCTAAAAGCTGATTAAGCTTCTCCTGTTCTATAGGCCTATCCTGATATGCCCTGCATGAATAACGACTGCGAATAGCTTCTGACACTGTCATAAAAAAACCTCCATTTATAGAATCATATTAACCGATAGGATAAATATAATCTGCTAAATTTGGTATGCACAGAATATAATAAAACCATGTTATTGACGCAAGAGTCAAAAATGTATATCTTATAACTGGTTTTGGGGCGATTAGCTCAGCTGGATAGAGCACCTGCTTTACACGCAGGGGGTCACAGGTTCAAGTCCTGTATCGCCCATACTTAATTGCTTAGAAAAAAGAATTATTTTTTCATTGCTTTAAGGCAATCTTGACAAATCAGTTGACCAGAGTCAATTCTAACTAACTGATTTTCTGAAAAGCCATCTTTGCTGCAACATTCACACCTTGTTTTTTTAATCCGTATGTCACGAATTTCGATTCGTTCTGCTATGGTATGTGCCTTTTCTTCGGCCCTTAATCTTGCTGCTGTTTCGGCCTGGAGTTTTTCATCTGTCTCGATTCTCGCTTGTGCTTCGGCCTCGAATTTTTTCTCCATCTCGACTAAAGCTTCAGCCTGAATCCTTAGTTTCTCCTGCACTTCCGTTCTTTCTTTTGCTTCTTCTTCCACTTTCTCCTCGGCCTGCATCCTTGCCCTGGATTCTGATTTATGTCTTTCTTCTGCTCTGGCTAACGCTTCACCGTAGGCCATCGCTTTTTGCTCAGCTTCTTCTTTAGCTTCTTTTTCAGCCCTTGCTCTTGACTTTGCTTCTGACTTTGTTCTTTCTTCGGCTTCGATTCTTGCTTTGAATTCAGATTCAGCTTTTGCCTCTGCCTTTACCTTTTGTTCAGTCAGGTCTTTTAGTTCCTGCTTTATTTCGGCTACTGTCTCGGCATACGATTTGGCGTTTTCTTCAGCTTCGTTTCTGAGTGCTGCTATTTGCTCTGCAAATTCGGTCTTGAGACTATCTATCGCCTCTTCAGATTCGGCCCTGATTTTTTCTATCTTCTGGGCAGCTTCTGCTTCATCTCTGGCTCGCTCTTCGATTTCGGCCTGGAGCTTCTGTTTTGCATCGGCCCTGGCTGATGCCAACGCATGTTCAGATTCTGCTCTGAGTCTGTCTATTGTCTTTGCAGCTTCAGATTCAATTTTGGAACGTTTCTCGGTTTTAGATTTAAGCTTTTGCTCTGCCTCAGCTCTGGCTTGTGCTTCTGACTGCGCTTTTTCTTCAGCCCTTAATCTTGCTGTAGTTTCATCTTTTAAATTCTCTTCTGCTTCGGCTCTCGCCTTTGCTTCAAACTTTAGTTTTTCTTTTGCTTCTCTTATCGCCTCTTCATAGGCCCTTTTATCAGTCTTGGCCCTGGCTTTGGCTTCAGCTTTTGCTATTCTTTCAGCTCTGGCATTGGTTTTATCTTTTAACTTGTTTTCAAGACTGGCTCTTTTTTCTGCTTCGGCTTGTGCTTTTTCTTCAGCTTTTATTTTTGCTGCAGATTCTGTTTTTATCTTTTCTTCCAACTCGTCTCTGGCCTGTGATTCAGCCTGTAGATTTTGCTCTACTTTGGAAAGTGTATTTGCGTATGATTTGACCTTCTGCTCTGCCTGGGCCATAGCAGCTGCTATAGCTTCTTTAGATTCTGCCTTGATTCTGTCCAACGTCTTCGCAGCGTCAATTTCGATTCTGGCCCGCTCATTGGTTTCGGTCTTTGCCTTTTCTTCCGCCTGGGCCCTTGTCCTGGACTCTGTCTTTAGCTTCTCTTCGATTCTGGCCAACGCTTCTCCGTATGTCCTTGCTTTCTCTACGGCTTCTTTTTTGTCTTGTCTTTCGGCTGTGGTTCTTGCCTCGGCTCCTGACCTTGCCCTTTCTTCTGCTTCGGCTTTTGCCTTGGCCTCGGATTCCGCCTTTGCCTCTGCCTTTACTTTTTGTTCGGTTAGGTCTTTTAGTTTCTGTTCTGTTTCAGCTAACAAATCGGCATGCGATGTGGAGTATTGCTTTGCTTCGGCTCTGGCTGCTGCTATATGTCTTTCAGATTCGGTTTTAATTCTGTTTATCGTCTCTGCAGCTTCAGATTTAATTCTGACCCTATCCTTGGTTTCAGAATTGAGTTTTTCCTCTATATTAGCTCTGGCTTGCCTCTCGGCCTGAAGTTTTTTCTCTATTTCAGTCAGTGCCTCGGCCTGTAATTTCACTTTTTCCTCAGCTTTGGTTCTTAGTCTCGCTTCGATTTGCGTTTTTTCTTCTGCTTTGGCTCTTGCTTGTTCCACAGACTTTAGCTTTTCATCAGCTTCTTTTAACGCTTTCTCATAACCTTTTTGTTCAATTTTGGCCCTGGCTTTCGCTTCTGCTTTGGCTATTCTTTCTGTTCTGGCATCGGTTTTTACTTTTATTTCGTTTTCGACGTCTGCTCTTTTTTGTGCTTCGGCCCTTGCCTTGCTTTCAGCTCTCAATCTTGCTGTAGTTTCTGCTTTTAGTTTTTCTTCCACATCGGATTTTGCTTTTACTTCCGCCTGCAGGTTTTTCTCCATTTCGGATAGTGCCTCAGACTGCAATCTTAGTTTTTCTTCAGCTTCAACTCTGGCTCTTGCTTCTAATTTTGCTTTTTCTTCTGCCCGGGTTCTAATACCAGCCTCAGTTTCGGCTCTTTCTTGCAATTCGGCTCTGGCTTTGGCCTCGGATTCTGCTTTAGCCCGTACCTTGGCCGTTAGTTCGGATTGAGCTTTTAACTTCTGCTGTGTTTCTAATAATGCAACAGTGTAAGATTTTTCCTTCTGCTCTGATTCTTTCCTCATTATTGCTATTTGCTCTGTATATTCAGTTTTGAACCTGTCTATCTTCTCGGCAGTTTCATCTTTTAGCCTGGCTCTTTCTTCAATTTCAGCCCTGAGCTTTTGTTCTGTATCGGCTCTGGCACGGATTTCCGCCTGGAGTTCTTTCTCCATTTCAGATAGTTCAACAGTGAGAGATTCAGCTCTATCTTCAGCTTCTTCTCTTGTAGCGGCTTCGGCTTGCGCTTTTTCCAGGGCCTGGGCCCTTGCATTCGATTCCGCTTTTAAGTTTTCCTCGATTCTTGCCAAGGTCTCGCCATAGGCCTTCGCTTTTTCCTCCGCATCTTCTTTGGCTTGTCTTTGAACTTGTGCCCTCATCTGGGCCTCAGCTTTGGTCCTATCTTCGGCCTGGATTCTGGCTTGGGCCTCAGACTCAGCCTTTGCCTCCGCCTTTGCCCTTTGTTCTGCCTGGGCATTTAGCTTTATCTCTATTTCGTTTATCTTCTCAGTATATGATTTAATCCTCTCTTGAGATTCTTCCCTGACTGCTGCTGACTCTTTCTCAGCTTCTGCATTGACTCTTTCTATGGTTTCTAAAGATTCAGCTTCGACTCTGGCTCGTTCTTCTGTTTCGTTCTGGAGTTTTTCATCTACATCGATTCTCGCTTGTGCCTCAGCCTCGAACTTTTTCTCCATTTCAGACAACACTTCTGTCTGAATTCTCAGTTGCTCCTGCGCTTCTGCCCTTATTTTTGCTTCGGTTTCTGCTTTTTCCTCTGCCTGCTTCCTTGCCCTAAACTCCGACTTTTGTCTTTCTTCTGCTCTGGCCAATGCTTCACCATAGGCCATTGCTTTTTGCTCAGCTTCTTCTTTAGCTTCTTTTTCTGCCCTTGCCCTCGACCTGGCCTCTTCCTTTGCCCTTTCTTCGGATTCGATTCTTGTTTTGAATTCAGATTCCGCTTTTGCCTCTGCCTTTGCCTTTTGTTCAGTAAGGTCTTTTAGTTCCTGCTTTATTTCTGTAACAGACCCAGAATACGATTTGTTATTTTCTTCAGCTTCGTCTCTGAGTGCTGCTATTTGCTCTGCAAATTCGGTTTTAATACTATCTATCGTCTCTTCAGATTCGGCTATGAGTTTATCTATCTTCTGGGCAGCTTCTGCTTCAACTCTTGCACGTTCCTGGATTTCGGCCTGGAGTTTCTGTTCTGCTTCGGCTTTGCTTGATGCCAATGAATGCTCAGATTCTGCTATAAGTCTGTCTATCGTCTCTGCAGATTCAGCCCTGATTTTTTCTATATTTTGTGCAGCTGCAGATTCAATTTTAGCCCGCTTTTCGATTTCGGTTTTAAGATTTTTCTCTGTCTCGGCTCTGGTTGATGCCAATGCATGCTCAGATTCTGCTCTGAGTTTTTCTATCGTCTTTGCAGACTCGGCCCTGATTTTTTCTATCTTCTCTGCAGATTCTGCTTCAACTCTTGCACGTTCCTGGATTTCGGTCTGGAGCTTCTGTTCTGCATCGGCTTTGCTTGATGCCAATGCATGCTCAGATTCTGCTATAAGTCTGTCTATCGTCTCTGCAGATTCAGCCCTGATTTTTTCTATATTTTGTGCAGCTGCAGATTCAATTTTAGCCCGCTTTTCGATTTCGGTTTTAAGATTTTTCTCTGTCTCGGCTCTGACCTGTATTTCAGCTTGTAGCTTTTGCTCTACTTTGGAAAGTGTATTTGCGTATGATTTTACCTCCTGCTCTGCCTGGGCCCTGGCCGCTGATATCGTTTCTGTAGATTCCGCTTTTATTCTGTCTATTGTCTTCGCGGCTTCCACTTCAACTTTGGCCCGCTTTTGGATTTCGGCCTGGAGTTTTTGCTCTGTTTCGGCTTTGGCTTGTGCCTCTGCTTGTACCTTTTCTTCGAATCTCAATCTTGCTGCAGTTTCTGCTCTTAGCTTATCTTGTGTTTTAGTTCTTGTGTCAAATTCGCCCTTTAGATTTGCCTCTGCCGCAGACCTTGCCTTTGCTTCGGCCTTTGCCTTTTCTTGAGCTTCTCTTATCGCGTCTTCATAGGTCCTTTTTTGGGCTTTGGCATTAGCTTTGGCTTCTGCTCTGGACTTGGCCTCTGCTTTCGCTTTGGCTTTTGCTTCGGCTCTTGCTCTTGCCTTTGCTTCAGCTCTCGCCCTTTTCTCAGCCTTGGCTTTTGCTCTGGCTTTTTTCTCATTAAAACAGGGAACTAAAGGGTGATGAGGCCAATGTTTTTCTCCGCATATACTACAGGTTGGTACGAATTTCTCATCTGTAGTTCGGTTCGTTTGTTGAGACATTTCGGAATCTGATTTATCTTTACCATCAAATGTCTTTTCAGTATTCATATATCACGCAGTCGAAGCTACTAACCCCTTCCATTAGATGGTTGTTAAATAGAGAAATACTAATTTTTCTCCAGCCGGAGACTATAGCATCCCGGTCTCGATTTATCAAGCGTTCTGGACAATAATGCACAGCAAAATCCACGATTCATATTGCTATCCCGTTAGCTGTTTATGGTTTGTTTCATTTTCATTGTTTTTGGCTGAAAATCAAAACTTCAGCCGGTATCGGTTTCTTAATCACGCCAAATTAACATATTATAAATTATCAAGGGCAGTTTATTATGAGCAGAGTCCATGCTTTACATACTGCAGGTCGCAGGTTCAAGTCCTGTTATCACCCATATACAGTACTGCAGTGGATTTGCCGTTTTTAGCGTAACGCATTTTTTTATGTATCTGGCCGATAATCATGCCAGCCGGCCGGCGCAGGTATAAATTTACCTCTCAACCAGATATCACCGGGTAGAATGCCCTGAAGCAGTCTCTCGTCGAGATAATGGCGTTTGAGATAACCGTCTGAGCCGACCCGTCCTACAACACCGCGGAAAGATTCCGTGATTGTGCCTCGCACAATTAAATAATCCTGCCTGCCACTGGCTTCTTTTCTGCCGCCGTATGAACCTCGTCTGACATTTTCAGCTCCCCATCCACCGCCGCCGACTGTTATCGCTGCCTCAACGACTGTAGGGCCAGGAAGATACCTTAGATAGTAATCTGAATCTCCCTCTTTTGTCTGTGGATTATCCGGTCGTCCGATAGGCACATACTTGAAATCTGCAGGTTCTACGGGACTACCGTCAACATAGCTATAATCACTCATGCCCGGGTCAACCACTTTGATTACACCCTGGGCAATCAGGCCGAGTGAATTGGGATTACCTAAAGATGGCAGACCGTCAAGGTCGTGCTCTCCTTCAACAAATATAGAATCTGCAATCCAGATATTGCCTTTGGCAACAATAGTAATTTTACCTTTTATTACATCCTGCAATCCGGGCAAAAGCGAATCGCCGCTGCCTATTATGACATTGCCGTCAACGAATATCCGTCCGCCCAGCTCTGACTCGTATTCGCCGAACGACTGGCTAACGTAGGTATCAGTCAGAGGCACAATGAATCTTTCTCCGGTGCTGTCCGCCTCTTCTGACCTCAGATGGTATGCGTAAATATCGTATCTCTCGAACTTTTTTCCATCACTGCCCGGTATTATCCTGAAATCCCACGTGTTATCATCATATTCCTGTTGAAAACCACGAACGGTGCAGTTGTTTGTAATCCGCACATATCCGATGTCGTCCTTGGCAAAGAACTCAAGATAAACTGCCGGTTGTGGATTTTTAACCGGTGCATTTGCTGTCGGCGTATATCTGAATTTCGCTATTGTTTCGTCTTTGAAGCTGTCTACCTTGGTTTGAATCGTGGCCTCATCTGTTATCTTGGTATCGGGCTGGTCGAAGTATATCCCGCCGTTAAACAGACTCATTACATCTTCATATTTGTCGAAATCGCTTTTTGTGTACTTTGATTCACCCATCGTTAAAAGCTGTAAAAAATCGGGATTGCCCTGTATATAAATATCTCTCTCATCAGGAGTATCCTTGAGATTGTTAATCTGAATGGGCATGTCAATTACTTCGCCGTCTGCAAAGAATACCTGAGTAGTGTCGTTTTGACCACTGGCTATTCTGCACATTCCCATATCCCATCCGCTTGTTGCCTGAACCACGAGGACGTCCACCTTCCTCTTAAATACACCGCTGCGGCCATTGGATACGACCCTGTAAACAGGGTGAGACCCGACAAATGAAAAGAACTCAATTCGGTAGTTACATGTGCTTCCGGGAAATCTTATAGATCCGCCTACGCTTGGCACACCGTTTTTCAGCGTGTTTAGCATATCCTGCTGCTTGCTCATCCAGAAAATCGCCTTTTCATAACCGGCGTCAGCGGCAAACATCGCTGCTGTTTCATTTTTAATCGCTGTTGCTCGATGTCTGACTCCAGAAGCAACAGCCAACATCCCTACCCCTAAAGCCGACAAAATAACAATAGACGAAACGACAAGGGGAAGTGCTGAGCCATTCTCATTGAACGGACGCTGTTTGTTTTGCCTTCTCATAATTCCATCCTCCTAACGTATTTCCATATATGTTGGCAGGATTTTTAGAATAGGTGAGATTTAGGCGGTCTTGTGCTGGCGCACAACGGGAGATGCGAAAAATGTTTCATCTCGGAATTGCAAACCCTCAACAACCGCTGAAAGCTCCTTCTATTATCCTAACCTCCTGTTAGTACTTTATTATCTCCTTATTCAATCCTTTATATAGCAGTTTTACTTATAGAGGGAAGCTTGGCAGGAAACTTAAAATGGCATCCTTGCCGCTCCTCCTTGAGTCTCAAAAGAATATACCTGTTAAAAGCGAAATGTCAAGCAAAAAATCCGTTACTAAAAAACATTTTTTCTTCGTAGAAATCAGCCAAAAAGTGTACCTTTTGTTCTTTATTTGACACTGTACCTGAATGAGCGTAGAATTCGGTTTTCGTAAGTATTACTTATTATGCAGAGGTCAGCTATGAAGCTCAAATTACAGTTCTTAGGTGCTGCTCAGAATGTTACGGGTTCTCGCCATTTATTGCAGGCAAACGGAACAAATATCCTTGTCGATTGCGGGCTTTATCAGGAACGCCAGTTAAAATACAGAAACTGGGACCCTTTTGTCGTACCGCCTGACAGTATAGATGCAGTTCTTTTAACCCATGCACATCTGGACCATTGCGGCTTATTGCCAAAACTGGTGCGTGAGGGTTTCAAGGGTAAAATATATTGTACCGCTGCTACTTGCGATATTGCGCAGATTATATTACTCGATTCTGCTCACCTGCAGGAAGAAGATGCCAGGTACAAACGCAAAAGACACGAAAAAGAAGGTCGAAAAGGACCTTACCCGGAAATACCCCTTTATACTGTGGCCGAGGCAGAAGCAAGTTTTCAGCACTTTCAGCCCGTAGAGTATAGACAGACAATTGTGATTGAAAAAGGTGTCGAGGTAACTTTCTTCGACGCAGGTCATGTTCTTGGCTCTTCGATGATAAAAATTAAAGTGCCGCTCAATGGGCAACAAAGGTCGGTCTTATTTTCCGGTGACGTCGGCAGGCCGGACAGACCTATCGTTAGAGACCCATCTTGTATTGACCAGGCAGACTACGTACTTGTCGAGTCCACTTACGGAGATAGAGTCCATCAGAAACATGAAGATACGAAGAAAATGATTGCCGACGTTATAAACTCAACGAGAAAAGCCGGTGGCAACATTATTATCCCGAGTTTTGCTCTCGAGCGTTCACAGGATGTTTTATATTACATTAACGAGCTGCTGCTTGCTGATAAAATGCCACGTATGAACGTTTTTCTGGATAGTCCAATGGCTTCGAAAATCACAAAGGTCTTTCAGAAGCACAGAGAGTTATATGACAGGGAAATGACCGAACATATCAGGCAAAATGAATCACCGTTTAATTTTCAAGGCCTGAAAATGGCCGGGACAACCGAAGAGTCAAAAGCAATTAACAATATAAAAGAATCATCGATAATCATAGCCGGCTCAGGGATGTGCACCGGAGGAAGGGTAAAGCATCATCTGGTTAATAATATTACGAAGCCCGAATGCACAGTAATGTTTGTCGGATACCAGGCGATTGGCACCCTTGGCAGAAGAATCGTTGAAGGCGAGAAGAAGGTCAGAATCCTCGGCCAGGAATATCCGGTGAAAGCAAGGATTGTGCAGGTAAATGGCTTTTCATCTCATGCTGATAAAGATGAGCTTTTGCAATGGCTCAAGTGCTTGCATAAACCGCCAAGAAAGGTTTTTGTCGTGCACGGCGAGTCTGATAGTGCAAAGCAGTTTGGTGATTTTCTCATAGAAAAGACCGGCTGGAAGGTTGTTGTACCTGCTTATCAGGATGAGTTTATCCTCGATGGTTAAAACAGAGCAGCGACCGTAAGGAAGCGGTAATCTTCACGAAATCAGTTGGCTTTTCCATTAATGCGGTTTACCACGTTAGAAAGCCTGCCCGTCCGGTAGGCGGGAAAGCTCCGCCCTTTGGGCGGGGTAAAAAATAGAAAGCTCACCCCGTTAGAAACAATTTTTCTAACGGGGTGAGCTTTCTAACGCGGTTTACTTTATGCAAAAGTAGGCTTTAGCTATGACAGAGTAAGTGTGTTCTGCCATATATGAAGTTTAATCTATCATAGCTCAAGCGTTTGATTTCACCCTGTTAGAGTTTTAGAATGTATTATGTTTATGTTTT
>CAYSJK010000009.1:0-1073 GCA_964431375.1 uncultured Pirellulales bacterium
CCCTTTTCTGACCTTTCACGTTCGAGCAGACCTAAAGTATTTTGATGCTCGACGTTGAGGGCCTGGTATTTTTTCTTCCAGTTGGTGCAGCCGGAAAACAAAAATACAAAAATCAAAAAGAAAAATGCAAAATTACGGAGCAAACTGTTTCTTGTTCTGTGATTCTGGTGTTTGATACTTGATATTTGATATTCTTTTGTGGTTTGCATTTCGGTATCTCCTTAATTTACGATTTATAATCCCTTTTCTATTTTCAATCACCAGGTACCAATCAATGGTTCGAGAATGAATTTCATATAATCTCGAATCCAGTCATGTAAAATCATAACAGTAAATATGCCCAAAGACAAGAAGGGTCCGTAGGGAATTTGCCGAATTTTTTTAAAAAACATCTGGCACCCCGCCCAGACAAGCCCAAAAAAGGGTGCGATAAAAAAGGCCACAACAGCGAATAGCGGTCCAATAACAGCTCCCGCAGCCCCCATCAAATGCACATCACCCAGTCCCATCGCCTCTTTTGCAAATGCAAATGCGCCGAAGATACGGATAGCCCATACTATCCCACAACCGACAAAGTAGCCCCAAAGACTACCCAGAAGCCCTGCGATAGCAGGATGTTGTGAAAAATTCACCCACCACGTTCGGTCGCTGATAAACCGAAGAGCAACAATAGAGCAGATGATAATAGGCAGTAAAAAGACGATTTCCTTAAGGGCCTCCAAGCGGTGATTAATCTTTTGCTCACTTTTGTCTCGTGTCTCATCTGTTTGCCCCGGCGTAGTCGAAGATGAAGCCGGGTCTTCTGTCTTTTCAGGCTTTTCAGGTGAGTCCTCGGACTTTTCGGATTCGTAACTTCTTTTAATTAAACCGGTTGCAAGAAGCACCATAGATATGCCTAATCCTATCGCTGCCCCGACCGCCAATGAGCCGGTCTTGGCTGTTGCGCCGGGTAAAAGCAAATATGCACGAATCAGAGAATGGTCAATTATATAAACCCCCAATGCTGAACCAATCAATCCGGCTGCTGTAACGAGCCAGCAAATAGAAAGTGGAATTACCCATAGCTCCAAATC
>CAYSJK010000009.1:1173-25690 GCA_964431375.1 uncultured Pirellulales bacterium
CGGTATATTGTCATAAAAACGGATGTTTGTGCCGCATGCAGGACACATCGAAGACGGAGTAACAATAGATTTATCGCGAGGCAGACGGTAGATAACGACATTCAGAAAGCTGCCGATACAGCAGCCGGTTACAAATATAAAAATGAACCAAATCCAATCAGGTACCACAACAATACCTCCATTGTATTACTTAAGTGTATATCAATCGCTAAAAATAACCAACAAAAAACTGTAGAAAAAAATGCCACAGAGAAATTGTTATTTGCCAATATCCATTGTAATCCAAAGATGATGGAGTTCTATTTCATTATTCGCTACGTCGCCAGTCCTGTTATGTATTGATTGATATTTTGCGATGCCAGTTGTCTTATCTTCTTCTATAATTTTAAGTTTCTCATTGTTTTCCCAAGTATTACCATCTCCTATCGGATGCTCTACAAGTTCAGAAATCCATTTATTAATAGTTGAATGCCAATTATGAGAACTATCTTGTATATATCCAATCATTGCAGCTAAATTGTGCTTTGCACCATGTAATCCAAGTTTGAATCGTTGAATCCCTCCACTTATCTTATCCCATTTCATTCCCGTGACGTATTCTTTTTCTCGTTCTTTGGGAGGAGGTGCGGGCAGGCGCTTACATTCGATAACAAAAACAGGATCATATATGGTATAAAGCTGTGCCTCAATAAGCATATTCTCAGTTGGCAATACGGATAGATCAACATTTCGTCTTCTATACTGCGGCTCTTCATAGCCAAATAAAAACATAGGTAAATGTTCACGGGCTTGAGAGTTGAGAAATTTGTACAATTGCGAATTTAGCTTACGTTCCGATTGCTCAGTTGGCCGGTCAGGGTCATCTCTCCAGGACGGCAATTGTTTGCACACGAAAGTAATGATTGAAAGAATAGAGGCGTGCGATTTAACACCTGAAGTAATTTGTCCAGAGGAACTCATTGTTTCCGCATCCATGCTTAATATCCCTGCTGATATAAATCTGTGAGTGTTTCATCGGTATCTTTAATAGCTATTGAGCGAATCCAGTAACGAAGTCTGTCCGGTTTAACAATTAATATGACGTTTCTATCATAAAAACGAACGACTCTTACTGTTCGCAGATAAGCATGCTTTTCATAATAAACCAATTTTGTTAGTTCTGGTTCTGCATCTTTGTCAATCCACTCAAGCTCGGGAGAATCTCCAAAATAAAACGGTTGACATATCAGATTATCAAGAAAAATTGGATTGCTTGCTTTTAAATTACTGTAAACACTTCCAAGCATTTTAACAAACATTTGAGAGTATTGACTAAGGACTTTTTTGTCAGCCTGTTTTTTCAATAAATCTGAATTCTGACCAAGCCTAACATACTTTGCCATGTATTTAAGGGTATCTTCGCAAAGAGCTTTTTCCCAAAGTGAGAAAGAGAGTTCTTTTAGATTTTCAGGGTATGGCAAAGAATCAATATCTTGTTTTGGTATTGAGGTCGCCTTACCCAAAAATGCTTGCCCATGCAGAGTACAACAAAAGCGGTAAATATCATGGTTACGATGAAAAAACTCATAGAGCTCGCGAAGTTTGTGTATCTGAGGCGAAGGTGCATGGATTCCAACTATTCGTTGACTGTAAGCAAGAAATCCTCCATCCCAAAAGTCAATCGGAAGAGACTCTAACTCCTTGATTAAAATAATTGGTCCACTGTAGCGATCTTCAGTATATGAAGACCGAAAATGGGTTTCCTTTACCTTATCGATTTTAGTTTTATCAATGCCTGATTCTGTCAATGCGCTTGCTGGCAGTAATGGTTTGCCTGTCAAGAATGGAGCGGGTTCACGTTTTCCTGTTTTCGCGGCAATATAGCCTTCGCCATAATCCCAGTCTTTGTTTTGCGCAATATACTCTGCAAGTGTCCTGACATTACGAAGTTGTTTAGAAATATTAACAAGCCTTCCTCCGCCAAAAAGATTGATGCGCCAAATATAGGGGTCGTTTTCGGCTTGATCCTGTGTAACACGATGACGGTCATAATGGTCAAGCTCGAAACATATTTTTTCTTTTACGCTTACTGTTCGCCGAAATGTCCAATGATTTGTATAATGACTCGATGCAGGACTATAATTGTGAGCGAAAACAGCAATTGTTTTTGGATCAGCTGCATCATATAATTTTCGAATAGAGGTAAAGTCTAAAATGGTATCAAACTCATATTTTTTTAACATACTAGTGCGGAATTTATTCGTATTACTGTTGTAGATAAAACCATGCGGTTGAATTAAACATACACGGCTAAATTTTGAGTATAAAATCGACAAAGATTGTTCAAGAAATAAATATGCAATCTGGTTATCTGGACATTTACCACGCGAATGGGTAGAGTTCTGAATCAAATCATCAATTTGCTTTGCGTCAGTAGTGAGTTTTGATTCAAAGGGCGGATTTCCAATTACTATATCAAACTTGTTTTCTAAAATGTTTGAAACTCCATTTTTTGTTTCAAGAAGCATTGTAAAAAAATCTTTTTCAAAGAGGTTGGAATCTCTAAGATAGTCAAATTTTAATTCTTTCCAGATAACCTCAGGCTTTAATGCGTCACAAATACCAAGAGATAAACTAAAAGCAGTTAAATCAATAGCATTAGGATCAAGATCGATTCCAAAAATATTCTCTTTAAGGTACTTTTTAAGATCTTCGACAGCAGGTCTTTTCCAATCGTTTTTGCTTTTCCAGAAATTGATTAATCTTTTAAACGCCCCAATAAGAAAAATCCCCGAACCACATGCGGGATCCAAAATTCGTTCTTTGCCTGTCATTTCGTTGTAAGGCATTACATGATCGAGGAGTAAATCGGCTAAGAATGGCGGCGTATAAACCGCTCCATGGCCGCCTTTTATGAAACGCTGATAAATATGACTGATTATTTCGACTGGCAGGTGTTCAAATGAGTACTGTTCCCAAAGATATCTTTGCTTGTCAATTGTTTTTGCTTCCACGAAGGATGCAAAATCTTTAAGAGAGCTTTTGCTTAACTTCTTTTTGCTAAACTTTGCAATATCAAATACATCGCCGTTAAATTTGCGCGCAAGTGCATTTAACAGTTTATACACTTTTTCAGGTTCGCCGCTTTTTAAAACATCCTGGAAACGTTTTGCTCCTTTATGAAATCTTCCAAACCAACCGCCTTTTTTAAATACTTTCCGATCTTCAAGATATTTAATAAGCACCATTAACAAAAACAGTCGGCGGAGAAGAGGATTATTTTCTCCATCAATTGCTTTGTCTGTCTCAACGATTGCCTTAATCAAGGATTGATGCGCAGCTTTATCATGATCTACTAAATTTCCGTTGTCGGGGTCATCCCAAAAAGTTCCATCTGCCAATCTAAGCGCCGAGAATTTTTTCATCTCTTCAGAAATTTTACCGGCAGTTGACAGTAAGTCCTTTTGAAATTCCTTTGCGGGGTTATATTGGTATTGCTGTTTGTTGTTATCCCAAAAATCAGGTTCTCTTGCACAAGCGAGTATATCTATTTGGCTTGCTCCGGCAATGTAAAGTAAAGGTGCTTTCCCTTGAAGCCAAACTTGGCGATGGAGTTCTGATAGAGTATTTTTGTCTAGTTTGCCATCGGAGTTGTTGACTACATATGCAGCAATTTGTGATGAGCGACCATCTGAAAATCTACGGAAAAACACATAGTCAATTCGTTTGAACGATTTAGCTTCTTGTATTACAGCTTGTTCGTCAACTCTAAGCTTACTTTTTTTCAATGTATCTTTTACTGGAACTAAGCCTGTAATAGCTTTACCATCAGTGCGTAAAAATCCAACAGATTGAAGGAGTGTGTTAGACATTACTTTTCCAGTCTAATTAAATAAACGATTCTAATTTTACTAAAAAATCTTTTTTACTCAAACTGACCGATTCTGAGTGATATTATGCGGATTTTCCGGTTAATAGCAAATGAAAAACACACATTATTGACAATTGAATAATCTGTCTTTTATGCGAAAATCTGCGTTATCAGGGTGTCCTTAGAGGAATCGAAGGGAGTAATCAGTGATTGAAATTCGTTCTGGCAAACTCCTTATGATATTTTCTCGCTGCCGCATCATAAGCTCGCGCGGCGTCTTTTTCGGTATCGAAACTGCCTAAATATATTTTCTTGCGATTATGACATACTACGGCGTGCCATTTTTTTCTTCCTCTGTTTCTCTTAACGCCTTTGTACTTTGAGTGAACTGTATTTTTTCTCTTGGACTTGTTCCTTGCATTTTGTGCATTAGTTGCTAATCGAAGATTGGCTTTTCTGTTATCCCACCCCTTACCGTTTATATGGTCAACAAACATCCCATCCGGCGCGTTCATAATAAATCGGTGCATGGTAACTGATTTTCGATTATTCCTTGATATGGTCACTGTCCTTGCCGCATAATAGGTTTTACTTTTCCTGCTGCTTCTGATATGCCATTTATACTTATTGAGTTTTTCGAAATCATCGACGTCAACGATAGCGTATTTTCCTTGTGTAAGGGGGATTTTTCTAAATGTATGGCCATACCTCAGGTCGCGATAAATAAGCTTAAAATAGACAAATAGAGCACATAGCTTCTGAGGGATGTATATTGAAACAGAAAATGTAGCGCTGTATCTCGGCATTTGGGAAATCTAATCTGAACCGCGGATTGCACGGATTAACGCGGATTTATTTAGAAATGAATTGTCTATTAAAATGTTTGTTATACACTTAACATATATTATATTTTACTGAATATATAACTATATGTCAAGGAATTTTCAAAAAAAATTAAATTTTTTTTCATTGGAAGTGCTAATATAAGTGCTTATGAGATAAGGAGATGGGGAAGGTGCACTAAAAGTGCCTAAAGTTAAAAGTGCCTAAAATTGTAAAAAATCAATATACAGCTAAATCCTTAGAGTTTACTTGTTCCCTGCAGATGTAAAAATGCCAAGTAATTCACTGCATTCCTCATATTCCCACTTCACTTTTTCGTTTTTTTGTGAACCGCCGCGGCGACCTTTAGAGGCAGGCCGAATAGTCGTATAAATCCGGTTGCGTCGGTAGGGTCATATTCGGCACCCATTTTGAAGCTTGCCAAATCTGTCCGGTAAAGACTATTTGGGCTTTTTATGCCGGCTAAGGTGCAGCGGCCCTTGAATAGTTTCACCTTCACTTCGCCGGTTACGTTCCGCTGTGTAATATCGACAAATGCATCGAGCGCCTCACGCAGCTGGTGAAACCACAGGCCGTAATAAACCAGCTCAGCGTATTTCAGGGCGACCTGCTGCTTGTAGTGCATCGTTTCTCTATCGAGTGTTAGGCTCTCCAAGGCATTATGGGCTGTAGTAAGAATAGTCCCGCCGGGTGTTTCGTAGACTCCGCGAGATTTTATACCAACGAGCCGATTTTCGACAATATCCACCTGCCCGACTCCGTGCTTTCCGCCGAGCTTGTTCAATACTTCGATAAGCTTGACGCCGCTTGTTAGCTTGCCATCGAGCTTTATCGGCACCCCTTCGTGAAAACCAATCGTTACGTAATCCGGCTTATCAGGCGTTTTCGATACCGGCTGAGATATTACAAACAAGTCGTCTTTCGGCTCGTTGGCCGGGTCTTCGAGGTCTGCTCCTTCGTGGCTGATGTGCCAGAGGTTGCGGTCCCTGCTGTAGATTTTCTTTTTACTTTGTTCGATAGGGATTTTATGTTTCCTGGCGTAATCGACAGCCGCTTCACGTGAGACAAGCGTGAACTTCGGGTCTTTCCATGGTGCCACGATTTTCAGCGTCGGGTCCAACGCCATATATGTTAATTCGAACCGCACCTGGTCGTTGCCTTTGCCGGTCGCTCCGTGAGCCACCGACGATGCGTTTTCTGCGTGGGCGGCTTCGACCTGGTGCTTGGCAATTAAAGGCCGGGCGATACTCGTGCCTAATAAATATTGCTTTTCATAAACTGCACCGGATTTGAGCAGCGGCCACAGGTATTCTTCAACGAACTCTTTCCGCAGGTCCTTGACGATGCACTTGGACGCACCGCTTGCCAGCGCCTTTTGCTTTATACCGGTCAGCTCTTCGCCCTGGCCGAGGTCTG
Source organism: uncultured Pirellulales bacterium (assembly GCA_964431375.1). GTDB lineage: Bacteria > Planctomycetota > Phycisphaerae > Sedimentisphaerales > Anaerobacaceae > CAZBWE01. The sequence goes on from CAYSJK010000009.1 coordinate 7,283, forward strand.
CTGCAAATGCTATCACCTCATAGCCGTACGTCTCTTTAAGCCACGGCAGAATCACGCTGGTATCCAGCCCGCCACTGTATGCCAATACCACTTTTTCTGTCTTCTTCGCCATTTCTCACCTCAAAAAGCTCTTATCTCAAACTCGAAATTATACAAGGGATTTCCCCCAAAGACAACCAAAAGCAAAAGAAAAGAAATGAATTTAGCTAAAGAGACTATACAGACAAAGAAGTAGGTTTATGCTTCTAATTTGAGAGCTTTACGTGCGGAACTGCGGAATCGGCGACAGCGACGCTGGGCATCAAGGGCCGATTCTTCCTCGGCCGTTTCACCAGGATAGCGAAAACTTACCGCAAAACTCGAAAGATAAGCAAGGTCTTCACGAAAAATCTCCCATTCTGGTTCTACGACAAGGGTCTGCTCAAGCAGAACAACCAAATCGTGGATTTTGCTAAAAGAAATATCCGCTTCGCTAAGCCGGGCCTTTAGATACTTCTCGGCACATTGTTGCGCATGAAAGCAAATCCCGTCATAATTGGGATTATCCTGAGCTTGACATTCACGTTCCATCGTGGCAAAGTCAGCTTCTGCCTTGGCAATCCACTCATCGGTCATCGGCTTCATAGAGCACCTTCCCTTCTTCGAGAATCTCACGCATAAAGCCATCACCCATTTCGATACGCTGATGAACTTTTTCTGGTGTTCTTACAAGCAGGTCCATAGCAAATCTAGGCCGAAGCTTCATCCGGATTTCTACCGACTTATCTATGCTTTTACCCTCGAAAGGCCCGATGACCAGTAGGTCCACGTCAGAATCTTCGGTAATTTCTCCTCGCGCATAAGAGCCGAACAGTATCACCCGTTCGGCGCCAAACTCACGTCCGACTAACCGGCTAAACTCCTCTATTTTGTCCATCGCCACCATATTCAGTCAGTCCCTCTTTTTGTCATGCTGAGCAGAGCGAAGCATCTGGCCTTTGAAGGAAAACGACATATCGCCACCTGTTATTAGATTCTTCACTTCATTCAGAATGACAAATTAACTTTTTCTACTTTCAATATAACCGAAATTAGCACCACAGAGCAACAATTAAATAGGACAATGCTAATACAATGTAGGATACAACCACGGCCTAATCAGTTATTTTTCCTTCGGGAAGAATTATCTCTTTGATGTTCTTTCGAATATTTCCAAAGTGATTTTTCCACTGTTCTTATGGGCAACTTATATCTTCTTGAAATCGCATTTATTGCCTTACAATACTTCTGCCAGAAACCAAAATTGTAGTTTGAAGGTTGGACCCAACCTAAAGACCATATAACTCGAAAATCCATTATCGGATATTTCAAAGGGAAGGCGAAATGTAAAATAGCAGAGGCCACCGGCCAAGAAACTCCTTTTAATGCCAGTAAAGATTTTATCCTTGCCTTTTCGCTTTTTGTTCTAAAGGAAAACACAGTAATTTCTTTTACTGTCAAATCATCATTTTCCTTACTTATATAATGCCTTGTTGGCCTCTTTGATTTCCACCTCCCGATTTTCACTAACTCTTTTTTCCTCAAATATCTTTGTTTTTGTAGCACCCGCTTCATTTCTATTTCAACTTTTTCACCATCAGTGCCTCTGTATTCATTATCATATACATCTGCATACTTCTGAATACTTTTTTTGTTAATGTTCATCATCTTTCTATTTCCTTCGATGATGTAGAAAGATTTATAAAAGGTCGGTAGTTAAGTACATTACAGACAGTTTTTCGCATAAGTTTTGGGTTTGCGTCTTTGCCGGTGAAGAGTTTGAATTGTGCCATCCCCTGGTTGACGAACATCGACAGCCCGTCAATCCTTTTAATTCTCTTTTTCTTTGCCTGCTGTAATAATAAAGTCTCAGCTGGATTATAGACCGTATCGAAAACCGCCATACCCTTTTTCAGGTATTCTTCCGGCACCGGTGTTGCTTTAGCATTCGGGTGCATTCCGATACTCGTGCAATTGATAACCAATTTCGCATCCAAATCTTTCAGTTCATCCAGGCCGGCAAACTCACAACCAAACTCAGTAGAAAGCTTTTCAGCTTTTTTGATTGTGCGGTTATAGATTTTTATTTTTGCACCAGCGTCACTTAGACCTGCTGCTATTGCTCTTGCGACACCTCCTGCACCTATAACTGCGACCTGCATCTCTTTCAAATCGGCTCTGTTGATTTTTAGTGTCGAGGTAATTGAATCCAGTGCCGCTGCGTAATCGGTATTATAGCCGCTGAGCTTACCGTCTTTACTGATGATGAGAGTATTTACCGCTCCAATTTTTTCAGCCAACGGCTCAATAAATCCCTGCTTTTTCTTTATGTAATTGAGGGCATTTTGCTTGTGTGGGATTGTCACGCTAAAGCCGCGAAAGCCCAGCCATTTTCTTACGATAATATTATTCAAAAACGAATCAAGTTCATTTTGGTCGCCTTGAACCAGAAGAGGCAGGTATAGTTTATTTATATTTTTATCTGCAAAGCACGCATTGTGAATCGCCGGACTTAGCGAGTGCCGAGCCGGCTCGGCAATTACCCCGTATAGTTCCGTCTCAGCGTCTATCGAATCGAAGCGGTATAATTTTTTCAATTGTTTAATTGTTAATTGCCCCGATGCTGTTGCGGTTTTTTCGTCTATGCCGGCGAAGGTACAAAAGCTGCCGAGCTTTTTTGCGATGATTCTGCTTATAAGGCCGGCTTCGCCCATACAGAAGACAATCCGCTCACCGCTGGTCTGGTGCAGCAAATCGAACGCCTCGAAGCAGTCGTTGATATGATTGGCAGTATAGACGAGCTTTGGTATCGCCGCCGGAGAGACAGTTAAAATATTGCGATACAGTTTGCTGATATTGGAAAATTTTGTTTCGAAATTATGAGCGGACAGAATCAGCCGGCCTTTGGAGCTTTGTGATAGCGCTATCCGTAATCTTTCCTGACATTCGATTGATTGGAAATTTTCAAATTCGATATCGATAAATTCAGCGCCTGCTTTTAATGCTTCTGCAAGCACATCAGTTCGTAACCGGTCAGGATGCACTCTTGCTCCGCCTTGCTTTTTGTCCCGGCAGGTTACTATGACAGGCACTTTTTTTCGTCTGGTTTTGACTTCGGCAATCAGGTTCTTAACCATGTCGGCACTGAGTTCTTTCAGGTAGTCCACTCGCAGCTCAAGCATCTCCGCACCTGCTGCCAGCGCCGCCTTGATCTGCTGCTTTGCCTGCTCAGGATTTTCTGCCGCTATTGGTACCGCTATTTTCGTCACCATAATCCAGACATATAGCAGTGGTCAGCACCAAAAGCAAGAGTAAAAGCGGCCTAAAATTAAGTAAAAAGTCCGATAATTTTATTGACTTTTTAGGCCTGTATAAGTATAAATGATGTGTTGATATCGGATTTCCAGCGACACATTATCCATTTAAGAGGAACAGGCGTTTATTAAATATTTTTTTAAGGAGATAGAAAAATGAAACGTAAAAGTTTTTTTTTAACGATTGTTTTAGTGCTGGTTCAATTCTGTAGTGGCGTCCTTTGGGCCGGTCCTACGACAGCGAACGACGCTAAGAAAGTAGTAACCGGCTGGCTCAAAGCCGACCACCGACCACTTGGAACAGCCCTTGGCCTGCAGGTAGTCAGCGTTGAGACTTTCACTAATGACATCGGCGAGCTGATTTATTACATCGTCTATTTGCAGCCATCCGGATTTGTGATTGTGCCGGCTGACAATTCGGTTCAGCCGATTATTGGTTTTGTTGAGCGTGGGATTTACGACCCGTCACTCGACAACCCGTTGGGAGCATTAGTTACTAACGACCTCAATGGACGAATTGCAGCAGTTCGGAATATTCAGGGTCTTGAAGCGACCGATGCAATGCAAGCCGTCCTTGAGTCCCAGGCAAAGTGGGAGCAATTAATGAGTCTTGGCGAGGCAGTCAGCGTTTCTGCTATCTTGGGCCTGCCATCAGTCTCCGACCCTCGCGTTGACCCGCTTTTGCAAAGCAAGTGGGGCCAGACGACCTGTTGTGCACCACAGGGAGACCCTAATGCTCTTGCTTGCTATAACTATTATACTCCACAATTGGACACCATAATGGGTGTGGTCGTTTGGAATCCCGGTGACCCTAATAATTATCCCTGCGGTTGTCTTGCCACTGCGATGGCACAGTTGATGCGGTTTCATCAACATCCGCAGGCAGGGATAGGCAGACAGCAATTCTCAATCTACTTCAACTATTCCCCTTGGTCTGAGTATGCATGGACACGCGGTGGTGACGGCTTGGGTGGGCGGTACAACTGGAACCTGATGGTCTATGAGCCGAATTGCAGTACAACTGTAGCACAGCGGCAGGCCATTGGAGCGCTTTGTTACGACGCCGGCGTGTCGGTATCAATGACTTATGACGCCAACGGGTCGACCGCCTGGGGGCCCGGAGCGGCATTTAAGCTGAGGGACCCGAATATCTTCGACTACAACAATGCCGTCACCAGCAACATGGGGCCCAACATTCCAGTATTAATTGACATGATTAATCCTAATCTTGACTACAGCCATCCTGTTATTCTCATCGTTAGCGACAATCCTTATGATGAGATGGGCCATGCTGTACTGGCCGACGGATATGGGTATAACCTTTTAACGCTTTACCACCACATTAACATGGGCTGGGAGGGGCAGTACGATGCCTGGTATAACCTTCCCGATGTTTATGACTATAATCAGGTCTCGTGTTGCATATATAACGTCTTTGTTTCGGGTACAGGTGAAATAATCAGCGGCCGCGTCACTGACACATCGGGCGCACCCATAAGCGGGGCAGCGGTTACAGCTCAGGGTCCCGGCGGCCCATACAATGCCGCCACCAATGGCAGGGGCATATATGCATTGGCGCATTTACAATCAGCATCAACATACACCATAAGCGTTGTAAAGGCAGGTTATACCTTTGCACCTAAGGCGGTGAATACCGGTACTTCAAGTGATTGGTCAGCAACATCAGGCAATGTATGGGCGGTTGATTTTACGCCCTTAATCCCGACTGTTATCTATGTTGATATGAACGCGCCGGGCATCAACGACGGTTCGAGCTGGTACAATGCCTATAATTATCTTCAGGACGCCTTGGCCGACCCTAGCGCCTGGAAGATTTTGGTAGCCGAGGGTAGTTACTGCCCTGACCAGGGCGCAGGGCAAACACCCGGCAACCGATACGCGAGCTTTGTACTTAGAAACGGTGTGGCCATCTATGGCGGCTATGCCGGCTATGGAACACCCGACCCGAACGCCCGGGATGTCAAACTCTATGAAACAATCCTCAGCGGCGACCTTGCCGGCAATGACCCATACCGGGCAGAAAACAGCTACAACGTCGTCACCAGCAACAATACCGATGAGACGGCTATCCTCGACGGCTGTATCATAACTGCCGGAAATGCTAACACCTTAAGTGTATGGCCAACATCGAACGGTGGCGGAATGCTCAATGTTAATTCAAATTGCACGGTCAACAAATGCACATTTATCGATAACTATGCAGAACTGGGCGGGGCAATTTACAACCATTATAGCAATGCACATATAAGTAACTGCATCTTCTTTAGAAACTCATCAAAGTATGATAGCGGGGGGATATCGAATGACGGAGCAAGCTGTCCGATACTGGTCAACTGCAGCTTCATCTCCAACTGTACCGGTGGTAACGGCGGTGGCTTGGGCAACTTTGGAAATAGCAATCCAACGGTGGTCAATTGCTCATTCAGTAACAACTCTGCTAATTGGGGCGGGGCCTTAGCCAACATAGACGCCAGTTGTCCGACAATAACTAATTGCACTTTCAGCTGCAATTGGGCCAACACGTGCGATGGGGGCATACATAACTACAATAATTGTTTCCCGACAATTAACAACTGCATCCTTTGGAACAATACTTCCCTGCAAATAGGCGATAGTGGAGGTAGCGCTGCAACTGTTAATTACTCTGATGTCCAGGGCGGCTGGACGGGCACCGGCATCGGTAACATCAACAATGACCCCTGCTTTGTTGAGCCGGAACCCTGTGATTTGATTGAAGCTATGATTTCGTACTGGAATTTTGATGAAGGTTTTGGAACAACTGCAAACGAGTGTATAAACGATAATGATGGCACAATATCTGGTGCGACATGGACAACTGGTAAAGTGGGGCCGGCTTTGTATTTCAACTCCAATAGTGTTACGGTTCCTCATTCCTCGAGCCTGGATATCACAGGTCCGTTCACGGTCGAGGCCTGGATAAAGGCAGTGGGCACCGATAACTATAACATGATAGTGGATAAATTTTCGATTAGTACACCGCTTTCTTATGGATTTTCTTTCTACCTTTCAAACGGAAATCTTAAACTTTCATTATACTCAGGTGCAGACGGTAACGGAGGTGTGAGTGGAACAACAGAGCTCCGGGACGATGCGTGGCATCACGTTGCCGGGTTTTGGGACGGTAGTCATATAAGGATTTACATTGATGGCGTATTTGAAGCAGAATCTTCCTGGGCTTATCCTCCCGGTTCGACAACTAATGACCTTGGAATTGGAAAGAGGCTAAGTTGTCATGGAGGCTGTCTTTATTTCAAAGGTACCATCGACGAAGTTGCTATTTACAACAAGGCTCTGGGTATGGCTGAAATTCAACAAGATTATCAAAATGGCTTAGCCGGTCATGGTTTAGCCGGTCATGGTAATGTGGGTACGGTTGAGGGGGATTATCATCTGCAGCATAATTCACCGTGTATTGATGTGGGCGATAACGCTTCCGTTCCACCTGACACTATCGACCTTGACAACGATGGCAACACGACAGAGCAAACGCCATTGGACCTTGACGGCCATCCCAGGTTCGCAGATGGCGATTGTAACGATACCATCATAGTAGATATGGGCGCTTATGAGTTTGCTTACGTTTACATCGGCGACTTCGACGGCGAGTGTGACGTGGACTTCGTGGACTTTGCTATCCTGGCTTCCTACTGGTTACAAAACGCACCTTTGGTGGATATTGTTCCGCCGCCTGCTGGCGACGGCATCGTTGATATGAAAGATTTAGCTGTTCTGTGCAATAATTGGCTGGCAGGCATTGAATAGTCGCATATTGTGTATCTGATTTCAAATAAATGGGCTGTAGGCATAAAGCTTACAGCCTTTTTATTATTTCCATCCCTTTCTGTTCTCTACGGGCATAGTGGTAAAAACTAATCCGTTTTTTTCTTGCCTTTTGGCCTGATTCAGGTAGATTTTATAAAAAGTTGTTAATTGGAGATTTGACTATGATAGGGAAAAATATACGGCTGGAGAGAATAATTGACCGTAATTCACGTAAGACGGTTATTATTCCGATGGACCACGGCGTTACGGTCGGGCCTATTGATGGCCTGACCGATATGCGGGATGCCGTCAGCAAAGTTGTTGCCGGCGGAGCAAATGCTATCTTGATGCACAAGGGCGTTGTCCGCGCAGGCCACAGAGGAGCAGGCAAAGATGTGGGCCTTATTATTCATCTATCTGGTGGAACATCACTAAGTCCCGACCCGAACGCAAAGGAACTCGTTTGTACCGTCGAGGAAGCAATTACTCTTGGTGCAGACGCTGTTTCTGTACACATAAATCTTGGTGCTCCGACCGACAAGGAAATGCTCTGGCAATTGGGTTACGTCAGCAGGCAGTGTTCAGATTGGCAGATGCCTCTTGTTGCGATGATGTACACCCGTGGCCCGAAAATTAAAGATGAATACGATGTAAATAACGTTAAGCACGCCGCGAGGGTTGGTGCCGAATTAGGCGCCGATATTGTCAAGGTCCCATACACCGGCAGTGTTGAAACTTTCACCGAGGTTGTGGATGGCTGTCCCGTGCCGGTGGTCATTGCCGGCGGCCCGAAAATGGACAGCGACGAAGATATCTTCAGGATGGTCGAAGGTGCGCTTGCAGCCGGTGCTGCTGGTCTATCCATTGGACGAAACGCCTTCCAGCACAAAAACCCGGAAAAAATCGTTGGCGCCCTGTGCAAAATGGTACACAAGGCCGCTTCCATCGAAGATGCAGTAAAAGTGTTACAAGGATAAAACAATCTCCGTGATTAAAATAAATTATGGGGTAATTTAAGATGAAAAAATTGTGGGTAAATGTTGTTCCATACTATAGGCAAATCAGTGTAGCTGGAGCGGCAATATGAACGCATACATCGAACAGATAAAGCGTTCAATACTTCCAATTCTTCGTCGATACGGCATCTCGAAGGCCGGACTGTTTGGCTCAACCGTAAGAAACCAAATGCAATCCGATAGTGATGTCGATATATTGGTACAGATTGATAGCGATATCAGCCTGCTCGATTTTGTCGGACTTAAAATTGAATTAGAGGAGGCGCTGAAAAGAAACGTCGATGTTGTAGAGTACGACACTATTAAACCTTTCCTTAGAGAGGCGATTCTCAAGGAACAGGAGATAATCTTATGACTAGAGATATGAGATTGTACATCGAGGATATTCTCGAAAGCATCGCAAAGATTGAGCACTATACGAAAGATATTGACGAGGATAAATTTTTAACTGATACCCAGATTCAGGACTCAGTTCTTCGCCGGCTGGAAATAATAGGTGAAGCAGTAAAGAACATACCTGATGATTTCAGGGAAAGATATCAGGAGATTCCTTGGAAGAAAATTGTAGGGTTGAGAGACGTCCTCATCCATGAGTATTTTGGTGTGAATGTGCATCGAGCATGGAAAATGGCAAAGCACGACATCTTTGACCTAAAACAAAAACTTCTAAAAGTGAAAAAGGACCTTCAGAACGCGAGTTCCTGATTAAAAAGGTAGAAACAAAAATGAAAAAACTGTGGGTAAATGTTGTTCCGTACAATAAGGAAATTGCCATAGCTTCGCTGGAAAGTGGTGCTGAGGCCGTTATCCTTCCCGATGGTAAAAGTGATACTGTCCGCGAATTCGGCAAAATCAAGACCATCGAGAAAGATGGTGACCTAAAGCCCGGCGTCGATGTTGAATTCATCGATATTTCCGGCAAAGCCGATGAAGATAAAGCCGCTGCTGTTGCCGAAAATAAAATCGTCGTCTTAAGGATGCTCGACTGGACGATTATCCCTATCGAAAACCTGCTCGCCCGACGTGGTAAAAATATTATGGTCCAGGTCGAAACGAGCGAGCAGGCAAAACTTATGACCGAAATCCTCGAAAAGGGTGTCGATGGCGTTGTCCTGAATACAAAAGATATAAACGAGCTCAAAAAGACCGCTGAAATCATTCAGGGTGTCAGTGAAAAAGTTCCTCTCGTAATCGCGACCATCACAGCAACGAAGCAGCTCGGTATGGGTGACCGTGCCTGCCTCGATACCTGTACGCAGATGATATTAGGCGAAGGGATGCTCGTCGGCAATACCGCTTCGGGTTTTTTCCTTGTTCATTCCGAATCTATCGACAATCCTTATGTCGCCTCTCGGCCATTCCGTGTTAACGCCGGTGCCGTCCACGCATATACCCTGGCCCCAGGTGGAAAAACAAAATATCTTGCCGATTTGAAGACCGGTGACGAAGTCCTGCTCGTCGATTCTCAGGGCAAAAGCAAAACCGCATATCTCGGCAGAAACAAGATTGAAAAAAGGCCTATGCTCCTCATCGAGGCCGAAGCTGAAGGTATGCCCATAAGTCTGGTCCTGCAAAACGCAGAGACGATTCGACTGGTCAGTCCTGACGGCAAGGCCGTTTCCATCACGACCTTAAAACCGGGTGACAAGGTGCTCGGCCATATCGAAAAGGCCGGAAGGCACTTCGGTATGAAGGTCGATGAAACGCTGATTGAGAGGTAGCCCTATGATTACTCTGAATGATATACTCAGCATAATTTTGGCAGTAGTGCTTGGCGGTGCTGTCGGTATAGAAAGGGAGATAAGCGGTAAGGCTGCCGGCCTGCGAACAAATGTCTTGATATGTCTTGGTGCAGCTGTATTTACCATAATTTCAGCTAAGATGGCGCTTCAGTATGATGCGTCGGTGGTGAGGATAGCAGCCCAGATTGTCACCGGCGTTGGTTTTATTGGTGCCGGTGCAATTATCCAGGACAGGGGTGGCATCTACGGCTTAACTTCCGCTGCAACGATTTGGCTTGTTGCGAGTATCGGTATGGCATGTGGCGCGAACTTTTACCGATTGGCGATTCTAACGACCCTCGTTGCGATTATCGTCCTGATTGGTCTTGCAAAATTAGAAAAACCACTCGGGAGTTTGGCTTCAAAACGCAAAACGCGAAGAAAAATTGACGAGCGAAATGACTGAACTTTTGATTATGGTTAAGAAATAATGTAAGTGAGATAAAAGGAGGTTAAAATGAACGTAAAATTTTATTGTTTGGTCATATTATTGTTTGTCGTGGCGGTTTTTGTCGGCAATCAGGAAACCACTGCTGATACGAGTGCCGATGTAGAAAACTTAAGTGTTGTTGCGGCAGGTGCTGATGTGAAAAAGCTCACTGGCGGCTTTGGTTTTACTGAAGGCCCGGCCGCTGACGCTGCTGGCAATATCTTCTTTACCGATATCCCCAATAACAGAATCCACAAGTGGTCGCTGGATGGAACGCTATCGACTTTTCGCGAAAACTCTGGCGGGGCAAACGGACTTTACTTTGATAAAGAAGGGAATCTGCTTGCCTGCGAAGGCGGTGGCCGCCGCCTGGTTTCCATCGACCCTAACGGCACGGTGACGGTGCTGGCCGATAAGTACGAGGGAAAACCGTTCAACAGTCTCAACGACCTCTGGCGCGACCCCAAAGGCGGTATTTACTTTACCGACCCTCGATATGGAAACAGGGATGATATGGCCCAGGATGGCGAGCACGTTTATTATCTCACACCCGACAGAAAAAAGGTCATCCGTGTCATCGACGATATGAAAAGGCCCAACGGAGTCATAGGTACTCCCGGTGGCAAGCTGCTTTATGTTGCCGACCATGCTGGAAGAAAAACATTTGTATATACAATTAATGAAGATGGAACACTGTCGAACAAGAAGCTCTTTGCCCCGAGGGGTTCTGACGGGATGACCATAGATAACGAGGGCAATATTTATCTGACGACAAGTGTGGTGGTGGTTTACAACAAGAAAGGTGAGAAGATTGAGACAATAGTGGTTCCCGAAGGCCCGGCCAACGTCTGTTTCGGCGGGGAAAATAAGGATACGCTCTTTATCACCGCCCGAACATCACTTTACTCGCTGAAAATGAGAGTCAAAGGCGTGCGATAGATAAGGAGTTACCGTTATCTTCACGGCCAAAATACTGCGACCGCCACGATAAGCCAGATAACGATACCGATAGTGAATTTGCTCGTGATACCGAGAAATTCGCCTAAACCTGCCCCGACGGCGTGACGTGCGGATTCTTTCAGTTCTTTACCACGAACGAATTCCGTCACCAATGCACCCAGCCCAGCCCCGATGCACGCACCGATTAATGTTCCTAATAATAATATTGGTATAAGAAAGGTACCTAATATTGCCCCTGTTATAGCGCCCGCAAGTGCCGCAACCGACCCGAGCCGGCTCGCGCCTGACTTTCTCGCACCGCGCATCCCGCCGAAAAATTCGAATAATTCTCCGATGATTGCCAGAACCACGATAGCAATCAGAGTATATATTGAAAAGACTTTGGCCTCCCACTGCCACCAGGCGAACAGGCACGTCGATATGACGATAAGCCAGTTCCCCGGCAACCCGAACAAAACCAGCCCAAACCAGACGGCATTAACCAAAACCAGCAAAATCGACCACAAATAAAGCATAAGATAATTATAAGCTTAAAGAGTAAAAGGTAAAAAGGAAATTTATCCCAGCTTTTGATGTTGACAAGGGATAGCTCGTTCTTACAATTGTGATTATGCGAGTCGAGTGGCCTGGACAAGCAAGCGAAGGTTTATTATCTTTTTCTTTCTCAAAAGGAACAAATGCAAGAGAGGAGACTAAATTATGAAAACAAAGAGTGGTATATGGCTAATTTTTCTGGTGTTTTTGTTATCTGTAGCTGGATGTGCAACTTTGGCTGATGCGCGGAAAGCCAAGGGCAAGGGGACCTCTCGGGTCTATGATGCACCATTTGAGACTGTATGGAACGCTGCCTCTGAGACCATAAATGAACTGGGGCTATCGTTGGTCGGGGAAAACAAGCAGGAACGGTACATATTGGCTGAGAAAAAAATCACTGCTTTGAGCTATGGTGAAAAAGTAGCGGTCTTTGTGGACGAAATTGATGATGAACGAACGAAGGTCGAAGTGGTATCTAAAAAAGCAATGGCGACGAACGTTCTCGCGTGGAACTGGGAAAAGCCGATTTTAAATAAGCTTGACGAAATACTACAGCGCAAATAGTTCATAGATAGGCAAAGCCCAGCAATTGTTAGCTGTCGTCCTTTATAAATCTCGGCGCTCCTGATATATCAGGACTCTTGACTTAAAGAGACACAATTGACCTTGGGATTTTATGGTGTTAACAATCTTATAGCTTGTTCTTACAATTGCAGAAAATGAACTCGGCGGATTGTTAAAGTGCTTTTATTTTAGGAGAAAATGATATGGATAATGTACAACCGACAAGTGAACCGGAGGTAGAGGCAAAAACATCCGGCCTGGCTATTGCCAGTTTGGTTTTGGGCATTTGTGGTTTCTGCACTTTTGGTCTTGCAGGTATTGTCGGCTTGATTCTCGGCATTATTGGTTTAATTGCCATCAAGCAAAGCGCAGGCCAACTAAAAGGCCAGGGCCTGGCCATCGCTGGCATTGCAGTATCCGGTACAAGTCTTGTTATGTTGCTTATATTCCTTTTAATGGCGGTTCTTACACCAGCGATTGGTAGGGCAAGAGGTACAGCCAGGTCAGTGATGTCAATGAATAACGCAAAGCAATTATGCCTGGCGATGCACTTGTATTGTGGAGATTATGATGGACCTTTTCCTCCTGCTGGCAATTGGCCGGAAGTGCTTTCCGATTATATCGAAGATGAAGGAATCCTTAATTCTCCTTTTAATCCCAATACCGGCAGGGCCTATGCGATGAATGCCCAGCTAAATGGTCGCAAGCTTGCGGATGTCCAGAATCCTGCGCTAACCGTATTAGTCTTTGAATCACGCTTTGGTAGTCCACCATCTGGCGGTCCGGATTTATTGCCCGATGAGCCACGAGGGCCAAACGGCTATGTCATCTGTTTTGTGGATGGCCACGTTGAATTTATTCGACCGGAAAAGATAGATGAGCTTATCTGGACTCCGTAGCAAAAGGCTGATTCACACATATTCAGCTTAGTACCGTGAATAATTGATTCTGATGGTTTTTTGGGGAATACACAATTGTCATTTACAATGATTTGTAGTATCTTTGCAGATAATGTGAAGTTATGGAATTGAGCAGGATTTATTTAGGTAAAGATTTTAAAGGGGTATTAATATGATAACGATTCTAACGAACAGAACAAACGGCAGGTTGATTTGTCTTATCTGTCTTGTCTTATTGGTGCAAACTTCGCTGGTCTTATCAGCCGACCAAATCACCGGTGATTGGGAAATCATGATGGATTTCAATGGCCGCCAGAGCTTTGCAATGCTGTCTATTTCCAAAAAGGATGGTACCCTCACCGGCAAGTGGGGCTCTAATGAGCTGTCTGATGTCAAGTTCCAGGATTCGAAGCTCACATTTGTTCGCACAGCAGGCCCGCCTGACCGGCAGTTTACAATGAACTATGAGGGCACGCTTGAGGGCGGTAAGCTCGTGGGAAAATTTACAAACGATTGGGGCGAGTTCTCTGCTGTTGGCGCCCGGCCGAAACCCAAGTCACCTGTCCTGGGTCAGTGGGAGGTTAACTTTACTGCCGGTGATAGAGACATAAATGCTGTCCTGATTATTTCTGAAGAGCCGGACGGTACACTCGCGGGACAGTGGACCAAGGAGCAGGGCGAGCACATTATCTCAAATGTCAAGTTTGAGGATTCAAAGCTCACCTTTACTCGACAGAGCAAGCTCGATGATTTTGAATTCGAGACGAGCTATGAGGGTGTTGTTGAAGGTAACAAGCTGACCGGAAAGTTCAGCAACGAGATGGGCGAGTGGCCAACCAAAGGCAAGCGCGTTGGTGCGGAGCTTATCGGCCAATGGGAACTTACAACTACTTCCGAGAGGGGAACGCGTACGACTATAATGAGGATTTTTTCAGACCTGACAGGCAGATATGGATTCTTTGACGGTGAGATTCCGATGAAGGATATCAAACTCGAAGGTGACCAGTTAACATTTACTCTGGAAGTGGGCTTTGGAGACGAGACCTTCCAGATAGACTTCGAAGGCAAGCTGGATGGAGCGACCCTGAAGGGGCAAATTACTTCGCCCAGAGGCACCCGCGATATCACCGGCAAAAAGCTTGGTGCGGTTTAACCGTGCTATCCGCCGTATTACTCGCATTGAAACACGCGGTAAGAATGCGGCTTGATTTTTATATCGAAGACGAGCTTGTCGCTTTCTTGTATTTGCCTTCGCCGGCCCCGCATTGGTGGTTCCGGGGGCTCTTCACCGGATAATTCCTCGCCGCTTAGAACGTCACGCAGCTTGCTGATTCGCTTGTCGGTAACAATTTTTACCTCGACGCTCTCCGGCAGGAAGGATTCCACGATAAACGTATCGTTGTCATAGACGAATATAGCTACCTGGCTCGGCCCATCCACCCGGACGTAAAGGTCTTTCATCAGCACTTCTTTGATTTGAGTCAGCACCTCAGCCGGAAAGTTGTACAAGTCGCCGAAGTTGTCCGGTATCGTCAGAACATAAAGCTTGCTGTTCGCATAATCAGCAGAATGGAGGATAGGATAGCCGTTCCCGCTTGTCAGACAAGATATCTCCTCCCACGAATCGTTGGTCAGGTACTTTATCTCGGGGATAATGATATTGGAGGATGACTCCTGAATAGCGCCGCGTCGGCCCCAAAAAGCTCGACGACGCCAGAACTGATTAATAACGGCCTTTTTATCAGTACATCTGAGCTCGACTATGTCTTCGATTCCCTTACCCTGCAGGGCTTTAAGCAGGCCGGATGTTATCATAACGCATTTGCCTGCAGTGAGCTGCCCTTTGATTTTATCAACAATCCTGCCGTCGAACTTTGCTGATTCAGCCAGAAAGATAATGTTTGCATCAGCCGGGAACTCGGGCTCCAGGTCCATCGCAATACCGCACATACCGAGGTAGTTGTGCAGGAAATCCTCGCCCGTTGAATGATAGGGTTTGTAGCTCTTTACACCGATTGGTTTACCGAGTTTGCCGAGAAACTTGTCAACCTGTTCGAGGGCATAACCGGCCGCCCTTGCCATCGTGCCTGGTTTGACCGTCGTTCCATCTTCCAATTTTATAGGTTGCATCATCTCGTCGAAATCAAAGCTGGTTTTTGTGCTGTGCCAGTCGGCGCGGAGCTCCTGGGGGATGGGCTGCAGCATTCGGCCGAAGTTGAAGAGCGTAATCTCGCGCGCACCGGCGAAGAGGGTCAGCCAGAGTTGTTCTGCGTAGCGGTCCATATATTGGATAGCCCCCGTATCGACCCAGCCGCCTCCGTTGCCGCCCGGCTTGATATTTTCCAGATAGCGCATAATCAGATAGCTCTGGTATTGCTGAAGGTGCTGGTCGGTGTAAACAGGGTCTCTCGTTTCCGTGCCGGTGTAAATTCCATCGAATATTTTTGGCTCGGTTTCGAGGTTGTAACCGCAACCCTGGAAGTGTTCGTACCAGTTCGGGTACTTGATAACCATTTTTACTTTTGGATTAACCGCCTTGGCCGGCTTGACTATAAGTTCTCGTGCGGCCTTGTCCATCAGCCCCAGCCGGAATTGGGTCCAGCTTTTTTTGCCTTTGGCCTTTATGCAGGATTTGCACTTGCAGTTGGTAAAGAAAAAATCGTCCAGTATGACTTCATCGAACAGCCGTGCTGTGTACTCGGCGACTTCCCTGGCTCTGCGTCTCTGCTCGGGATTGCTGTAACAGAACGTCTTGAAGCGGTTACTCTCCATAATTGTGTAGGTGATACCGCCTGCCACTTCGATGCCTTTGCTTTCAAAGAATTTCTTTGCTTCGGTGATGGTTTCTTCATCAACCAGGATTACGTCGCGGTGCGTCTCAAGGTAAATCTTATCTACTTTGACCTGTCTCGATATTATTTCCCAGTTTTCTTTAAGCCAGTTCGGCTCTCCCATCATTTGCACGTTCTGGGCAGGTGCATAAATTGCCACTTTGAAATTTTCATAACCATCTGCAGGGTAACCGGCAAAGGACAAAATTATAAAGACAAAAGCCGCCCATCCGGACCTTCTTATATGTGTCTGCACAATTACACTCCTTTTGGCTAATGAACAATTTTCGTATGTGTCTGAAGTAATATATTATATTCTTTGCGGAAGTCTATAACAAAATCGGGGTTTTCCTGGTTGGTTTGCTCATCGCTTGCGCGGCAAGGAAAATTATGTATTGCCGCGTTTTACGTAGAGGTTTTTTTGTAGTATCTTAAGCACCCATTACAACACCGACGTAATAGGATACTATATTTCCGACTGCGGCAACTATGAATGCATACTTCCACTTGAGCTGTGTAAATGTTTCCAGTTGAAACGCTTCAAGAGAGCTGATTAGCTTGATGAAAATTCCTTCGAGCCCGACAACCAGCATCTCTGCGACCAGCAGATTCGTAGCTGTGTCCAGAATGGGCTCAAAGATTGTCAGATAAATTCCTATGTTTCCCATAAACAGGGTGAGAAAAACGGGAACCGGAGACAGGTGAAAGAAGAACAGTAAAATTGTTATTATAGAGACTTCCAGTGTGAACGCAGAGCCGAGGACTATTATCTTTGTTGGGCTGGGGTAAACTACGGGATTGGCAAAGGCGACACTCGTCGGATAAAGCAGCAGAAATAGAAAAAACCATTTTCTCATCTTCCTGCTCCACAATTATTGCTTTTTTTAAGCTGCCGAGTCTCCCTTAAAGTTGCTAAATTCCCACTATTTATATTATACCACTTGGCCCTGAATAATCAAGAAAATTCCCTCTTTCCGGCCACGCAGCGCAACCGGTCATGAGCTTAGCCTGCGCTGAGCGCAGTCGAAGAGTCGAAAGTCTCGAGCAGAGCTGCCTTTAGTGATGAGGTCTCATTTTCAGACTGAATCTATGCACCTGGTCATAATCCCTCCCCATAGCCAGCCGTATTTGACCTGTGCTCAGATTGTACACTATAGACCACACCGTGAAGTCCAGTTTTGTGTTTTTCAACAGGTTCATAGCTTGGTCTTGAGTTATATTTCCCTGCTTTTCTTCGAGTAACTTCCAGGCCGTATCGTATCTCCGGCAATCAGGTTTTACTTCTTCGCAGAGAAGAAAATTCGTTGAGACCTGCCAGGGATTTTCATTGCGGACAACAATCATATTGCCATCGACGTATTCTATGATTGCAGAATCTCCGGCTGCATCGGCGATGTGAAAGTGATTGGTGACTATGAACTGCACGTTGTAATTTTTAATCAGTTCTATGGCCTCGTTTACATCCTTAGCATGGTCCAGGACAAGACGTAATATCTGGGATTGCAGCAGTGTCGGCTTGTTCGGGTCTTTGGGTACTTTCCTTTCGGGTACTGCGTTTTGTGAAATCGCTACGCCACACTCATTTATACCATCGACGGTCGCATACGGCGAGAACAATAGAATAAGACGTTTGCTCCAGGGTATTTCCTGCATCCCTTCGAGTCCTAAGTAGTACAGGTCCACCATAGACACCGAGGCATATCCGCCGGGAGGGTCGGTGAATAGCAGCAAAGATGACTTGTGCCACCAATCCATATTTCTGCCGAAGACTGCATCGCTTTCGGGATTCAGAGCTGCAAAACTCGTGCATGCATCCGGGCTAACTTTCTTGTAGATTTTTTGAAAAATATCATTATCCATACCTATCTCGGCGAAGAGGTCAAACAGATATGTGCCGCGGTAGTGCATCACGTATAGCGGAAAGTCGTCCACTTTTCTCAGTGATGCGAGCGTCGTCACCGGACCGTATAAAACAACAGAAAGCAACAGTATTACTGCCGCCAGAAAAATACCCAGACCCAGCAGAACTTTTCTTATACGCCTGTGTCTCTTTGTCTTTTTAGGTTTCATGTTGGTTGTATCTAAACGGTTAACCAGTGGATATTTCTGCTCGTTGTTTTTTAGTCAGAATCTATTTTATCAATTCTGAGCACGAAGGAAAGAAAAAAGCCGAGCGCTTTCACGCTCGGCCTAACTCAAACGAACTCAAAACTGATTTTACGACCCTGGTGTCGGAGTTGCCGCATGCCAGTTATTC
>CAYSJK010000010.1:0-17785 GCA_964431375.1 uncultured Pirellulales bacterium
AACTAACTATCGTTGTTTCCCTCAGCGGAAGCATTTTCCCCATCCAGCCGTCCAGATATTCAATCAGCGGTTTTCCCTCAAACTTCTGCTCCTGGAGAAAAGGTATGAGTTTATTCTGCTCGGCAAGAGTACATAACGTATCACTACCAATCATTTCGACAAGCTTAGAGCCAAATAATCGCTCATCGATTTGTTGATGTAGTTGTTTTAAGTTTTGCAAGTATATTTGCTTACCTGCCGGGTCATTTTTGATTAATCCTGTCGCTATATTACGAGCGGCGACCTTCATATTGATGGGACTACAGGTAATATGCGGATTACCATAAATATGAACGCCACCCTCAGCTCTCGATATAGTTTTTGGCTTTTCCAGGAGATTGATACCGGCAGATACGGACACATAGCCCGTCTGGCCGCTGCGAATCCTGCTGTTGCCCGAACTATCTATAACCGTTTGCAGCCATAGTTCCAAATCCAGGCCTGTAGAAACCAGAACATCTGCGTTCCTCATTGCAGTAGCGAACGACGGTTTAGGTCTAATAAAATGTGCATCCTGGTCACCCCGAACGATAGCTTTGACGGAAACCCGATCTCCGCCTATAACCCTGGTGAAAAAGGCGTAATCAGGTAATGTAGTTACAACATTCAAATTTGTTTTTGCATAAAGGTTTGTTGCCGAAAAAACCAAAGCTAATCCAACTATAAATACTGTTTTTTTCATTGCGCTATCGCTCCTTTCTATCAGTAACGTTCATGTTTGTGCGGACCGGCTGAGAATATTGCCTGCAGCCAGATGACATGCTCAGGATTCTCTATCCCTTTGCCGTTACTGTAATCATACTCTGCACGGAACTTAACAAACGGGCTTTGCCACCAGGTAACGTAGGGACTGATTTGCCACAGGTAAGAATTATCTCCAGTTACCGCCAGTGGCGATAGCGATGTACAGCCGGACATGTTTGCATAACTCTTGCTATCAGGCACATAGAAGTCACCTCTGATGCCAATATCAATTGTGCGTGAAATTTTGGTTTGGAGATAACTATACAGCCCCCAGGCATTGATGGTATCCTTACCTGAACCGTCCGGCGCAAGAATATCTTTATTTAACCAATACGCCTCGCTTCTCCATTCCAAATTTCTATAACGCATTTTTTCGGTTGGCTCCCAAAGAACTGTCAAATCTGCACCAAGTACGAATGTCTCCTCTCGGCTGTCCTGCGTGGTAGTTGTACTGCCAATTTCCCACTGGTCATTCCAACCTACAAGACCTGTAAGACCCCATTCCAGATAAGTATCTTTCGATAAATCCCTATAATTTTTATAGTGAGCAAGAAGACTGGGTCTGTTAGATGTATTACCGCCAAATAAGCGGTCGTTGTCGCCATTTGTTACCTGGAAAGTCAATTGTTGTGAAGCATTACCAGCTGGTGGCATAAGCCAATCCAGTGACAAACCGCTCTGATTCAATCCGCCATTACCAAAGATTTGACGAAGAGCAAGAGGAAAATCAACTTGGTCCAGACCATGCTTGTGCCACCGGTTTACAACGCCAAACTGCTGGCGAAACTTCCCCAACGTTAAATTAAGATCTTCCGCAATATCGTACAAGGTTATATATCCCTCACCAAGTTTAGCTTCATTCTCAGTTACAGGTATCGCTGCCTTAAATCTGGTGTATGGGTCCAGCCATGACTCAATATGGATACCCAATGTACGAAATTCAAAATCGCTGCTCTTATCGCTTGTTGTATCCTGTCGTGATGAAAAGAGAAAATCCCCAGTGACACTGATTTCGGGATTCAAGGCTTGTAGGCCCAAACCTGCCGATTTGAATACTGTCTCTTCCGGTTTCTCTTCAGGTACAGCTTTTTTAGTAGCTTCGGCTTTGGCTAATTCTCGTAAAGATTCAATATCTTCCCTGGCTTTTTGCTGTTTGGATGCCTCAACAAGTTCCTTTATTTGTTCCTTCAAAGCATTTATTTCAGCATCATGTTTTTTCTGCATTTCAATAATATCATTTTGAAGCTCAAGGATACGGGCATTTAATTGCTCAATCGCTTTGAAATTATCCTGTTTTTCCTTCGATACCGCGATGTTGACGAATAAAACCAGCAGAAAAAACATTGGTATAATAACTTTTATTGACATTCTTACACTCCTTTGTAATCTTTTTCCTTAGCTACAGAACTACCTGGAAGCATTTTTGAACGAATGTCCTTAGCATTTCGCGTAGGCTTTAACTTTTTGAGAACCGAGTATTCTGTGTATAATAAGTAATCAGGAAATGTAAGGTGGTGGTCTCGGATTGAAAGATTGTAGGTAGAATTGTTTTACATAGATTGAAAGGCGAAATTCAACGTAATGCTGGAATTGGTTACTGTTATCGATGACCAGTTCCGGCACCGGGTTAAATTTTTCAGGGGCTGTCAGTAACTGCTGACAAATTTGACAATGTTCAGAATTATGTTTTTCGGGATGTTCTATGCTGGATAAATGCAATTTCAGCGTTAGACCGGTGACCGTCGCCAAAAAGCAAATCATTGCAGTTATCAAAAAACTTTTTCGAGCTAAATTCAGCAAATTACAATCATCCTACGAACATTATTTATCCTAACTTAAGCACACTTCGGACACAGGCCTTCAAGCTGAACCTGCTGGCGGTGAATAACAAAACCTTTTTTCAGACCTTTGACAACAGGGACCGATAGTCCTATCAGACAGTTAGTTACTCCACAGCTCTTGCAGGTAAAATGAGGATGACATCTAATTTCACTACAGCGATTGGCAAGCTCGAAATGTACCGCCCTTTTGTTTATAAATGCCTTATGTACCAAGCCAGCCCGGCAGAAACTTTCCAAAGTGCGGTAAATGGTAACTTTATTAAGGCGATTTTTACCTAACCTTTGTGCAATCTGGCCCTGGCTCAGTGGTTTGTTTGCCTTTACCAGCACTTTCAGTATAGCTACCCGGCATTTTGTGCAGTAAAGTTCTGCCGCTTTTAACATCTGTCGAATCTGTAAATCCAAATTTGACTTCATTATCGATTCTCCGGTGATTATTCATGCGTATGCGATACATTTTCCGCTGATTTAACAAACAAAAGTGGAAAAACAATATCACTGAAACAACAGGGCAGCAACACAGCAATGAATAGAAAGACAAATATAACAATGCCGTTTAAAAAAGATATATTGCCTTGCAAAGCCATAAGGATATGAAATAAAGATGCCCAGGTACTAAGTAAGACGTGGCCGGAATGTGGGAACTTTGTCTTGGGCCAAAACCAAGCAATCAAAACACCCAAAATGGCAGCAGGATTAACTATATACCAACCCTCAATAAAACCTATGTGGCTGTGGGCGTGAAGCCCCAACAAAACCTCGCCAGCGTATGGAATCAGAGAATCACTAACGGTGGCAATACCAATCGAGCCAAAATACCCAACCAGTAAAACAACAAGAAAATTCGGCCTTTTTGTATGAAGCTTAAACATCGAAGCGGTTACGATAGCACTTAAAACTACATGTGCAGGGTGAAACACGTAGAATAGTTTCTCGCTCGTTTCGTGCTGGATATTTCTAAACACCAGCATCAAAACAATACCGGTAAGCGCCCCGAATAAGGTAAAAGGCGCATGTGCTTTCAATTCCGTCAAAATAACAGCAATTCTTTTCTGCATTTGCGCCCAATCCTTTAATAAAACCAGCTATCAAAAATCAGTTCCTTTACAAAACGGAGTTTTATATCATATACGATAAAAATGCAACTAAGTTGCATATTTATTGTCAAATTTTTTCCTCTGGCATAAACTCAGCGATTTTACCCTTATGGATATATTCCAGACCCCTCAGTGCTGTTATTGTCTAAAAAGCCGTTGCAGATTTTAGCTTATCCGGTTAAATTAATGCTTCATGAAGATTATAGAGTCAATATCGGATGTCAAGAAAATCAGCAGCGGGGCTTCGACTGAGCTCAGCCGAATGTCCTGCGTCCTGACGATTGGCAATTTCGACGGTGTCCATCTCGGCCATCAGGAGATTCTCACCGCTGCCAGACAAATCGCAGACAAAAGACAAACGCAATTAGTAGCGATGACCTTTGAGCCGCATCCGCTCGCAATTTTGTATCCTGAAAAAGCCCCCGGAATTTTGACGCCATTGGAGCTGAAAAAACATCTTCTGGACGAATTAAAAGTGGATTGCCTTTTTATCAAAAAAACCAGCTCCGACCTTCTTGCCCTTTCGCCGCAGGATTATGTGGAGCAATTCATTGTTAAAGGTATCCAGCCGGGCATAGTAGTTGAGGGTGAAAGTTTTAACTTCGGCTCCGGTCGTAAAGGCAATATCCATCTGATTGAAAAATTGGGGGCTGAGAAGGGATTCGAGGTTTCGGTAATCGATTTCAAAGAAGTGAAACTCTCAACCGGCCAAATAGTCAAAATCTCAAGTACGATAATTCGAGAACAGCTCTCAACCGGTAATGTAGCCGATGCCGCTATTGCATTGGGCAGGCCTTACCGATTGCTCGGCCAGATTGTTCCAGGGCACGGCAAGGGAAAGCAATTAGGCTTTCCAACGTTGAATTTACAGCCATTGAATCAGCTCATCCCAGCAGAGGGTGTCTATGCCGGCTTTGTCGAAATCGGTGAAAAAGAGGAACAGATATATGCCTCGAAAGAGAAAACACCTGCTGCTTTTAGCATCGGCAGAGCGCAGACCTTAGCCAGCAATTATCCGACATTAATAGAAGCCCACATACTAACCGGCGATGTCGGCGATTTATACGGTAAATGGCTCGCTATGGATTTCATCGAGCGAATCCGCAGCCAGCAGAAATTCGATAGCGAAAAAGCACTCTCCGTCCAGATAGCAAAAGACTGCCAATACGCAAAAGAAATTCTGGATATAAAGGGAGTCAATTAGTATGCAGTGGACAGGTCACCGCTTCCTTACGGTCGCGGCTCTGTTGGGAAAAACAAAATGAAATATCCAATTGCTTACCACATAACTTTTACGACTTATGGCAGCTGGTTGCACGGTGACGAGAGGGGAAGTATCAATAAAGACCATAATCAATATGGCAGTGACTTTTTGAGTCCAAATTCAGGGCTTCACAAAAAGGAACAAACCAGCCTTAAAAATCCACCTGTCGTACTGTATAAGAACGTCAGGGAAGTCGTTCTGAAGGCAATCTTACGAGTATGTCACCATCGCAACTGGATAGCACATGCCATTCATGTCAGAAGCAACCATATTCATATCGTAGTAAGTGGTGAAGATAAACCAGAAAAGATGATGGCCGATTTTAAGTCTTATGCTACCAGAGCAATAAAGAAAAACAGTAATAATCCGACGACAATCAGAAAATATTGGTCACGTCACGGCAGTACAAAATATCTTTGGAAAAAGTAAAATCTGGTTTCTACTATTGAGTATGTTAAAAATAAACAAGGTAAGAAAATGTCTTTATGGGTTGGAGGAGATTTATACAGAGCCCTAAGCGTAAGCGCAGGGTCGAAAAGCAATATATCTTTTACCCCTCACTCACGTTCGGGGCTCTGATAACAACGTGAAATATAAAGTTTACTCGCTGCAAACGGCTGATTTGAACTCTTCAAAGCCCATCTTTTCCATCATTGCTCCGAGTCTCTGGTGTGGTTTAGCATTGGCTTTATAGTAATTGATAATCTTATCGACCAGCTCAAGTGCCTGTTCTATCGAAAGGTCTTTGGCAATCTCCTGTGACAATCTCGGTTTTGCGCCGCCGTTGCCGCCGACCAGGACCTTCCAGCCCTTCGGCAAGCCGACAAGCCCGACGTCCTTGATACAGGTCTCGGCACACTGGTTCGGACAGCCGCTTACGCCAATCTTAAACTTGGCGGGCAATTCCAGACCGTGATACTTTTCGTCCAGCTTAAGTCCCAGCGACAGACTATCCTGAATACCGCGTTTGCAAAATGTTGTCCCCGGACATGCCTTGACGCTTCTTACACAAAGCCCGACAGCCGCTCCGGGTTTCATCCCAAGCTCGGACCAGACATTATCAACATCTTCCTCCTTCAGACCTACTATTGCGATTCTTGCGGCACTGGTTATTTTTAGCGCTGCAGCACCATATTTTTCCGCCGCATCTGCGAGCTTACGCAGAGTCGCCGGCTGAACAACTCCACACGGAATATGCGGTGCTACCGCATAGGTACGTTTATCCCGCTGAATGATTACTCCCTTTTCGCCATCCTTTAACATATTAATTACCCTTCATTTAAAAATTCACAAATAAGGTCATTGCTATCTCGCGGCCTTTTCGAGTCTTAAATGTCCTGCTGGCGATATCTTCCGGCTTCCAAAATCTCTGGTCTTTTCCGGGACATCTAAACATATAGCCGTCTTCTTTCTTGAATCAATTCGGATACATTTAGCTTCCCGCCGGGATATCTATCTGTTTTTGAAATCCCTTACCGGATGCAAACTGGTACTCACGCTGGCACTTTAGTATCACATTATTATCATCTACGGTTATTTTGATATCCTGTTCTGTGTTTCTTTGACGAACTACATTGGCCAGTAGAAACGCTTTTTCGAGCCCATCGCCTGTTTTGTAGTTTGCCACTTCATCCGGCTGAGCCAATCGCTTGCCATCGTAAATCGACGCATTTTCCATCTTTTCAAGCTGCGCACAAATCTCCTCAATTGACATCGTTTCCGTCCTTTGGATGGAGACCGGATTACGCTCTACCGCCACCTTGACAAATGGGGTCCAATCGCAGCTTTGCATATCGCGATATGCATAAAAGGCAAGGTCCGCAGTTGCATTGCTTTTGCGAAGCTCCTGCAGGCAACCGATTATCTGCTCTCTTTTTTGCCCGACAGTTAATTCAATCGGCTTAGCAGGCAGAAAATTTTTGTCTATCATCGGCAGCTTCGCTTCTGTATGTACAAAGTCAGCCAGCTTATCAACAACCTGCTGTGCGTTAGGAATAACCGGCTCAATAAAATTCTTCAAAGCCGCCCTGCCATCCGAGTTTCTCACGTCAACCTTTTGTTTTTGTATAAATTCTTCAAGTTTGTCACAGCGAATCCTGCCGGGTAGTTCATAAGGAACAAAATCCTCATCAGAAACCTCGGCAAGCAGTTTTTCATGTGTTTTATCCGCTATCTTGAAATTACTTCCATGCTCGTAATGAAACAGCGCCTCGGCTTTCAAAAATTGCGGCTGGCCGTGACATTCTCGACAGAGCTGGAAGTATCTTTGATAATCTCGATAGGTGCGCAGAAAACCCGCAACCATAGAAACCGACAGTTCCGTCGAAAGATATGAGCCAAGCTTTCGGGCAAAATCCTGATAAAGTTTTTTATCAATAGTCGCATCCTTATATAAACAATGTATATAGCCGGATGGATGGGCGACGATCGTTACGTTTTCATTTCGCAGCGCCCGCCGGGCCTTGTTGGATATGGCGGTGCCGTTGAACCACATCGTCTTCGTAACTAATCTTCTGTTATTGGTCAGAATCCCGTCCTGTAAATCGATATAATTTTGCGAATGTAAGGGTGTCAGTACCATATAAATATCTTCAAGAGGGATTTGACAGACTATAAAGGCCGCAGCAACATAAAGGGCAGCGAGGGACACACACTCGCCGGCTGCCGTCTTATAACCATCTTTGAGACGAAAGGCGTTCATCGCCTCGACGGTTTCCGTCTTCCAGTACGGAATCACATCATCATCATATTTATCCAGGCCGAAGTGCCTGCGGATATCAACATCAAAATAGTATTTGTCACCGTGATAGCCGAAAAGTGCATTGCTTTTGGCGATATCGTCGGGCGAAATAAACTTTTCAAATCTTTTAAGCTCCTTTGCCTTGCTGGTAAGTCCCCACGTCTCCAAGTCGAGATTGAACTCATATTCATCCATTATGAATTGCTTCAGCCGCATCAATTTTCTATAGCTGTTTTTACCTTCGAGCTTTTTGAAGCAATCCACCTCTCGCCACTGCCAGATAATCGGGCTCATAATATTAGCCAGAACAAGACTGTACATCAGCTCCGGAAATGCAAAGATTTCCATATCCGAAAGCGTTATTGCAGATGAGCGTTTTTCCAATAGTTCCGCATCCATTATTATCAGCCCACTTATTTACTTTCGCTTTCCAGACTCACCGGCAGCGTTTCTATAAAGGCCCTGATTCTGTCCCGTGTCTTTCTAAATGCGGCCATAATCTCTTGTTCGGTACCGAATATAAAAGAAGGGTCATCGAATCCCCTGTGAATCATTTTTGTTTTACCGCCGAATACCGGACAAAGCTCTCTGGCGTTATCGCACAGTGTAATTACATAATCAAAGTCTATACCACCCAATTCATCGATATGCTTGGAATACTGCTGCGAGATATCTACTCCCGCCTCTTCCATAACCTCGACAGCTCTTGTGCTGAGCCCAGCCGGGCTTATCCCCGCAGAATACGCATCAATAACATCGTCTTTTAAGTGCCTTGCCCAGCCCTCTGCAATCTGGCTGCGACAGGCATTACCCGTACAAAGAAACAGGATTTTTATCTTATCTTTAGGCGATTTCATAAGCCCCTCTTTTTCAAACAGAATAACAAAATCAACAGAAATGTAAAACGTTTTATTTTACCCCGTGTTTTACACGGGATTTACAGAGCATCGAGTGCCAACGAGGAGGCTTCAAAAATTTATCTTGCAAAAAACCTTCTTTTATGGTATAGTGTTTTTCCAAATTGTTATTTTCATCAACAGGAGCAGAAGGGAATGAAAATCCTTTGATTCTCCGAGCGTGGCTTTTATACGTATAGTTTTACCCTTATGGAGGAATGGGAAATGAAAAAGGCAATGGATGCAATTTTGACCTGTCTTCTTTTTTGTGGCCCCGTATTTGGTACAACAGTCGACGTTCTGGTCTACTCGCACTATCCCGTATCACCAGAAACGACCCGGCTCAATAGCATCGATGGAATTAATGCGACCGGCACCAACAACATTAATGACATTACACTTGCGAACCTTGCAAATTACGATGTTTTCTACGCAGGAACTTACTATCAGAACAACCTTGACTCAAAAGCAGGAGTAATTCAAAGCTTTTTATCAAATGGGGGAGGAGTTATAGTAGGCCAATCCAACATTACAGGTGCAATAGACTGGCTTCCCACAGGACTTGAAGCATCAGTTGCGTCCGAGTGGTTTCTGAGTACGGGTTACTTCGAATTGACTGGTTCCGGTTCAATGCACCCCATTTTTGACGGTCTTAGTACCAGTGATTTTGGAGAGGGTCCTGCAGATATTATTCATAGTTATGATTTAAGTCCCGGCTGGGATGTTCTTATGGTACATAGTTCAAACCCGGACATAATCGGACTGGCGGCAGGCACATACGGCAATGGCAGGATTCTTCTTTGGCCCGGTCATTTTGCCTCAACCCAAATCCAGCCGCCATCTGACGATTTTATCAGGCAGGCCCTTCAGTGGACCTCCGTGCCCGAGCCATCCTCTGTTTTGATACTCAGTTTAGGTTGTTTAATAATCAGAAAAAAATGCCTGAACAGATCCTTGCCATAATTGATTACATTTTGCCTGACAAGAAAAACTAAATAGCAAATATCAAAATTGTCCGGGGTACATCCATTCGAAAAACCCATCAATTGAAAAAAAAACAGTCTGCTCTACGTACTTGCTCACAAGCCCGGCAACATATAGCTTATGAGTTTTCCCAAAAAACCGTAAAGAAGAATCTGAACAATGAACATGACCGGAAAGAGAATTAAATATAATAGAGCAGTGTTACCTAATACACCATAAAGGCATTGTCCGGTAAACAACGCCGGCAAGTTTGATACCATAAGAAACAAATAAAAGGGCCTTCCCCTGACAAAGTCTAACATTGAGTTCTGGGCCGGATTGATTTCGTAAGCCAAAGCAAGGAAAACAATGCCTATGCATATCGAAACCGCAACAATCCTGCCGGATGACATAACGCTTGCTACTTTCCCGACAATCCCATAAACAACAATCTGGACAGCGAACATAAGAAAATACTGGATTATATACTGAGGAATTGTTCCGATATTCATCCTTGCCAGTAGTATATTGACAGCCAATGCGGGCGTTGTCATCCTAAAAAGCAAACGCGAATAGGCCGTTCCTCCGGCACCATATTCTATCCCCCTGTACCTGATTGAATCAACGCTCTCGGCAAAAACTATTAACGTTACAAGCAGTAAAATTACGCCAGCGACAGCGGAAAAGATAACGACCTTGTCGCAAACCAACCATTTTATTGCATTCTTAAGCGAATTTTTATCAGGCATACGTTTTTTACTCCGGGCTGACTATAATTTTCAACATACAATAACCGAACTGTGTCTCAGCGTCAAATGTACTTTTGAGCTAACTCAGGCCAATTTAGCCACAGAGGCCACAGAGAACACAGAGGTTTTTATTGAAAAAGTTATCTTGCAAAACAGCTTTCTTTAGTATATAATTTTTGCCAAAAGCGTAATTTATTACCGACTGGATAAGAAGGGAGGGCAAAGTTTTCGACTTCTTTGATTTTCTGTCGATCAGCTACGAACCTGCAAAACGGAATATACCGTAAAAGCAGTAAATAAAATGAGCCGAAGCAATCCAAGCAATACAGCTACGGATGCCTTATCACCACAGATTACACGGGTTAACACCAATTTTATGCTGCCATTACACTAACATCAACATCTTGTAAATAGCGACTGCCCCCTATATTCTAACGCTCATTCATTATTGATTGTTATTCGAGCCTACAGGCAGGGTCGGAAGGATTTGCGTCACAATCCAAGAGCCAGTTCCGGGCCATAATTGCAAAATCAGAAAAATCCACCTTGCAGTCATTATTCGCATCGCCAGCCGGGCTAAATGAACAGCCTTTCAAGCCAAGCGAGTGAAAATTGCCGGCCGCGATTGCTAAAAAGTTAAAATTTGGCTGCGGGACATTGCATTGACCGTAACTGTTGTTTCCCCAGACCACAATCGAGCCGTAGGTCCTCAGGCCAAGCGAGTGATACCCGCCGGCCGAGATGGCCGTAAAACCCGTATTGGGCACCGGCACATCGCATTGACCGTAAGTAGTCTGTCCCCAGGCCACAACCGAGCCATCGGCCTTGAGACCGAGCGAGTGATAACGGCCGCCCGCGATGGCCGTAAAAGCCGTATTGGGTTCCGGTACATCGCATTGACCGTAATAGTTGTCTCCCCAGGCCACAATCGAACCGTCGGCCTTGAGGCCAAGCGCGTGATACGCGCCGCCCGATATGGCCGTAAAATCCGTATTGGGCTCCGGGACATTGCATTCACCGAAACTATTGTTTCCCCAGGCCACAATCGAGCCGTCGTCCTTCAGGCCAAGAGAATTATAATAGCCAGCCGCAATGGCTGTAAAGCCAGTATTTGGCTCCGGTACATCGCATTGACCTGGCCAAGCGACAATCGAGCCGTCGGCCTTCAAGCCAAGTGAGCGAGACCGACCGACCGCGATGGCCGTAAAAAACGTATTGGGTTCCGGCACATCGCATTGACCACTATTGTTCCGTCCCCAGGCGACAATCGAGCCGTCGGCCTTGAGGCCGAGTGAATGTTCATAGCTGGTCGCGATGGCTGTAAAATCCTTATTTGGCTCCGGGACATCACATTGACCGTACGAATTATGTCCCCAACCCGCAACTTCTCCGACGGCATATACCGATATGGGGGAAAACACCCAAAGGAAAAAACAGGCCGAAACGGCTGTGATGAAAAACCTTGCGTCTTTTGTGCACTTTCGCATAACCCTATCCTCCGAACGAATCTTAATTAGATTAGCTGAAACTTCCTGCATTAAAAGCCTGTCTCCACAAGCAGGTATTCCAGTACCACTATGATACAAAAATGTCCTTCGAATTGCAAGTAAATTATTACGAATATAGGACTTACGACGGGATTATTTCGGTTTTGACGAGCTTAGTCGGGTCGGTAATCACGTTTAATAAAGAAAAATATTAGAGCAATTTCGCGCTAATCCGTGGCTTAACCTCCTCGTGCCTTAGCGTCTTCGTGGCAATAGTCAATAAGCTCACAGGTTTCACATCGCAGGTCCTATTTGCCAAGAAAAGACACAAAGAGATAATTAGCCGCGGATAACACAGATTAACACGGATTTTCAATCGAAAATTTCTTCTTGCCTTTGGCGAAAATTTGGGGGTAAAATTGGGTGAACAGCTTTGGGAGGAAACATCGCGGGGTGCCTCGCCAGAATGATTCGGTTAGCTGCTTTGATGTAGCCGAATTCGAAATAGTTGTCGTTGATGTATTTGGTTTGATAAAGAGTGCGGGGTTGGGTATTATATGGCCGGGAATAAAAACTGTGATTGATTTATGTAAATATGAACAATTACTTTAAAAAGGAATTTAGAAATGGAGGAAAAATCAGCAAATCATGGAGAAGACAAGATAGTAAATGGAAATTGTTGGGTAGCTTATCTTGATCTATTAGGCTTCAAAGAGTATGTACTTAGTTTTGACTCCCCAACCAATCCGAATTGTTATGGTGTTTTTGTCGAAGTAATTTATGATAAAATACTGGAATGTCTTAAAAACTTGGATTTACACCCAAGAATATTTACCACATGGTTTTCAGATACTTTTCTCGCGTATACCTTAGATGATTCCTATGAATCTTTTATATCAATTGCTTGGGGGTCGTTATATACTTGTGCTGAACTAGTTGTGGGACACCATCCTGTAAGAGGTGCGTTGGGAACCGGGCTGCTATATGCTGAACAAAAGAAAAACATATTCGTGGGTTCTGCCCTTATCGATGCCTATAAATATGGTGAAAAGCAGAACTGGATAGGTTTTGCGGTAACCCCGAAAGCGGAAGAAAAATTTAATGATATAGCTCCAGAGGGAAAAACTCCGTGGACTTGTTGTGACTATTACAAATATGATGTGCCAATGAAAGGCGAAAACGGAGAATTTCACAGCGAAAAACTATGGGCGGCAAATATAGAGAAGCTTTCAGAAGTACGCAGAATAATTACCGAGGGCGCTAACAGCCAAGGTCTAAAAGATAAACATAAGATAAAATACGAGAATACCCTGACTTTTTTAAATAGTATTCAAAGAAAAAAAACTTAATTTTCTCTGTGTCCTCGGTGGCTAATAAATAATCTGTGTAAATCCGCGTAATACGCGATTTAATTTCTCCGTGCCTTGGTGTCTTCGTGGCAAAAATCAGAAAGCTCGCAGGCATCGCAGCGCGGGTCGTATTTGCCGGTACAGCCCTCGGTTATACCGACGCGGCTTAGTGCAAAATCGTATTTTACAGGGTCGGACGGCTCAATCTCAGAAAAACTCTTTGTTATCTGAACCGCTGTTTTCAAAGAAACTGTTTTCCTGTCATAAAGACCCAAAATTTTACATAATCTGCCCATATGCACATCGACCGGCACGAGCAGCTTCGCCTGAGCAACGCACCTCCACAATCCCGTATCAACATCATCATCTCTTACCATCCACCGCAGAAAAAGATTCAGCCGTTTACAGGCGCTGCCACCGGCAGGACTGGCCAATAGATACTTTAATCCCCTGCTCACCTCTCGGTGAGTCTCTTTAGAATAGATTTCATACAGCGAATCGCAAAACTTCGTCAGGGTTGGAATGACATTTTCATCGCTTTTGTTATACGCGGGCAAAAATTGGTTCTCGATACTACCCTTTTGCTGCAGGACCTTTTGTAAAACTACAAGTAAATCTGCAATATCCTTTCCTGTCGTGAAGCGATGTTTGAAGCTATTTAGCTTTTTTCTATGAGCCTTATCAAAATTCAGAACAAATGCGTAAGGGCTCGCCCCTATACGCGAAAATAGGTCATTGAGGTCTTTTTCAATCTGTTGGACCCGGCCGTATGCAAGAACTGCTGATAAAAGCCCTGCCACTTCCATATCAGCCGGTTTTTTATAGCGATACACAAACTGCAGCGGGTCCGGCCTGATACATTTACGATGGTTGTACCTGAGGTAAAGCGTATCAAGGATATTCTTTATTTTAATTAAATGCTTACGCACTAATCGCTTCTTTATCTGCCTAAACAGCAGCAATTATCAAATCAAGGTCTCAAATTTTTCGAGCAAATCCCGAAGTTTTTCTACATTCACCTCACGTTCATATAAAGGCCTTCTATCCTCTTTGTATGTGTCGATATTTTCTTCGAAGGTAGTTTTACTCGCATTGGTATAAAATACGCCGAGTGGTAGTTTCTCGGTTTCTATTGCCTTTTTGAAGGCCTCGTTTCTATCACCTACTTTATGCGAACCATCCAGGTAATAGGTATGCTCCTTGAACCACGCAAAGGTATTGATTTTGTTAAACGAGACACAAGGCTGAAATATATCAACAAGTGCGTATCCTTTATGCGTGACGGCCTTTTTCAATATCTCTTTGGTCTTGTCCATATCACCGGCGAAGGCCCTTGCGACAAAGCCGGCATCCAGCGCGATAGCAACTGCGATAGGATTAAACGGCTCAAGAAATACACCATTTACCTGGACCGGCGTCTTGAAACCCAACTGGCTCGTCGGCGATGCCTGTCCTTTTGTCAGGCCATAGACCATATTATTATGAACAATGTTGGTGATATCGGGATTGCGCCGGATGGTATGAATAAAATGGTTGCCACCTTCACCGTACATATCACCATCGCCGCTCTCGGCAATGACCGTCAGGGCCGGATTGGCCGCCTTGATAGCCGTTGCCGGCGGCAGTGCCCGGCCGTGCAGGCCGTTAAATATATTGGTCCTGAAATAATGCGGAATCTTCGCCGCCTGGCCGATGCCCGATACAAGAACTAAATTCGTCGGCTCAATATCCAGCTCGGAAAGGGCTTTTTTCAGCGTGTTGAGAATCCCAAAATTACCGCAGCCCGAACACCACGCTATATCAATATCACCCATATCAAAATTTTTAATATCCATCGCCGACTTCTCAAACTAAAAGGCCGCCAAGTTTTACTACAAGCTCTTCAACCGTGAAACTCAGGCCGCTATATTTCAAAATCTTCTTGTCAATATCTATCCCTGTATGAAGCTTTATTTGTTTTGCAAATTGACCTGTGGCGTTACTTTCGACAGCAATAGTTTTCTCGGCTATTTCAAGATAACTTACTGTCTCCTTTGGCAAAGGATGCACCTGCTTAAAATGAAGAAAAGCAACATCGTCCCTTTCTAAATTCTTTATTGCCTCATCAACAACGTGATAAGTTGAGCCCCAACATATTACTAAAGTCCTGTAATCCTTAGGCCCAACCAGTTGAGGCGGTATCGCATCTTCTATCAGCGCCTCGCCTTTCTCGAGACGTTTATCCACCATTTTGACCCTTAACTCGAGGTCTTCTGTTATGTGTCCTTCTGTATCGTGCTCATCGCTATCAACACAAACAAGACCCTGACCATAACCGGGTATGCCGCGAGGCGATATTCCATCTTTTGTAAGCTCATATCTTCGATAATCTTTTCCAGTTTTAATAATGTGTCTTTCGGCCTTTATATCTGATAAGCCGAAACCGGCTGTGTTATAATAACTATCCAAAAAATACTGGTCTGTTAATACAAAGACCGGCACCTGGTACTTATCAGCCAGATTAAATGCCTCCCGGGTCAGAGAAAATGCCTCTTCAAGCATCCCGGGTGCAAGTATTATTCTTGGAAACTCACCGTGTCCGGCATAGAGCGCAAGCTCAAGGTCGCCCTGCTCAGTCCTCGTAGGCAGCCCCGTAGCCGGTCCCGGCCGCTGGCCAAGGTGAATCACCATAGGCGATTCCAGCATCGCTGCCAGACTCAATCCCTCGACCATCAATGCAAAACCGCCGCCGGAAGTTGTTACCATTGCCCTTGCACCTGCGTACCAGGCGCCAATTGCCATATTTATTGCAGCAATCTCATCCTCCGCCTGCTCCGCTACGATGTCAAATTCCTTTGCGTGCTGTGAAAGAAAGACCAGCACAGCCGTAGACGGTGACATCGGATAGGAAGATACAAAATTACACCCGCCGGCTATTGCCCCCAAGGCCACGGCCTCTGCGCCGCTTAAAAGCATCTGGTCTTTAATATTCGCATCCGGTTTAACAGCAATTTTAATCTTTCCCGAATCAGTCAAATCACAGCCCAGCTTATGCCCGGCCTTTGCAGCTTCGATATTCTTGTTCATGATATCGTCGGATTTCCTGGAGAAATATTTTCTGATGTAATCATTCAATAACTGTAAATCAACTCCCAAAAATCCGGCAATAACACCGACCGCCACGATGTTCGAATAAATCTTGTCCCCGATATCCGCGGCAACTTTAGTAAAAGGCACCTCGATGCAAACACAGCCGCTCTGCTTGGAAACTCTACTTATATTTTCAGTCTCCGCCAGGATTATCGTCTCGGCTGAGATTCTTGTTTTCACGTGCCCAATGGCATCTTTATCCAGCGGAATAAGAATATCTATCCGGTCAACAACCGCACTGACCGGTTCTGAAGATACCCTTATTTCAGTCGAATTCATCCCGCCGCGAATCCGCGACATAAACTCTTTCGTCGCAAAGACATTGTAGCCGGCAAGTTTCAGTACTCTTGTCAACACATATTCAATAGTCTGAATACCCTGGCCCGCCTGGCCGCACAGCACAATTGAAATATCTTCCTTACCAAGCATAGATACAACTTAGTTTTCCCGTAATAAATTCAAATGATTATGAAATCCTAATATTCATCAAGATGATTGAACTCGGCATTTTCGAGCCAGGTTTCCGGACGAGATACAAAATCGACTATGTTCTCCAGCAAAAAGTAATGCCTTTTCTCTTCCTCAGCCAATCTCAGAAAAAGAACCTTTTGATACTCCTCTTTTACTTCGTTTGCCTTTTCCGTATAGAAATCCTGGCTTTCCTTTTCGATATCCTGGGCCTTTATGTAAAGCTCTTTTTGCTCGATGTCAGAATCGAACTTTTCATCCGATTCTTTCAACTGAGCAAAAACATTATTAGCGTTGGACAAAATGGTCGTTTCAACCATCTGTGGCTTTTCGGTTTTCATCTTCTCAATAACATTGTAGTGTTTGACTTCCTCATCGGCCAACATTGACAATATGGTTTTTAACCCCTTATTTTCAGTCTGTTGTGCCAATTGACGATAATAATCTTCGCCATCCTTTTCCATCTGCATTGCGTATTCGAATATATCCATTTCTTCGTTTCCTTTCACTGAAGAAAAAAATCGTTCTTATTGTATGATAGCAGCTCTGCGAACTCCAGCTTCTTTTATCCAGCAATACAAGACCGGTACAACAAGCATCGTTAACACTTCAATCGTCATCCCTCCAAAAGATGGTATCGCCATCGGTACCATAATATCCGAGCCCCGCCCAGTCGATGTAAGTACCGGAATCAGCGCCAGTATAGTCGTCGCCGTTGTCATAAGGCAAGGCCGAATCCTCCGCAACCCAGCGCCAATTACCATTTTTCGCACCTCATCGATGCTTTGGAGTTTTTTATTGCGAAAAGACTGCTCAAGATACGTACACATCACAACACCATCGTCCGAAGCTATACCGAAAAGCGCTAAAAAACCTACCCATATTGCTACACTCAGATTGATTTGATGCACACCGAACAAGTCCCGCATATTTACGCCGAATATGTTAAAGTCAAGAAACCAATCCTGCCCATAGAGCCATATCAGTAAAAAGCCGCCCGACCAGGCTACAAATATCCC
>CAYSJK010000010.1:17885-25442 GCA_964431375.1 uncultured Pirellulales bacterium
CCATCGTCTCAACCTGGTCTCGCAGCTCCCTCATATACCTGACACGGACAGGATATCTTTCACGACCTTCAACAGTGGTAGTAATACGCCTGCCGCCTATCGCAACTTCAATAACATCCTGGACCTGTCTGATGCTTACTCCATAGCGTGCTATCGACTCGCGATTTATATCAATCTCCAGATAGGGTTTTCCTACTATACGGTCCGCAATTACAGTATCCGGCTCAACGCTGGGTACTTCTTTCAGATATTGCTCGATTTCCAGGCCGACCCTATCGATTGTTTCCAGGTCCGGCCCTTTGACCTTAACGCCCATCGGCGCACGCATTCCGCTCTGAAGCATTACTATGCGTGCGGCAATGGGTTGTAGTTTCGGCGCAGAGGTCGTGCCCGGAATCCGGCCGGCTTTCACAATCTCGTCCCAGATATCATCCGGGCTTTTAATATGGTCTCGCCATTGTCTAAACGGTCTGCCGTGACGGTCAGATATGAGCTTGCCATTTTCATCACGAACAAATTGTTTTGTTTTTTTGTCGTACTTGAAGCGTAGCTGATGCCCATCTTTGTCGATAATATACTCCGGCTTATAATTTATAACAGTCTCAACCATTGATATCGGCGCAGGGTCGAGCGGCGATTCCACCCTGCCGATTTTGCCAACCACCGATTCAATCTCAGGGATGGACGCAAAAGCTACATCCTGTTTTTGCAGGACATCCAGACACTCTCCGATAGAAGCATGAGGCATCGTTGTAGGCATATACAAAAATGAGCCCTCATCCAGAGGCGGCATAAACTCCTTACCGAGACCTCGCCATATAAAAACAGCCGTAACAATTAGCAAGACCGGTATCAACAAAAACGTCTTTTTATATCTAAGACACAATCCTAAAATCCGCGAATAGAACCTTTGGAAAATCTTGAAAAATACAAGCAACCCTCCGATAAGAATAGCAACAAATATAAGATTTCGAATCAGCCCATTCGCCGGCCCTAAAGGCAGCCAGTGACTCGTAAGTATTACACCGACTACACCAACAGCTATAGCGTTAGCGATAACAGGCAATCGACTGTCAAACCGTTTTGGTATGCGTTCTCTAAAAAGATGATAAAGTCCAATCGCACCTATAAGAACACCTGCCCACCAGGTAAGTGCAACACCGGCAGCAACAGCAACGATAATTAATACTGCCCCCAAGATATAACGTTTCATCTTTTTGAAATCGGTTTTTGCTGTAAAAAGAACGTGGGCAGCCGGCGGAATTATGGTCAAAGCAACTATTATCGAAGCTATTAATGCAAACGTCTTTGTAAACGCCAACGGCTTAAAAAGTTTCCCCTCAGGCCCGGTCATCGTAAAGACCGGTAAAAAGCCCACTACTGTAGTAGCAACCGCTGTTAGAACAGCACCACCAACCTCGATTGCTGCGCGATAAACAACCTCTAACTTGTTATCTTCGGGCTTTGCTTCATCAAGGTGCCTCAAAATATTCTCGCAAATCACTATCCCCATATCAACCATCGTGCCGATTGCAATCGCTATGCCGGATAGTGCAACGATGTTTGCGTCTATTTTTCCTACCTTCATTGCGATAAAACACATCAGTATCGCCAGGGGAAGCAATGCGCTAATCAGCATCGAGCTTCTAAGATGCACTACTAAAACGATAACTACGATGATTGTAACGAGTATTTCTTCGGTCAAAGCTGTGTTTAATGTGCCCAAGGTTTCATAAATAAGACCTGTACGGTCATAAAATGGAACAATTGTCACCTGCGAAACCGTACCGTCAGCCAGCGTCTTCTTTGGAAGTCCAGGCGATATCTCTTCTATTTTGTCCTTTACATTTTTGATGGCATCGAGGGGATTATACCCGTAGCGGACTACTACCACTCCGCCGACCGCCTCGGCCCCTGCTTTATCAAGCGCTCCGCGCCGAAGTGCCGGCCCGTATGACACCTTCGCTATATCTTTGATATAAATCGGAACATTCTCATTGACCTTAACGACAGTCTTTTCTATATCAGACAGCTCTTTGATAAAACCCAGCCCCCGAATCACGTACTCAACTTTATTAATCTCAATCGTCCGCGCACCAACATCGATATTAGATTCTTTCACAGCTTTGAATATGTCTGTCAGCCCGACCTTATAGGCGCGCATCGCATCCGGGTCAACGTCTATCTGATACTCTCGGACAAATCCACCGACGGATGCTACCTCACTAACTCCTTCGGCGCTGAGCAGAGCATACCGCACATACCAATCCTGAATAGCGCGCAGCTCATCTAAATCCCATCCACCAGCAGGATTACCCTGCTCGTTTCGACCTTCAAGGGTGTACCAAAAAACCTGTCCAAGTGCCGTTGCATCAGGACCCAACGCCGGCTGAACGCCAGCAGGCAAGGTGCCTGCCGGCAGACTGTTGAGTTTCTCAAGAATCCTGCTGCGAGAGAAGTAAAAATCAACATCCTCGTTAAAAATAATGTAAATACTGGAAAAACCCAAAAACGAATAGCTGCGAATCGTCTTTACATCGGGAATTCCAAGCAGAGAAACAGTCAGCGGATACGTTATCTGGTCCTCTATATCCTGAGGCGAACGACCCATCCATTCTGTAAAAACTATCTGCTGATTTTCACCAATATCCGGTATCGCATCGACCGGCACAGGGCTGCGTGGCAAATCCCAAAGCTCCCAATCAAATGGAGCTACGTAAACACCCCATCCGACAACAAGTATTAAGAGCAGGCCAATGATTAACTTGTTCTCAAGGCAGAAGCGTATGAGTTTACCCAGCAACCCTGTCGAGCCGACATTTACATCTTTTAGCTGTTCATCCATCGTTACTCGAATC
The DNA here is from genome assembly GCA_964431375.1 of uncultured Pirellulales bacterium. GTDB lineage: Bacteria > Planctomycetota > Phycisphaerae > Sedimentisphaerales > Anaerobacaceae > CAZBWE01. The sequence goes on from CAYSJK010000010.1 coordinate 20,744, forward strand.
TAATTTTATTTGTTAAGCTGGGAAGCTTGGCAATATATTTCTCTGGTTCCGCTTCGAACTTCTCCTTGCAACCGGCACAGCAGAAATAGACCTTCTTGCCTTTATACTCGGCGAAAATACCTTTGTTGATGGGTCCGGCCATCACCGGGCAAATCGTCTGTTCAATCATTGCAGCAGCTTCTTTAGATTCTTCAGGCATCGGAGCAGGCTCTGATGGTGCTGCCGGTTCTGACTTTTTACAGCCATTTACCACAATCAATCCTGCAATCAATAGAGCAAGCAGCAGTAGCATTGTTTTGACTTTTTTGCTTCTCATTTTGTTCTCCTTTCAAAAAAAATTTAATTTCTATCTTTTAATGATATATTTTCGATTTAATGACTATGATGACCAGTATACTTCACCCGCCCTTCGGGATTCATCATACTCGGTTTCGCCTGAATCTGAAGGGCAGAATCAATCTTGAAGTTGCCATTTGTCACAACGATGTCACCTTCGGCCAAGCCCGATTCCACTATGTAATAATCACCTGCACGTGGGCCAAGTATTATCTCTCTACCCTCGTAGGTCGGCTTTTCCGCATTTGGGACCTTGACATAAACAACAGCACGTGTTCCGGTAATTAAAGCAGCACTGGCAGGTATAACCAAAGGTGGTTTTTGAGGGACTTCGGCCGTGACAAAAAGCGACTCGGCAGTTACCAAATCCATCCCGCATATATCACAACTGCCGGCCTGGGTTTTGACAACAGCCGGATGCATCGGGCATATCCATTTACCTGCCATCTCAGGGGCCATAACCTTGCCGCCTTGAGCAATTTGACTGCGAACTATCGCCCTTACAAACATCTCCGGCTTGAGTTTGCCATCAGAGTTATCAACATTGACTCTCAGTTTGACAGTCCTTGTTTTTTCATTAAGGACAGGGTCGATAAAGCTTATTCTGCCTTTGAAAATTTCTCCGGGATAGGCCTCGGTCGTAAATTCAACCTCCTGACCATATCGAATCCAGGCAAGGTCCGATTCGTAAGCATCCAGCTTGACCCACAACTTGGAAAGGTCCGCAACGGTATAAATAGCTGTGCCGGTATCAATATACTTGCCTTCTGTAGCATTTTTATGGATAACTATCCCGCCTATAGGCGAATAAATCGTAATGTGGTCAACGGGCTGGCCTGTCTTTTCGATTTCTTCGATTTGCTCATCTGTCAGGCCGCGTAATTTCAATCTTTTCTTTACCGCCTCGACATTTGCTGATTTTAGTCTCTTTGCAAACTCTGAGCTATCCGGACTTATACTCTTTGACCCTTCCACAGCGGCCAACAACGCCCGTTGGTCCTCCAATAATTCAGGGCTGTACAAATAGACCATGTGGTCGCCTTTTTTGACAGTAATGCCCGTGAAGTCCACATACAACCGGTCGATTCTACCGGTTACCCATGCAGTTATATGTTTTACTCGTGTTTCGTCGTAATCGACCTTGCCAGTCATACGGACTTCGGCTGTAACAAATTTCCTCTCTACAGGTGTAGTTTCAATCTCCATCAGCTTGATGGCTTCTTGCGAGAAAGATATCTGTCTTGGGCCAATATCGCCTTCAGCAGAAGACACAGGAATCAAATCCATAAAACAAATCGGGCATTTACCCGGCTTCGTCTGGCGAATCTGTGGATGCATTGAACAAGTCCACCAGCTCTGCTGCTGCGACACAATATGCTGCTTGGAATGCTCCTCAGGTAAGGGTCTCAAAATTGACCTCAATAAATAACCGGCCAAGAATGCTGTTATTACCAAAATAGCTATCTTGGCCATTCGATCAAACCCTGATTTCGTAGTCATTAGCTCCATATCATTCACCTTTATTGATATTCTATACTATTCCTGTAGGAATTATGTTCAATTAAAAAGTGAACTTTTTTAGCTAAAATGATGAATAATTTTTCCTTTAAGACAAATTTCGCAAAAATTCGAGCTATTTCTCCGAAATTGCTTCATTTATTTCTGGCAGTTGTTCCCCAACAAGCATCTGAAGCTCAGCTAATTTCTGTTGGTTGTCCGCTACAGCCCTTTCGTAATGCAACTTAAACTCAAGCAGTTTTTGCTGGGCATTTATCAAGCTGAGAAAATCTATTGTCCCTGCCCTGTACGCCTGCTCAGATGCCTCCAATAACTCTTGCGCCTTCGGCACTAAAATATCTCCGTAGAGCTTTATCTTCCTGCCGCTGTCGTTAAAATCGTACAATGCCTGCTCAGCACGAGCAATAACCGTATTCTCCACCTCTATTTTTTGTTGCGATGTTTTTATCATTTCTGCTTTCGCCTGTAGCTCAGCAGCTTTGTAACTATCTCGCCAGATAGGCAGATTCATAGTGAACATCAGGATTATTGGGTCTCGGCCGCTATCTCTTGCCCCTGCCCCAGGTGCATCATCCGTCTGAATCCAGTCAACGCCCACACCTACCTCAGGCCAGAATTTCTTTTTCTCCAATTCCACTCTGCTCTTAGCAGCTTCCACTTCAAAATCCAAAGCAGCAAGCTCAGGATTCATTCGTCTAAGAAGCTCTATAATCTGCTCTTGTTCTATCTCAACTTTTCTGAATTTTTCTCGTTGAGGCCACGGCAGCATTCCAAAGCTTCGCCGATTAAGAACCGCATTAAGCCTGGCTACAATCGGTTTTCGCATATCCTCGAGACTTTCCAACTGGTCCTGGAGCTTAGCAAGCTCTACCTGTGCGCGTATCACATCAGGATGTCCCGCCGTTGCCGCCTCATATTTCGTTCGCGCAACTTCTTCAAAGTGCTCGATGAGCTCCAGATTTTCTCTCGCTATTTCTACCGCCTTTGCAAGATAAGTATATTCATAAAATGCATCTTTAACTTCAAAAAACAGCTTTAGCTTCGTCGCCTCATACCGTTTTTTGGTCGCTTTTGCATTAGCAGCAGCGGCGTCTGTACGTGCTTCAATCTTGCCGAACCACGGAAAAACCTGCATTATCCCGAACTTCTGCTTTTGAGGCCCGACCCTCGTCTCAACTTCCCTTATATAATAGCCATAGGTAAATTTCGGATCAGGTAGTGCCCCTGCCTGCGGGATTTCTTCTAATGCTGCCTTCCACTGCTCAAACGCAGCTTTAAGACCGGCATTATTCAAAGCCGCCTGCTGCAGATAATCCTCCAATGTCAATGGAGCATTAGAATCTGGTGGATTTTGAGTAACCTGAGAAAAGCAGTTGGGATTTATCAAAAACAGAATTAACAAACAGGGGATAAATACAGCCAGCTTCATTTCTTGCCTCCCTGCAAAATCCGTTTACAAATTATGAGCAGCGATGCTAATTATCCTAATGACTGGCTCATTCTCTTTGTTCAAGCGACTGGCTCAGGATTCTAATGTGGCGAAACTCTTCTTTTATAACATCATCGATTTTATCATTGCCGGCCTGAGCCGGTACAAATCCCTTCAAACCAGTATAATAGACTATAGAATCCTTTTCCTTAGCTATAGCCATTTTCAGAACATCTGTAATGCTTTCCTTGCCGCTCAGTTCATCGGACGGCTCTGGTCTTATGCCGAACACTGCAAGGCCGGCCATCGCCTTTGGCTCGAAAGGTGCCTCTTCGGGTTTAAATGTCCGCTGGTTCGGGCCCTGTTCTGAAAGCTGCTTTCTCATATTAGCGAAAACCTCTTCATGCCCGGTTTCCCAGATGGCAAAGTCGAGAAACATTCCGCGAATCTGAGAATCTTCAAATAATTCTGCTGCCTTACGATAAAATCTGGCACCGTTGCGTTCGATTTGTTCAGCTATCTGAAAAGCCTCGAAAGCATTAAATTCAACACTCATTTCCCCTACTTTCTCTCATGTCCTTCAATCAGTAATTCCAAGCTCCTTATGTTTGGCCAGTATCCCATCTGCCAATCCATCCAGAGCCATAAAATCATCATCTTTAGGATAACCTTTCGCCACCACCGGCTCAAGAATTTCTACCTTAAGATTCGGAATCAACCCTGTTATCTGTTCTACCATTTTGCCGCCCCAGCCGTAGGAACCGATAATAGAGGCAAACCTGGTTTTCGGCCGAAGCGCATTCGCCAAAATCGCAGCGTAAGCAACCTTCGGATGTGCACCGGTCAAGACCGTCGGCGACCCAAGCACTATCGTTGCTGCATCAACCAGCGACATTGCCAGTTTACCAATATCTGTTACGCTAAGGTCGAACTGTCTGACAGTAATACCTCTTTCTATCAAAGCTTCGACAAAATGCTCGACCATTTTTCTTACACTATCGTGCATCGAAATATACGGCAGCACCACCTCGTTTTTGACCTGGTCGCTGACCCAGTCTTTATAGGCATTGATTATAAACTCCGGCCTATCATAAATAGGGCCGTGACTTGAAGCTATGATTTCAATCTCAAGCGGCTTAATCTTTTCCAGATTGTTTCTTATGGCGGCCCTGAAAGGCATCATTATCTCAGCGTAATATCTCTTGGCGGCCTCATAAACAACCGCCTCATCTTCCACAAACAAGCTGCTTGTTGCAAGGTGTGAGCCGAAGAAATCGCAGGGAAATAATATCTTATCTTCCTGCAGATATGTACCCATCGTCTCCGGCCAGTGAACCCAGGGAATGTATATAAACTGGAGCGTCTTATCACCCAGAGAAAGTGTCTGGCCATCATCGACGGTAATAAATTTGTCCT
>CAYSJK010000011.1:0-23721 GCA_964431375.1 uncultured Pirellulales bacterium
GTCGTTCTATCGCTCGAACTACAGCTACCGCGTCAATCTTGCCAGATACATAATGTGGCCTTGTGTGTCGCTTATTATGGGGATAATGGTAGGGTTTGTGCTTTATGCTGTATTTTCTCCAATGGTTGTGATTATAAATACCCTGACGGGTTACATAACGCCGTAAATAGAGTTGAATTGTGAAGTATAAAAACAATAAATGCCGTGGTTACTTATTTGCCGATTTGATGGCTGCATTGGCTGTTTTGGGATTTCTTTTGGCCGGATTTGCAATCTCACTGGATGGCTTCAGAAGGTTTAATCACTACCAGTTAGTAAGGCAACGTTGTGTGGCAGCAGCGCAGGCAGAACTTGACAGCGTAACCACAACAGGTAAGCCAATCGGTGAAGAGGGTTTCAAGCAACTATGGCCCAAGCTAAGCGTTTTCATTGAAAAATCAGATGGAGCCGGTCAATGGAAAGGATTGAAACTGGTAAAAGTGAAAACAAAAGCCAAAAGCTTTAACAAGGACATTGAAGTTGAATTATCCAAATATATTCTTGTTGAAGGAGGTAATTAGAGGTGCGTAAAGGTTTTACATTGACAGAGATGCTGGCTGTGATGGTTGTTCTTGCAATCATTTCGTTTGCTTTGGCGGGGGTATTTACCACGCTTATTACCGATATTCCACGGTCATATCGTATTATCCAGACGAACACGACAGTGCTTGATATGTTGGAGCGGATGCATCGAGACATTAATGCAGCCAAAGGATTGCCGGGGTCGTTTGGGCAATATGCTACAAATGAGGGGCTGCTTCTAATCGAGAAGGACGATGGTGTGATTAGCTATCAGGTCAAGAATGATAAAGTGCTTAGATGCAATTTAACGGCTGCTGAGAATGGCGATGTTAATGATATGAGTATTTGGTCAGTACCTCATGCTAAAATAAAATGGCAAATATGGAGAGAAAATGACAAAGGTTATGCTGTGTCGATTAAGACCCAAATAGAGCACAAGGTAAGAGACAATTGGGAAAGGAAAATGGCCAATTCGCATCTCTATTTTGTAGGTGTGGCGCAAGGAGCTATAGAGTGAAGATGAAAGATAAAAGAAGAAAAGGTTTTGTGTTGATTCTTGTTTTATTGGTACTTAGTGTAATTGGACTTGAAATGTTCGTGTTAGCCAGTGGCTCGAATATTATGCTGTTCCAGGCCAATACTGCGTATCTTCGGGCATGTGAGAGTAATCTGATGACAAGCGGCCTGGCCTGGGCAGAAAAAAATATCAAAGATGGAAGCAAAGAAATCTTTGACAAAACTATAGAATTAGATATTACTAATATGAACATTAAGTCAGCAGCTTTAAGAGTTGTGATAAGCGCACCTTCTAATGAAGAAAAAGAAGTACAAATAAATACGTTGTGTAGCCGAGCGAGGCAGACCAGAAGCTCAACAAATAAATTCAGAATCGGATTGTGATAAGCAGAAAACAGTTATTGGAACACGCCAAAGCACAGAAGGCCACCGATATTCATATTTGTGCTGGTGCTCCTGTATCGTTTAGAGTAGGGGGGAAATTAATTCCCATCACGAAAGAAAAGCTAACCCCTGAGCAAAGCAGGGAAATATCATTAGAACTACTGACGGAAGACCAAAAAAAGCTGTTTGAACAAAACCTGGATTACGATTTGATGCTGGCAGATGAAGGCGGAAGATACAGGATAAATATCGGTTATTTTAATGGCCAAGTGGGGGCGACTATTAGAATTCTTCCTACAAGACCTAAAACGATTAAAGAACTGTTTCTGCCTGATATCGTAAGGGACTTGGCCCGCCGGACAAAAGGATTAGTGTTAATAACAGGAAGTACAAGCCAGGGTAAAACCACTACAATGACATCAATGGTGGATGAGATTAATTCCACATCTGAGAGACACGTTATTACGATAGAGGACCCTATTGAATATGTGCATTCAAATAAAGTTGGTATGGTCAGGCAAAGAGAAATTGGCAAAGATACGCAGTCATTTTATAGCGGATTACGGGCTGCTTTAAGGCAAGACCCTGATGTTATCGCTATAGGTGAGATGAGAGATCATGAAACGATTAAGATTGCCTTGACTGCTGCGGAAACGGGTGTCATGGTTTTTTCCACGCTACATGTTATATCGATAGACAAGATTATTGAAAGACTCGTAAGTTACGCCCCTGCTACCGATGAGAACCAGTTAAGATTTCTTTTAGCTGAATCTTTGCAGGGTATAATTCACCAGGAATTACTTCCTACCACAGATGGGCAGCAACGGGTGGCGTGTGAAGTTCTGGTTACAACAAGAGCTGCAAGAAATATTATACGGAGAAAGGGCGGGTATTTCCTGCGAAGCATAATCGAGACGGGCAAAAAACACGGAATGATGACCATGACAGAATCTGTGAATACTCTTCTTGAAGATGGCATTATAAGTGAAGGTGTTGCAAAAAGTGTCTTGGTTAACTACAAATAATAATGACTTGGTGTGAAAAGCCTGCTTGTGGCAGGCTTTTTTTTTATGCTTCAATTTTGTATCAAGTTTATACTAAGTCAAACCGCTTCGAATCCAATGCTAATTAATAAGGCAATATAACTGTCCTGTTGCCTCTTATATTTGAATAGGTTATTATTAAAGCCGGTTTTTGTGTGATGTTACAGCCGGTAACGATGAGGATTATTTATGAGAGCTGTTGTTAAGACGATTTTGGCAATTGTCGGTATCGTGGCAGTGTGTATGACTCTCATAGTTTTGATGATTGGCCGGCATGATTTAAAAGTTGAAGAGAAAGTCAGAACACCAGAAGTAGTGATTGAGGGTGGGGGTAGTTGGCCGATGTTTCGTGGTGGGCAGGGTCTTCTGGGCAGGGCATCGGGGTCTTTGCCTGAATCGATGGAACTTGTCTGGAAATTCAAAACTGATGGACAGGTCAAGTCATCACCGGCAATTGATGATGGTCTTGTTTTCGTTGGCTCTAATGATGCAAATGTTTATGCAATTGATTTGGGAAGCGGGGCTAAGGTGTGGGTATATCGGGCCGGCGATGCCGTTGAGGCGGCTGCTTGTGTAGTTGATGGCTGTGTTTATGTGGGTTCTGCGGATACCTTCCTGTACGCGTTTGATGCAAAAAGCGGCTCACTTAAATGGAAATATAAGACCGATGGGCAGATTCTTGGTGCTGCAAACTGGACGCGCTCACCGGATGGCCGGAATATCTGGATACTTGTAGGCAGCTATGATAATAAACTATATTGCATAGATTCGACGAATGGGAATGTTGTGTGGACATACGAGACGGATAGCTACATAAATGGCTCACCAGCAGTTGGTGATGGTGTGACGACTTTTGGGGGCTGTGATGCGATGATTCACGTTGTATCTCTGGCAGATGGTAGTCGAAAAACGCAAATTGATACCGGCTCATTTATTGCGGCTTCTGCAGCTCTTTTCGAAGGATATGTGTATGTTGGAAATTACGATAACGTATTTTTAAGGGCTGATATTGAGTCCGGTGACGTAGTTTGGAAATATACAGATGGAGATTATCCATTTTTTTCTTCACCTGCAGTTGGTCAGGACGTTGTTGTGTTTGGAGGACGTGATAAGCGCGTCCATTGTGTAAATCGCAATGATGGTAATGTAGTCTGGAAATTTCAAACACTGGGTGAAGTTGACAGTTCGCCGGTTATTTGCGGAGATAAGGTCGTTGTTGGCTCTGAGGATGGACGACTTTATATGATAGGGCTTTCTGATGGAAGAAAAATATGGTCGTATGAGGTAGGCCAGGGCATTACTTCGTCACCAGCCGTTGCAAACGGTTTGGTTATTGTCGGCTGTGATGATGGTTATGTGTATGCGTTTGGTGCTAAGCGGTAAAAGCGGAGTATAATTTTATGAGAATTGTTCAAATTATTCCGGGCGTGGCGGGAAGCTTTTACTGCGAGAATTGTTTGCGGGACACTTCGCTGGTTAAAGCGTTACAGAAGCTGGGGCATGATGTCCTGGTGATTCCTATGTATTTGCCGATACAGGCCGACAAAGATATTGCAGTCGATAGCTCGCCGGTTTTTTTCGGGGGGATTAATGTTTATCTTCAGCAAAAGTATTCTCTTTTTAGAAAAACGCCTCGATGGATTGACCGTTTGTTTGATTCGCAGAAGCTTTTAAGATGGCTGGGCCGAAAGGCAAGAATGACAAGTGCAAGGGAACTGGGAGAGATGACAGTTTCGATGTTACGTGGCGAGCAGGGCCGACAAGTTAAAGAGCTGAACAGATTTATCGATTGGTTGGATTCACGGGAGAACAAGCCTGACATCGTGTGTTTATCCAACGCATTGCTGGCGGGTCTGGCCAGACGTATCAAAGAGGTGCTTGGCGTGCCGGTATTGTGTTTGCTTCAGGATGAAGATGGCTTTCTGGATGGCTTGGGTTCGCCATACTCAGAACAGGCGTGGGAAATACTTTCTCAGCGATTGAGCGATGTGGACGCATTTATAGCTGTGAGTAAATACTATGCCGGTGTTATGCAGCAAAGACTAAAGATTGATGCGGAAAGAATAAATGTTGTGTATATGGGTATTTCGCTGGGCGGGTATGAATCTGTACGGGCCAAACCTCAGCTGCCTGCCATTGGTTATCTTTCGAAGATGTGTTTCGATAGAGGGCTGGATACGTTAGTAGAGGCATTTATTAAGTTAAAGGGCAATGAGAGATTAAAGAAATTGAAGCTCCGGGTAGCTGGTGGTAAAACAAGCGGTGACGAAGTATTTATACAACGTATTCGGCAAAAACTTGAGCATTGTGGTTTTATTGATGATGTGGAGTTTCTGCCGGATTTTGATAGCAAGGCTAAGCTTGAGTTTTTTCAGAAACTTTCTTTGTTGTCGGTACCGGAGAAGAAACCTGTTGCCTATGGTCTGTATGTGATTGAAGCTCTTGCAGTGGGTGTGCCGGTTGTAGCACCTTCGATTGGTGCTTTGCCTGAATTGCTGGAAATGACCGGCGGGGGTATATTATGCGAGCCACATAACACGGATGCCCTTGCTAAAGCTATACAGAAATTGCTGCTGGAACCAGATTATGCGCAAAAGTTGGGGAAAAAAGGCAGAGAAACTATATTTGAAAAATTCAATATTGAAAAAACTGCTGAGCAAATGATGCGTATTTATAAAGAGGTTGTTAGATAGTCTCAATGAGGAAGATTATGCTCGAACTCGTTAACGTATCGAGAAATTATGAGTCACCGGGTGAAGCCGGCAGCGTTTGTGTTTTGAAAGATATTACATTGAAGGTCGAAAAAGGCCAATCTCTTGTGATTGTTGGGCCTTCGGGAAGCGGCAAGAGTACATTACTTAATATTATTGGTGCTCTGGACCGCCCCTCTGCTGGAAAGGTGTTGTTTGACGGCAGGAACTTCGCTGAACTGAATGATATTGAACTTGCGAGAATTCGTAATAAGGAAATTGGTTTTGTTTTTCAATTGCATCATCTTTTACCCCAGTGCACGGTACTCGAAAATGTGTTGGTTCCTACTCTTGTGGATAAAAGCCATACGTTAAGAAAAGAAGCACAGAAAAGGGCAATTGAACTTTTGGAACGCGTCGGGCTTGAAGATTTGTTGCTGCATCGGCCTGGTGAGCTTTCTGTAGGACAACGGCAGCGGACAGCGGTTGTCAGGGCCTTGATTAACAGGCCTAAGCTGCTGCTTGCGGATGAGCCGACCGGTTCATTGGATGAGCAGACCTCGCAAAATATAGCTGAATTGCTGGTTGAACTAAACAAAAGTGAGCATGTTACGTTAATTGTTGTAACGCATTCGCTAAGACTTGCTGAATGTATCGGACAGGTGATGGAACTGAGTAATGGCGTATTAAAAGATAAGGCAAGCCAAAGATGAATTTGCTCAAACTTGTTAAAAGAAGTCTTTTTTTTTATTGGAGGACGAACCTCGGCGTATTGTTAGCTGCCGTGTCAGCTACTGCTATTTTAACCGGTGCGCTGGTTGTTGGTGATTCGGTACGCCATAGTCTTAAAATGATGGTGACAGCTCGTCTTGGAGCAACCCGGCTTGCACTTACCGCACAAGACAGGTTCTTCAGGGCCGAATTAGCAGATGAATTGGCGTCGGAACTTGACACACAAGTCGTACCTGTTTTGCAATTACGCGGGCTGGTTACGAATAGTGATAGTACAAAGCGGACAAATCGGGTTGCGGTACTTGGTGTTGACGAGCGTTTTTTTAACGTTGGGGCGGAGATAAATCCTTTTGGTGGTGACGGCAGTGATGAGGTAGCCCTAAATGAACCACTGGCAAAAAAGCTTGGGATTGGAGCTGGTGATGAGGTTGTTCTTAGAATTGAAAAGCCGGGTGTGATGTCAAGAGATATAGCTCTAAGACCCACTTCGGATTTAACTATTGCATCTCGACTTAGGATTAAAGCGATTGCAGGGCGAACTCAGTTCGGCCGCTTTAGCTTGCAGGCCAATCAGGTTGCACCATTGAATGTTTTTGTGCCAATCCGATGGTTGCAGGAAAAGCTCAGCCGCGAAAGCCAAGCTAATCTGCTTTTAGTTACCGGTGATGAGGCCAATAGTATCACGGCTGAAAGAGCGAGCAAAGCTGTCAAAAAATGTTGGAAGCTCGCGGATGCAGGTCTTGAGCTTCGTGAGTTGGCCCGGCAGGGGATGCTTGAGATACGCAGCAGGCGGGTATTTATCGACGAGTCTCTAAGTCAAGCGGCGATGAATACGGCAGAAGGCGCTGTTGGAGTTTTGACATATTTTGTGAACGAGTTGCGATTTGGTGAAAAGACGACTCCTTATTCAATGGTCGCGGCAATAGGGCCATCGACAGATGCCAAGGGTCTTATTCCAGCAGGGATGAAAGATAGCGAGATTCTAATCAACCAGTGGTTGGCCGAGGACCTTGGGGCTGAAGTCGGAGATGAGATTGAGCTTGCTTATTTTGTGGTCAAATCGAAGAGAGAGCTTGAGCAGGAGACAACCGGTTTTAAAGTTCGGCAAGTACTACCTTTAAAAGGCCCGGCAGTAGATCCCGAATTGATGCCTGATTATCCTGGTCTGGCGGATGTGGAGAATTGCAGGGATTGGGAACCGGGTATTTTTATCGACTTAAATAAAATACGTACTCGCGACGAGGATTACTGGCAGCAGTATCGCGGCACACCGAAGGCGTTTATCACCTTAAAGGCGGGTCAGACTATTTGGGCTAATAGATATGGAAATTTAACTGCGGTAAGGTATCCATTAGGCGATACAACCAAGCAGGACATTACCGAAAGATTGTTAGGTAGGCTTGACCCTGCAACGGTGGGACTATTTTTTCAAGATGTGTGCGAACAAGGCCTGAAAGCAGGTGAAGGAGCGACTGATTTTGGCCAGCTTTTTTTGGGCTTTAGTATGTTTCTTATCATAGCAGCTTTGGTGCTGATGGGTCTTGTTTTTGTATTTGGAGTTGAGAGCCGCAGCGAACAGGTTGGAATGCTGCTGGCGATGGGATTATCACCAAAGTTAATAAGGCGGCTACTGTTTATTGAGGGTGGTATATTGGCGTTGCTTGGAGCGATTGTAGGAACAGCAGCGGGGCTGCTTTATACTAAAACTATGATTTATGGGCTTGCGACTATCTGGCGAGTGGCTATAAGCGGTTCGCAAGTTTATTTCTTTGCAAAACTATCTACATTGTTTTTGGGTGCGTCTACAGCAGTAGCTATTTCTCTTTTTGGGATATGGCTTGCTTTGCGTAAGCAGGTATCTCGGCCTGTACGTGAACTTTTAAGCGGGAATTTGAGATGGCAGTTTTTTGTTGGCGGGGCAACCTCAAAAGGCAAACTTGGTTTATTAGTTTCAGTGATGGCGGCGGTTGCTGCAGTAATACTGATTGTTTTGTTAGGTGGTAGTGACAGTAGTTCTGTATCTATGGCATTTTTTGGAGCAGGGGCCTTGCTATTGATTGCAGGACTTGGATTAGCGGCTGCTTTATTAAAGGTAGTTGCAGGTGGTTGGAGCAGGCCTATGGCGTCACTGGCTGGTCTGGGTTTGCGAAATTCAACGAGACGAAGCGGTCGGAGTTTGGCTGTTATAGGATTGCTTGCATGTGGGATTTTTCTGGTTATCGCAGTAGGGGCTAATAGACGTAATCCTTTGGCCAATGCTCAAAACCGCAATTCAGGCACAGGGGGCTTTACGCTATTTGGAGAATCGTCTATTGGTATTTTACATGATTTGAACAGCAGGGATGGACGGCAGTCATTGGCTTTGGATGTTGATGAGCTTGAAGATGTCCGGTTTGTTCAGTTGCGAGTGTATGATGGTGATGATGCAAGCTGTTTTAATTTGAATCGGGCACAGAAGCCGCGATTGTTAGGAGTGCAGCAAGAACAATTGCAGATACGTGGTGCTTTTCGATTCAGTGATATGATTGAAGGTATTGGAAAAGAAAATGACTGGGATTTGCTAAATCGCAACCTAGGTGAAGATGTAGTGCCGGCAGTTGGTGATTATCCAACTATTATATGGGCACTTGGCAAGTCCGTCGGAGATGAGCTTGAATATACTGATGAGAAAGGGCAGGCATTTAACCTGCGAATCGTTGGGATGATAGATAGTTCAATCTTACAGGGAAGTTTACTTATTGCTGAAGATGAGTTTATCAGGCGTTTTCCATCGGAGGACGGCTACAGGATGTTTCTGATAGATGTGCCTGAAGAAAAGCTTGATAAGGTGATGGGAAAATTATCTGACAGGTTGCAGGACTATGGATTGGAACTTACGCCAGCAAAGCAACGATTGGCTGAGTTTAGTGCTGTTGAAAATACTTATATATCGATATTTCAGATGCTTGGAGGTTTAGGACTCGTCCTTGGCAGTATCGGGCTTGGGCTTGTTGTACTTCGCAACATGCTTGACAGGCGTGGTGAGCTTGCAATGTTGCAGGCCATAGGGCTTGACAAAGGAGCACTTAAAAAGATGGTGTTTTACGAGCACTCGGGACTTGTGCTATGTGGTTTGGTCTGTGGAGTAGTGGCTGCATTGGTAGCTGTTGCCCCTGCGTTGAGGTCACCTGGTGCGGATATACCGTATGGTTCGCTGGTGCTGACAATTGCTGCAATTGGGGTAAGCGGTGCAGTATGGATATGGATTGCAACATTTTTTGCGCTTAGCGGAAGGTTGTTAGAGGCATTGAGAAATGAGTAGGTGTTGTAAAAACTTGGTGAGGAGAGTATGAAGGGAACTATTGTTCCACGCATAATACTGATTGCATTAGTTATTGTGACAGTGGTATCAATCTATATATGGCTTAGCAGTGATGTAGCGATAGGCCTTACGGAGCGTTTGCCACTTACCGAAAATTTTGTGCAGGTAGTTACGGATAGCAGTGTAGAGAAGCTTAAAGGTGAATTGGTTCAATTTGATGGGATTCCAGCGGATTTGCCCGGTGCCTGGCCGAGATTCAGGGGGGCTAATTTCGATGCCATAAGCAAAGAAGATATTGCATTTGTAAAGAGTTGGCCTGCAGATGGACCTAAGGTTCTCTGGTCTATCGAAGTGGGTGAAGGTTATGCCGGAGCAGCGGTCCTGGCTGGGCGAGTGTATGTTTTGGATTATGACCGCGAGCGACAAGCCGATGTGGTTCGGTGCCTGTCACTTGAGGATGGGCAGGATATCTGGCGATATTCTTATCCGGTTAAGGTCAAACGCAATCACGGAATGAGCCGAACTGTGCCTACGGTAACGCAAAAGTATATTGTTACATTGGGGCCGAAATGCCATGTTACGTGTCTGGATTCGATGACAGGTGAGTTTCGCTGGATGCTGGATTTGGTGAAGGATTTTAAGGCAAAAGTACCGCCGTGGTACGCGGGACAGTGCCCACTTATAGAAGACGATAAGGCAATAATTGCAGTAGGTGGTGACGCTCTAATAATGGCGATAGATTGCGAGACAGGTGAAATTATATGGCAAAGTCCTAATCCTCACGGCTGGGTAATGACGCATTCATCTGTAATCCCTATCGAATTTATGGGTAAGCGAATGTATGTTTATTGTGCCAGTGGAGGTGTTGTGGGAGTATCAGCAGAGGATGGCAGTATTTTATTGGAGAACACTGATTGGAAGATACGTGTTGCAAACGTTCCATCGCCTGTCATTGTGGGTGACGGTCTGATTTTTCTTTCGGGTGGATATAATGCAGGAAGTATGATGCTGCGGTTAGCCAAAGATGGTGACAAGATAATTACAGAAGAGGTTTTTCGCCTTGGACCTGAAGTGTTCGGCTCACCACAGCATACTCCAATTTTTTACGATGGCTATATCTACGGAGTCAGGCCGGATGGGCAATTGGCCTGTCTTAATCTGGATGGCAGGATTATGTGGAACAGTGGTAGTACTAATACCTTTGGTCTTGGGCCTTATACAATTGGTAATGGATTGATATATGTTATGGATGACTCTGGATTGTTGACTCTGGCGGAGGCGACACCGGCAGGATATGTTCAGCTTGCTGAATCAAAAGTATTGGATGGGCCGGACTCGTGGGGACCTATGGCTATTGCTTCCGGAAGACTGATTTTACGCGACTTGACACAAATGATATGTATTGATATCGCTGAGTAGCAGGGCCTCTTTGATAGATTGAGTGCGAAGTTTTCATTTGTTACAACGAACCTTTAGTAATTTTTTACTGTAGAAATAGGTAAGGTGTCAGAATGAGCAAGCAATCAGGTTCTGAAAAAATTAGGATGATTGTCGGTGTAGTTGTTGGCCTTGCTATTATTGTCGCAATTGTCGCTGTGTTACGTCTTGATATTACAGGCGAAAAAGGCAGCGGCCTTAGTACAGAATTTGTCTATGATATTAATGAGCTGGCGAAGATTGACCCTAATTTAATTTTATATGAAGAATCAGCCAAGCCAATAGAGACAGCTTTTAACGCTTCACATGCAATTGCTATTGGTACTGAGAACCGCATTTATATTGCCGGTGACCAGGCAATCCGGGTATTTATTGACAACGGTAATTTGCAGAGTGAGATTAAGCTGCCTTCTGCTCCAAGGTGTTTGACAGTAGCCGACGATGCCAGGATTTACGTTGGAATGAAGAATTATATTGAAGTTTACGATGGTCAGGGCAAACGATTAGTAACCTGGCAGAGTTTGGGTGATGATGCGGTCTTGACAAGTATAGCTGTTTCAAGAAACGATGTTTTTGTTGCTGATGCGGGTAATCGAATTGTTCTTCGTTACAATACTCAAGGCAAGTTAATAAACCGTATTGGCCAAAAAGATACAGATAAAAATATTCCTGGTTTTGTGATACCGAGTCCATATTTCGACCTTGCAGTTGCTCCTGATGGATTATTGCGAGTAGTAAATCCCGGGCGTCATCGCATCGAGGCGTATACTTTCGAAGGTGACCTTGAGTTTTGGTGGGGCAAGTTTTCAACAGATGTGGAAGGTTTCTGTGGCTGTTGTAATCCGGTTAATTTTGCCATTCTTGAAGATGATAGTTTTGTTACCTCTGAGAAAGGTCTTATTCGAGTAAAAACATATGATGCTGATGGTTCCTTTGTGGGTGTAGTAGCCGGACCGGAGCAGTTGGTTGAAGGTAATGTTTCACTTGCATGCTTGTTCCCGGAAGGTTGTCAGTCTGGAGGTTTTGATGTAGCAGTTGATACAGAAGGACGGATTTATGTGCTGGATACGATTCAGAATGTCGTGAGGATATTTACGAAGAAGAAAACAGAATAATGAAAAATAATCTTATACAAAAAAATAACCGTAGACAAATGCTTGTCGGTTTTGTGCGATATTTTACTTTGGGTCTAATTGGAGCTATTGGTGGTTCTATTTTTGCACGAAGACGCAGATTAGTTCGAGAGGATAAATGTATAAACAGAGGAATTTGTAGTGGCTGTGAGGTTTTCGAAAAGTGCGGTCTGCCTCAGGCATTGTCGGCAAAAGAAGTTTTAGCAGGGGAAGATGATGGCAGAAAATAAGAACAATATAGACAGACGCCATTTTTTGAGAAGCGGTCTTTGGGGCGGGTGTTTGGCTGGTCTTGGGGCAGTAGCCGGTTTTCTTGGCAGCAAAGGACGCAAGCAGGAGACTGTCTGGCAAATCGACCCATACTTATGCATTGCTTGCGGCAACTGCGCAACGTATTGCGTATTGGAAGAATCAGCGGTCAAATGTGTGCATGCATATGCTGTATGCGGATACTGCCAAATCTGCTTTGGCTTTTTTGGGCCTGAGCCAATTGATATAACCGAAGGAGCGGAAAATCAGCTTTGTCCGATGGGGGCGATAAAACGCACTTTCGTTGAAGACCCTTATTATGAATACACAATCGACGAATCACTGTGTATGGGTTGCGGCAAGTGTGTGAAAGGGTGTAATACTTTTGGCAACGGCTCTTTGTTTCTCCAGGTGCGGCACGACCGCTGCTTGAATTGTAATGAATGCTCGATTGCTGCAGCTTGTCCTTCGGATGCGTTTAAGCGGGTCACTGCAGACAAGCCTTACCTGCTTAAGAGGGTGGACCACGCTTAATGGTGCGTTTTAACTACATCATAATATGTGCATCTGTTTTTCTACTTTTATGTAGTGCTGCATTAGCAGTTGAACGTTTTCCTCCTCCGGATTTTGTTGAAACCGCCCATCAAATACCAAGCCCTACTATCCCTCATCCGCGTCAAAATATTTACGAATATATAGATGTTATAGTGCTGTTGGCTGCACTTGGATTGTCATCGTATTTGGTTTTGAAAAAGCGCAGCCGGCGGGCGATATTTGCTCTTATGGTTTTTTCATTGATTTATTTTGGCTTCTGGCGTAAGGGCTGTGTCTGTTCAATAGGTTCGATTCAAAATATTGCTCTATCGTTTTTCGACCATAACTATACCGTGCCAATTACAGTTGCGGCGTTTTTCCTGTTGCCGCTTGTATTTACCCTGTTTTTCGGAAGGACGTTTTGTGCTGCTGTGTGTCCTTTAGGGGCGCTCCAGGATTTGGTGGTTTTGCGGCCGATATCTATTCCAACGTGGCTTGAGAATGGGCTGCGGTTGTTTGCGTATGTTTATCTGGGATTGGCAGTTTTATTTGCAGCTACCGGAAGTGCCTTTGTGATATGCAGGTATGACCCGTTTATTTCGGTTTTCCGTTTGAGCGGAAACTTTAATATTCTGATACTCACAGCTTGCATTTTGCTGATAGGTGTCTTTGTTGGCCGGCCTTATTGCCGATTTATTTGTCCGTATGGTGTAATTCTCAGACAGCTTTCACGTCTCTCAAAATGGCGTGTTACAATTACTCCCGACGAGTGTGTCAAGTGTAAGTTATGTGAGGATTCGTGTCCTTTCGGAGCTATCAGAGAGCCAACGGCCCAGTGGTCGGTTCGTGATTATGGTATAGGGAAAAAACGGCTTGCTTTTCTACTTCTTCTGTTGCCTGCATTAATATTCTCAGGAGGGTGGGTCGGTTCCGGCCTTAAAGAAGTGACATCCCGTATGCATGCAACGCTTCGCCTTGCTGAGCGAGTATATTTGGAGCAGGCCGGTGAGGTAGAAGGAACTACAGATGCCAGTGATGCCTTTAGAGCAACGGGCAAAGATGTGAAAGAGCTTTATGCGGATGCTTCAGCTATCCGAGAGAGGTTTGGTCTGGGCAGCTGGTTTTTTGGAGGATTTGTCGGGTTGGTGATTGGGCTTAAGCTCATCGCTGTTTCTGTAAGCAGGCAAAGGACAGATTATGAAGCTGACAGGGCAAGCTGTCTGGCGTGCGGCCGATGTTTTGAATATTGTCCCAGAGAGAAGCTCCGGCTGAAGAAGGCAAAAACTAATGAAATCTCCTGATGAAAATAATAACATGATGAATCAATGGTATGGGACCGCAATAGCAACAGCTATTGTTGGCGGGGCTTTTGCTATTATTGTATCCGGGCTTCTTGTTTTCAATTATGTTCAGAACAGCATTGTTGAGCCGAAGCGGGAAGAAAAATTAGAATCCCTGAAAATCCAGTTGCGTATGAAGGGCGGTGATGAGCAGCTTATATCGCAGATTAGGCAACTGGATTTGGAAATAAGAAAGGACAGGATTCGGAAATGGGACTTCACCCGAAAAGGCAGCTACTTACTTATTGGCAGTATAGCGGTTTTTCTAATTGGGATTAGGTGCGCAGATTCTTTCAAAAAAAAGTTACCAGCACCACAGCTATCCGGGGATAAGCGAGACGAACAGCTACGCGAAGCAAAGCGGACTCGATGGGCTGTAGCCGCTGGTTTGGTGATATTAGGCTCAGGGGTATTATTTCTTGTAGTAACGCCGAGCTTAGATTTCAGCAAAACTGATATGGCAAGTGCCTTATATCCTTCGGTGGAGGAGATTAACAAGAATTGGCCTCGCTTTCGCGGGCCCGTCGGGCTTGGAGTTAGTGCCTATACGAATATTCCTACCAATTGGAATGGCAGGACAGGTGAAGGGATTCTCTGGAAAACTCCAGTACCGCTTGCGGGCCGTAATTCACCGGTTGTCTGGAATGACCGGGTTTTTCTCTCTGCAGCCGATGAAAATAAGCGCGAAGTGTACTGCTTTGACGCACTTTCGGGTGAGCTTTTGTGGACGGGCAATGTATCAGATATAAAACAAAATCTTACTGAGCCGGTTGAGGTGCTGGAAGATACCGGTTTTGCCGCGCCTTCCGTTGTGACAGATGGTCGGAGAGTTTACGCAATTTTTGCAAATGGGGACGTTTGTTGTTTTGACTTCGAAGGTAAAAAAGTCTGGTTTAGAAATTTAGGTGTGGCTGACAGTGCGTATGGTTACGCGTCTTCTCTTGAAATGTATCGCAATCTGCTTTTAGTTCAATATGACCAGGGTAGAATCGAGGATGAAAAGTCAAAATTTATAGCTTTGGATGGATTATCAGGTCAGACTGTATGGCAGACGAACCGGCCGGTCGGCAGCTCCTGGACATCGCCAATTGTAGTCACAGTTGATAGTCAATATCAATTGATAACCTCCAGTGTTCCATGGGTCATATCATATAATCCGGCAGATGGAGTTGAGCTGTGGCGGGCAAAATGCTTGGGAGGTGAAATCGCCCCATCGGCTATATACGCCGGTGGATACATATTTGCCATAGAGCCGTACAGCACACTCGTAGCCATAAGACCGGATGGCCAGGGTGATGTCACTAAAACCCGTATTGCCTGGAAAATTAATGATGGTACTCCGGATATTTGCTCTCCCGTTAGTAATGGTGAATTGATATTTCTGCTGACATCGGAGGGGTATCTTTTCTGTTATAAGGTTACAGATGGAGCGAAATTGTGGGAGGAGGATTTGAGAGAGAATTTTACGGCCTCACCGAGCATAGTTGGCAATTATGTTTACCTGCTGAACGCGGAGGGGGTAATGTTTATTATTGAAGCCGGGCCTAAGTATAAGGAAATCACCAGGTGTGAGCTTGGTGAGAAGTGTTATGCCTCGCCAGCTTTTATGGATGGCCGTATATATATACGGGGTGAGAAGAATCTTTATTGTATAGCAGATATGGATTGATGGATGAGATTGATTTAACATTTGTGAACCAGGCCGTTGGTAGGATTGGCACTGGAGCCGAGAAGGTCCTTGAGGTTTTACAGGCCATCCAGGGCCGCTTTGGATATTTGCCGCAGCAGGCTCTCGAACGGGTATGCGAGTTGACGGAAATAACTCCTGCATCGATTGCCGGCGTCTCGACTTTTTACAGCCAGTTCAGGCATCGTCCTGCAGGCAGGCACACAATTCGAGTATGTATCGGGACAGCGTGCCATGTCAAAGGCGGCGGACAAATTTTTGATGCCTTTAAGCGATTTCTCGGCATCCCGGAACAGGATGATACGGACCCGCAGAAATTGTTTACTGTTGAAAAGGTTGCGTGTCTGGGATGCTGCATGCTCGCTCCGGCGATACAGATTGATGATATTACATATGGGCACCTTACAAGCGAACAGGTTCCGGCGGTATTGAGGGATTTTCTCGAACAGCAAAGGGCTTATGCTCAGCGAGCGGACAAACGGGATTATGCAAAAGACGAAAAAGAGCTTGGCGAAATCCGAATATGTCTTGATTCAAGCTGTGTGGCCAGCGGCAGCGCTAAGGTATATGAAGCATTGGTAAAGGCCGTTGATGAAACTGAAGTTGCGGCTGTAGTTAAAAGTGTGGCCTGTTCAGGAATGTCGTTTTTAGCGCCGCTTGTGGAAATAATTTTACCTGATGGTACTTCATTTCGCTATGCAATGGTTAAGCCCGCAGATGCCGGAGCTATTGTGCTGAGGCACTTCAAGCCGAGGCAAATTGGTCGCAAAATTGCCAGTAGTGTATCCATCATGCTGGATAAGATTCTTACTGATAGTGCCTGGCAACCTGTAACACGTTATTCGGTGGATGTGAGAGACCAAGCAATTGCAAATTTTTTGGATAAGCAGAAACATATCGCTACTGAGCACTGTGGATTTCTTGACCCGGTTGATATAGATGAATATATAAGGACTGGTGGATTTGAGGTACTTCAGAGGTGTATCAAAGAGCGGAGTCCTGAAGATATTATTACTGAGATTGAACGCAGCGGGCTTCGCGGAAGGGGTGGAGCCGGTTATCCGACATACCTTAAATGGTCTGCCGTGCGGGATAATAAGGGCGAGAAAAAATATTTGATATGCAATGGGGATGAAGGCGACCCGGGTGCATTTATGGACAGGATGATGATGGAATCTTATCCTTACCGTATTATCGAAGGTATGGCAATAGCTGCATATTCAGTTGGTGCTGATGAGGGCTATCTTTACATTCGTGCGGAATATCCCCTTGCGATTAAGAGGATGTACCAGGCCATAAATATCTGCCGGGAGAAAGGATTTCTTGGCGAGAATATATTAGAGCGTGGATTTTCACTGAATCTGAAAATTGTGGCAGGGGCCGGCGCATTTGTGTGCGGTGAGGAAACCGCGCTGATTGCCAGTATTGAGGGACGCCGGGGTATGCCTCGACTACGCCCGCCGTATCCGGCTGAAAGCGGGCTGTGGGGAAAACCAACACTTATTAACAATGTGGAGACGTACGCAGTGGTGCCGTGGATTATTCGAAATGGCACTGAAAAATTCGCTAAGCTTGGAACAGACAGCAGCAGTGGCACTAAGGTTTTTGCACTGGCAGGAAAGATAGCTCGTGGAGGTCTCGTTGAAGTGCCAATGGGTATTTCCATAAGGGAGATTGTAGAAGATATAGGCGGAGGAATCGCTGGGGGATTACGGCTAAAAGCGGTGCAAATAGGTGGGCCATCTGGAGGGTGTGTACCGGAGGAGTTGGCGAATCTTTCTGTCGACTATGAAACGCTCAATGATGTCGGTGCAATGATGGGTTCCGGCGGTATGGTGGCATTGGATGAATCAGATTGCATGGTTGATATAGCGAGGTATTTTCTGGAGTTTACACAGAATCAGTCCTGTGGCAAATGCACCTTCTGTAGAATAGGCACGCGACGAATGCTGGATATACTTGAACGATTGTGTGAAGGAAAAGGCAAAAAGGGAGATATTGAAGAGCTGGAACACTTGGCTGAAATGGTTAAAAAGTCAAGTCTTTGCGGGCTTGGCAAAACGGCTCCCAATCCGGTTCTTTCCACTATAAAGTATTTCCATGACGAATATGAAGCCCATCTTGAAGGGCGATGTCCTGCTAAAAAATGCAAGGCGCTTATTACATATTCAATTACAGATGATTGTATCGGTTGCACATTGTGTGCTCAGCATTGTCCGGCTGAGGCCATTGCAATGAATCCCTATGAAAAGCATGAAATCGACCCCGACAAATGTATTCGTTGCGGGACTTGTAAGAGTGTATGTCCATCCGATGCTGTTAAGGTTGAATGATAATGCCAAAACTGATAATTGATAATCGGGAAGTTGAAGTTGATAAAGGCGCTACGATTCTCGATGCTGCCGGCAAGCTCGGAATCGAAATTCCCACGATGTGCTTTTTGAAAGGGTGCAAAGCTTCGACCAGTTGTATGCTGTGTGTGGTCAAAGTGGATGGCTTGAATAGTCTTATGCCGGCCTGCGGAACTATTGCTGAAGATGGTATGCGAGTTCAGACAAATTCAGAGGAAATCCGTCAGGCAAGAAAGGCAGCTTTGGAGTTACTCTTAAGCGACCATTTAGGCGATTGCACGGGGCCCTGTCAGGTCGCCTGTCCTGCCCGGATGAATATTCCCTTAATGATTAGACAGGTTGCAGCCGGTGAGCTTCTCGATGCAATTGTTACTGTTAAGAAGGATATTGCACTGCCGGCTGTGCTCGGAAGGATATGTCCGGCGCCTTGTGAAAGGGTGTGCAGGCATGCTGTGTTTGATGAGTCGGTCTCGATTTGCCTTTTGAAAAGATATGTGGCTGATGTCGATTTGCAATCGGAAAATCCATATTTGCCAACCTGCAAACCCAGCCGGGATAAGCGTGTAGCCATTGTTGGAGCAGGGCCTGCAGGATTGGCTGCTGCTTATTATCTGCAGCAGGATGGTTTTAGCTGCACAATTTTTGATGAGCACGATGAGCCGGGAGGTATGCTTCGGTATGCGGTTTCGCAAGAGCAACTTCCAAGAAATGTTTTGGCTAAAGAGATTGCTGTGATTGAGAAGCTGGGCGTAAAGTTTCAGGGCCGGACACGAATAGGCACTACGATATCGATGGAAGAATTGCGAAGAGATTTTGATGCAGTATTTGTGGCGACAGGTGTATTGAAACCCGGTGATGCTGAGTATCTGGGTCTTAAGACAGGGCCGAATGGCATCGCTATTAACAGGGAAACATACGAAACCAATCTTCAGGGTGTATTTGCAGGTGGAGACGCAGTACGCAGAAGGCGATTAACCGTTCGGGCAGTTGCGGATGGCAAGGAGGCGGCAGTTTCGATTGGTCAGTATTTGACCGGCCAGAAGATAACAGGAATAGCTAAGGCATTTAATATTCATATTGGCAAACTAAAGGATGGTGAGATAGAAAGTTTTATGGCTGGTGTCAGTAAAACTTCACGAGTAACACCATCAAAGGATGGCGGATTTACAAACCAGCAGGCACTCGAAGAAGCGGCTCGCTGTCTGCACTGTGACTGTCGAAAAGCCGAAAGCTGTAAACTAAGACAGTATGCCCAGCAGTATCAGGCAAGGCCGAGCAGGTATAAGGGTGAGCGCCGCGAGTTTGTTCAGGAGCTTCGGCATCCTGACATAATTTATGAACCGGGCAAGTGTATAGACTGTGGGCTTTGCATACAGATTGCTTCCAAGGCCGGCGAGAAGCTTGGTTTGACGTTCATAGGCCGAGGATTTGACGTCCGTGTCGCAGTGCCTTTTGATAAATCAATTGCTGAAGGCCTCACGCATACAGCCGAAAAATGCGTAGAAGCCTGCCCAACAGGAGCACTGGCATTTAAGGACAAAAATATGGCTTCTAAATGAACAAACATTTCGTTTTTTCGAAAGTAGTCGTTCCTTAAATAAGATTGACATTCGAAGCAGAATTTTGTACAAATATCTATGTTAAATATTAGCTTTTTTAGAGAAAAACTATGGGATTACGAACGAAACTCGAAAATCATTTCTTATTGGTTTCTTTGCTTTCGGTATGTCTAATTTGCCTTTATGGTGTTGCCAGGGGGGAAGATTGGCCTAACTGGCGAGGACCAAACCACGATGGTATATCCAATGAAATTGACTGGGTTACGGTCTGGCCTGAAGGCGGGCCAGAAGTATTATGGAAAGCTTCGCTTGGAGCAGGTTTCGCTTCTATGGCTGTGAGCAACGGTCGGGTCTATGCAATGGGCAATATCGATGATAAGGATATACTGTATTGCTTCCAGGCCGATACCGGCAAAGAAATATGGAAGAAATCATATCCGTGTCCTTTATATGATAAAAATCATGAAGGAGGTCCTGCGGCGACACCAGCGGTAGATGGCAATGAAGTTTATACCTTTAGTAAAAATGGCGATTGTATCTGCTTTAAGGCTGATACGGGAGACGTGGTTTGGCATAAGAATCTAACCAGGGAATTGGGTCTTAAACTCCCCACATGGTATTTTGCCGGGTCACCATTTATCGCGGATGATTTGGTGATTCTTAATGCAGGCACTGCAGGAGTTGCTCTTAAAAAAGCTGATGGAAGTTTGGTATGGAAAAATGGAGAAGGTCCGCCCGGCTATGCTACTGCTGTGTCTTTTACTGTTGGTGATAAAAAATGTGTGGCCATATTCGCCTCCAAAGAGTTTGTAGGCCTGGTTGCAGCGACCGGAAAACAGCTATGGGAATTCCCCTGGAAAACAAACTACGATGTCAATGCTGCGAATCCTATTATTTCAGGTAATACAGTTTTTATTTCTTCAGGTTACAATAAAGGTTGTGCACTTTTGAAGATGGAGGAAGGTAATATTACCGAGCTCTGGAGTAATAAGAATATGCGCAATCACGCCAGTAACAGCGTGCTGTGGAAAGGGTACATATACGGCTTTGATGGCCAGTTTGGTGGCGGAGGCAAGCTCACATGTATTGACTATAAAACCGGCGAGACCAAGTGGTCGCAGGGAGGAATGGGTACAGGTTCTCTTATGGTCGCTGGCAGCAAGCTGGTTATACTTAGTGAAAGAGGTAAGCTGGTGATTGCAAAAGCCTCACCTGAGAGTTTCCAGGAGCTTGCATCGGCACAGATTCTGACCGGCAAGTGCTGGACAGTTCCGGTCTTATCAAACGGCAGAGTATATGCCCGTAATGCTGTAGGAAATATGGTTTGTGTTGATGTAAGGCCAATAGCGTTGGTTGATTCGGGAAGATGAGCACAAAAGCGTCAAACATAAACGACAGCTGTGAAGACGGGCCGACCTATGCGTAAATATTCATATACTCAAGAGCTTATCAATAACCTTCCCTATATAGCTATGGCGGTGCTGGGAATGGCTGTCTTTGTTGCGGGCTTTGAGAGCTTCGCATGGCGGTGGATAGCAGCCGGCGCATATCTAATCTATGCTGTTGCAGGGGCTTTTTGGATAATGATATTTGTATGCCCCTATTGCAGGTATTGGAATACACGGAGCTGTCCTTGTGGATATGGACGCATAGCGTCAAGGCTTCGAAGCAAACAAAGTGGCGGTTGCTTTAATGAGAAGTTCAAGAAACACATACCCGTAATTGTACCTTTATGGTTCATACCGATATTTGCAGGTGTGCCTGTCGTTATACGCAGCTTCTCCTGGTTGATATTAGCGCTGCTTGTTATATTTGCTCTTAATGCGTTTGTAGTCTTACCTCTTTACTCGAAAAAGCACGGCTGTAAGGAATGCCCTCAGCGAGAGGTATGTCCCTGGATGGCCGGCAAAAGCCAGGCTGTCTAAATTGTATTATAATTTAAATGGCTTGATAGCTTAGTAACCTTTTAGTATAATATTATTATAAAGAGTCCTCGCGGAGAAATAGAAAGGTTTATTGCTCATTATAACTATGTATGATATTTTGAATTTCAGTTAATGTTACAATCCTTCAATTTAGAAATCGGCGGGGTGAGAGTATGGCTGGGATAAATTTGCCAAAACAAGTTAAAAAACGCGATGGCTCCCTTGTTAAATTCAACAAAACAAAAATTCGGTATGCGATTGAAAGAGCTGCGTTTGAGGTTTTGCAAAATAAAGCTGAAGCGGTGAGCATCTCCAATAGTATAACCGGAGCAGTATTAAAGAAATTACAGGACGAGTTCAAAAAGCAAATCCCAAGTGTTGAAACAATCCAGGATACCATTGAAACTGTTTTAATGAGTGAGGGCTACAACCACATTGCAAAGAGTTATATTCTTTATAGAGAAAATCGAAGCCAATTGCGCTTTGCAAAGTCGGCTTTGGGCCTGAAGGATGATTTGAAGCTGCCGGTCAATACGATGGAGGTCTTAAAGCGAAGGTACCTTCTAAAAGACGATAACCAGATTGTTTCAGAGACGCCAAGCGAGCTTTTCAGAAGAGTAGCACATAATGTTGCCAAGGCCGAAGATAATTTTAAGTCCCGACACAGCAGAAATGACGTTGAAGGGAAATTTTATCAGATGATGCGAAATCTGGAGTTTATGCCGAACTCGCCGACCTTGATGAATGCCGGTACTTCGCTTGGTCAGCTTTCAGCATGCTTTTGTTTGCCCGTAGAAGATTCTATGGAGGGGATATTCGGTGCGCTTAGCAATATGGCAAAGATTCATCAGACCGGTGGTGGGACGGGATTTAGCTTTTCCAATCTAAGGCCGAAGTCTGATATTGTAGGCACAACTAAAGGCCAGGCATCCGGGCCTGTGTCGTTTATGAGTATATTCGACCAGGCGACGGGCGTTATCGTCCAGGGAGGCAGAAGGCGGGGGGCGAATATGGGTATTTTACGATGTGACCACCCCGACATCGTTGATTTTATAGAGGCAAAGACACAAGCCGGCAAGTTCAGCAATTTTAATCTATCGGTAGGTGCTACCGACAAATTCATGCATGCGGTCAAAGAAAACAGAGACTTTGCCTTGGTAAATCCGAGAACTAAGAGAGAGGTCAGAAAGGTCAAAGCGCGGGCTTTATTTGACCTGATAGTCAATGCGGCCTGGCGGACTGGTGACCCCGGCCTGGTATTTCTCGATGAGATAAACAGGCGAAATCCTACGCCCAAGATGGGGCGAATTGAGGCGACAAATCCCTGTGGAGAGCTGCCGTTATTGCCCTACGAGAGCTGCAACCTGGCTTCGATTAATCTTGCTAAAATGGTGAAGAATCATTCAGTAAACTGGCAGGGGTTAAAAGACACAGTCTGGTTGGGAGTCAGGTTTCTGGACGACGTGATTGAGGTGAATAATTTCCCATTGGAGCAGATAAGGCAGATTACATTGGCCAATAGAAAGGTTGGACTTGGCGTGATGGGCTTTGCAGATATGCTCATAAAGCTTGGGCTTGCTTATAGTTCTCTACAGGCGGTTAATTTTGCCAGGAAACTTATGGGTTTTATACATAGAGAATCCCTTAATGCTTCAGTTGCGCTTGCTAAGGAAAGGGGAGTCTTTCCTAATTTCACCAGGTCGATTTACGCCAAAGATAAATTAAAGCTGCGTAATGCTACGGTAAACACAATAGCGCCAACCGGTACTATCAGCATCATAGCCGGATGCTCCAGCGGCATTGAGCCGGTCTTTGCCATAAGCTTTGTACGGAATGTCTTATCGGGCACAAAGCTTTTTGAAGTCAATCCATTATTTGAGGAAGTTGCCATCAAAAGAAAGATTTACAAAAAGGAGGTTCTTGCAGAGATTAGTAGAGATGGCTCTTTGCAAAATATAAAGGAGATTCCGAAGGATATAAAAAAAGTGTTTGTTACGGCGTTTGATATAACGCCGTCCGAGCATCTTCAGATTCAGGCGGCGTTTCAAAAGTACACAGATAACGCTGTTTCAAAAACCATAAATTTGCCCAGTGATGCAACTGTTGAGGATGTCAGAAACATATATTTGGAGGCTTTCACGTTGAAATGTAAAGGGATTACTATTTACAGGTATGGCTCCAAACCTGAGCAGGTGCTGTCTTTTAGTTACAGCGGTGAAACTGAACCGAGAATTACAGGTGAACTGGTTACGGCTGGGCCGGAGTATTCAGGCGGATGT